>JALOBP010000020.1 GCA_023228295.1 Methanoregula sp.
AAACGTTCCCCTGTGGAATGGGCGCTCCGCTGGGTCTGGGACCATCCCGAAGTTACGGTCGTCCTCTCGGGCATGAACGAGGAGGCGCATATTGATGAGAACCTCCGGGTTGCTGAATCGGCACTGCCGGATTCCCTCACACCGGAAGAACGCGTACTTATCAATATGGCTCGCGACGAGTACAAGCGCTTAATGAAGGTTGGCTGCACGGGCTGCGGATACTGTATGCCCTGCCCCTTCGGGGTGGATATCCCCGGCTGCTTTGCCGAATATAACACCCACCACCTTTTCCCTCATGACGGGGCCGGCAGGTTCCAGTACATCGGCCGGCATGGGGGGCTGACTGGGAAGACGTCCTATGCAGGGCTCTGCCGCAGTTGCGGGAAGTGTGCGAAAGCCTGCCCGCAGCATCTTCCCATACCCCGTCTTATGAAAGAGGTCTCGAAGGAGATGGATGGAATGGTGATCCCGGTTATTGTCCCTATCCTTAAAGGAGGGCTCTGGATCCTGAACAGGGCCGGCGGGATCAAGCGGGCGATTATTGGAGTGAAGTTCCATGCCTGATGCAACCCCTCCCCGCAATTCCATTGTCCGCCCGATTCCGCTCGGGCATGTGAACGCGTTTCTCATCCGTGGGAGCCGGCCGGTCATTGTCGATACAGGACTGCCGGGAAGCGCCCCGAAGATCCTTTCCGTCCTGGAGGAAGAGGGATATACACCCCGGGATCTTGCACTCATCCTCATCACGCACGTGCACACCGATCACTTCGGGAGTGCGGCTGCCCTTGCTGAAGCCACCGGTGCACCGGTGCTCGTCCATGCGGGTGAGGCGGAGATGCTTGCCAAAGGGGCGAGTCTCGTGCCCGTGCCAGCCGCATTTCTCGGCCGCATGCTCGCTCTTACGATAGGTAACCCGGCCCCGTCATCGGAACTTGCCGTGTCCCCGACAATCCGCGTTGACGCTCCCTACCGGCTTGACACGTACGGGATAGACGGTGTGGTGATCCCATCCCCCGGTCACACGCATGGGTCGCTGTATGTACAGCTTGCAACCGGTGAATGTATCGCGGGCGACCTGGTGATGGGCATGTTCCCGGCGCCCCGGCCCCGGCTCCCCATCTTTGCTGAGGATATGGAAGCAGCACGAAAGAACATCCGCATAGTCATCGATGCACGGCCCGCGATCGTTTACGCCGGTCATGGCGGACCGTTTACCTGTGGCCAGCTTGAAGCACTTCTGTAGGTGATCAACAATGGAAGTTTCAAAAGACAAGCAGGAAACCCTCCTGAAAACGGCACTCCGGCTCTTTGTAGAACGGGGTTTCTATGGTACCCCTACATCGCTCATCTCCAAAGAGGCCGGGGTAGCTACCGGCACGCTCTTCTTCTACTTCAAAACCAAGGAGGACCTTATCGACACCCTCTACCGGCAGGTTAAGGCGGAAGCCGCTGAAGCGATGTGCCGGGGTCTGGATAACGAGCCGGATGCAAAAGCAAAACTGCTTCTTCTTGGACGGAATGCGGTTGCTTGGGGGACAGAGCACCATGAGAAGATGAAGTTCATGGAATTCTTTGCCCATTCTCCGTTTGTATCCACAACAGCACAGAAAGAGGGAATGTCGCGTTTTCTCTTCATGCAGGATCTCATCGAAGAGGGGATTCGTGAAGGGACGATCCGGGACATTGACACGGGGCTCCTGATCTTCATGATGGCATCCTCGTTCTCTGGCTTGATTGCGCGGGTTGCGGCAGCCGGATCAGAATCTGAACGGGAGACGATTATCGGGCAGGGCCTTGATTTTGTCTGGAACGGCCTTGCTGCCGATAACGATAAGGAACAGAACAACTCGAAGAGATCAAAAGGGAAGACGTGATTGAATGACAACAATTCTTGAAGCACAGGGATTATCCAAGAACTACGGTGAAGTAACTGCTGTCGACAATATCTCGCTCAGCGTGAAAGGAGGAGCACTATTTGGCCTCCTTGGTCCGAACGGTTCCGGCAAGACGACAATGATCAAGATGCTGACCGGCCAGGTCAGGCCTACGGGCGGTTCGGCAACCGTCCTCGGTTTCGACGTCATAAAAGACCCGGTCGGTGTTCGTGACCGTGTGGGGATTATCCCCGAACAGGAGACGCCCCCGAGTTTTCTTTCCGCAATAGAGTACCTTGCCTTTGTCGGGGCGGTGCGGAAGATCCCCGACCTTGAGACAAAGGCAGACTGGTGGTTTGACTTCCTTGAGTTCCGGGACAAGAAGAACGTGCTCTGCAAGGACCTCTCCCGGGGCACCCGGCAGAAACTGATGTTTGCGCAGGCGTTCATCCACGAGCCGACGCTCGCGCTGATCGATGAACCGCTCATCAATTTCGACCCGATCATGCAGGACGTTGTCAAGGAATACCTCGCCGCGTACGTCAAAAAAGGCAAGACGATCTTCATCTCTACCCATATCCTCGAAGTGGCAGAGGAGATCTGCTCGGTGTTTGCTATCCTGCACAAGGGAAGACTGCTGCATACCGGCCCGGTGGCTGATCTGACCGCAAGAGACGAGCATCTCCCCCAGTTCTTCCTCTCGCTTGTCCGGAAGGATCGCCATGTTTGAACTTTTCACGTCGATGGTTAAAGAGGAGTGGCGGATGCACTCCACGATGTTCGGGAGCCTCTCCTTTGCCCTCTTCCCCGTCATGATCTTCGGGATAGCATTTATGGGAGCGTTTCTTCTGCCGCTTGTGCGCTCAACGCTGCCTGCGGGAAACCTGTCCCTGATCATCCACTCCAACTTCCTCCTCCTCGGGTTCATGGTCGGGGCGTTCGGCCTTCTCGGGAACGAAGTGATGAACCGCAGGTTCGGGCAGGCTAGTTTCCTTGCCTACTCGGCACGAAGCCTGCCACTCTCTGAAGCGCACATCTTCTTCACCTTCGTGGTCAAGGATGTTATCTACTACTTTTTCCTCTGGGTCTTTCCCTTCGGCTTCGGGTACATTCTCGCATCGCCGTTCATCAGTGTCCCGCTTAATGTTGCCCTGCTCCTCCTCCTGACCCTGACGCTTTCATTCCTCTACGGGCTTTGCACGGTCTTCTTCCTCTCGGCAATGTACGCACGGTCGCGGCCCCTGCTCATGGGGCTCGTCCTCCTCCTCGGTGTCGTGGGCGGGTTACTGGTTGCCTTCACCGGCATGAACCCGGCGCTCTTCTTCCCGCCGCTCCACCTCTATGCTGCATTCTCGTGGGTGAACCTGATCCTATCTCTCATCGTCCTCTCGGTCCTGTTCGCCCTTGCCGTGCTCCTCTTCAGCCCAGAGTATGCCGGGACAACCAGAGAATACCGGAATATGTTCTCTCCTCTTGCTAAACGGCTCTCGATCCTCTCTGACCCGGCCCTTGCAGCAAAGGACATGATCGATCTGTACCGGAGCGGGAGCGCGATCGGCCAGACGCTCTTCTCATTCCTCATTCCCCTTGCAGTGATCTGGTTCTTCCTGTCACTCCTCGGTCCCTATCTCCCCCCGCACGGTCTCATCTTCCTGTTTGCCATCATTACCGGGGTGATTGCCTCGACCATGTACACGTGGGTCACGATGTTCGACTCTTTCGGACCGTATGCCTGCCTGCCGGTTACCGTGGGCCGCCTCATCAGCGGGAAGCTCATCACCTTCTCTCTCATGCAGATTGTCCCCGCCATGTTCATCGCTGCGGCTGCCCTGTTGAGCGGGGAGGCTGTAAATCTTGTCCCCTCTGTTGTGCTCTGCCTTGCGGTCTCGTTCTATGCTGTTGGCATCATGATCTGGCTGACGGGTTTATCGCCGAACGTGCTCGTTTATGACGTGAAAGTGATGGCAATCTATTTTGTCCTTCTCGGGATAGCCCTCACTATCTTCTCCGCTCTTGCCTTTGCAAATCCCCTGTATGCACTTGCCTCCGTCCTCCTCTTTTTGCCGGCCTGGCTCTTTGTGCAAAAAGGGAAGGCACGGTGGGATGCTGTGGACCCTTCAGGATTCTGAATCTCTTTTTTTTCATGCAAGTATCCTGTGACCGTGATATCCGATTCAGTCCTGTATGCCATCATTTCAGTCTGTCTCGTTACCGCGGAAGGTGATCCGGCTCTGCCCGTAATAGTTCCAGAATACAGCACAGAACGTTGCAATGACTTTTGCCACCAGGTAATTAAGGGCAAGGAATGTCACTCCGAGCCAGATGATGCAGACGTTCACCAGCAGGCAACTGGCGGAGATTATCGTGAATGTGCTGAACTGGCGGACATAATGCCGGTTGTAGTCATGGAACGTCAGGACCTTGTTCAGGCAGTAGCTTACCAGTATCCCGATACAATAGGAGATTGCCGACGCCAGGAGGTACCAGATGCCAAACCATTCGCAGAAAATCCAGAGGAGGCAGATATCGGTTACGGAGGCAATAGCCCCTACCCCGATGAACCAGAAGATCCGCACCCTGTGGTTGTACGTACTGTTCGCGGTCATTGGGTGTTCGTCCTGGTGCTTAACTGCCGGTTCCATTGGTTGTGGATCCTGGTGCACCCTGGCAGTCATACAGCGCGTTCCCCCCGGCCTGCCTAAATGCCGTCATGGCATTGCGTGACATTCCGGTCGGAGTCATGAGGGAGGAATTCGTGGTACGGGTGTCCTGCCATGTTTCACCGGCTATCCGATTCTGTGTATCCCCGGCACCATATTCTGATGATGCTACCACTGCACAGTTACTGCTCACCCATGAGGAGATCGCCCCGTTCCCTGATGTTCCGGCCCGGTCTTCCGATGATGCAGACGTGTAGAAGTAGCGGATCCTCCCTTCATTGATGAGGTTTTTTAAGGACTCTGTGGTGAGAACCTGGTCGGAACCGGAGAACCCGCCGAGCGCCATGACCGGCTCGCCTGTGTTGAGTATTATGTTCGCCGCCTCCCTGCTGCTGGAGACCGCAACAATCCATTGTTCCCCTGCATGGTGGGAGATGAGGTAACTGGAAAGTCCTAAGTTGCTGCCTGTCATTCCTGAACCGGTATTGCCGCCCGGGCTTCCGCCACCGTTTTTTGCCAGTTGTGGCCCGGCAACAGGGAGGGAGTTCCCGGCGCCGTATGCAAGCGGGGTGCATGCCCAGACAAATGGGGCAATGAAGAGGAGCCCGATTGCAACAGCAACAACGATCTGAGGGAACATTCCCGTATTCGTCATCATCCTTATGGCGAGGAATGCAAGGATTATTGTCAGGCAGAATGTTCCGATTGCGAGGACCAGAACCAGGACGCCGGAAAATTCTGCGTTATAGAGGAGTATGATCGTCTCGGCAAATCCCGTAACCAGAACTGCTGCGACAAGGAGCCAGCCCCTGATGCCCTCCATGAAATATTCCCGGTACAATCCCATCGCACCAATACCTGCGATACCTGCAAGGGGAGGTGCAATCGTGGCAAGGTAATATGTGTGCCAGAAGCCGGTGGTGAAACTGAAGTAGGTAAGACCGGCAAAGAGCCAGAGGCACAGTGCGAGCAGGGTCAGAGCACGCTCGCTGAAATACCCTGCGTCCTCTAGTCCTTTCATTGAAATGGATTCAGGTCGCTTTGGGAATGCCAGCAGGCCGATAAGGGCAAAGGGCAGGAGCCAGCTGATCTGGCCGGCAAGCCCACTCCCAAAGAGGCGGAGGACTCCTGGTGATCCGGTCTCGTCCATCATCCCGCCACCGGTTCGCCCGCCCGATGTGGACTGGGCCCGCATAGTCCCCTGTGGGGGGGCAGATCCCTGTATGGTATTCGTACTCGTACCAGAAGCCATTCCACCTTGTGGCGGACTACCTGCATCCGGGATCATCCGGTCTGAAGTCTGGGTGCGGGAGAATGTCATGACGGGCTGTATATCCCCCGGACCTTCCTGCGTGCCGGAACTACCCCCCAGCACGGATCCCCTGTTCCCGCCCGCAGACTGTCCGTCACTCTCCAGCCTGTGGATACCATTGTAGTTGACAATGAGGCCCATCACCGTGTTATCTCCGCTGCCCCCGATATACGGCCGCTGGTCGGCAGGGATCATATCAACCGCAACTGCCCACGAGAGCGACACTGCCATTAGTACCGCGATGGCGAACCCGATATGGAGGAGGCGCTTTTTTACCGGTACACCCCCGGCACCCAGCAGGTACACGAGAATGACTGCAGGAACTGCGATGAACGCCTGGATCATCTTGATGTTGAACCCGAGGCCGATCATGATGACGGCAAGTAGCAGGAGAGGGAGGGAATTTTCCTGTGCCGCTTTCAGTGCTGCCCAGATGGAGAGGAGGAGGACAAAGATCAGGATGCCATCCATTGTCCCATTACGGGAGACTGCAACAAAGATCGGGGTGACGGCAAGGGCAAATGCGGCAACGAGACCGGCCGGTTTCCCAAACGGGCGGGAGACAATGAAGTAGATCAGGGCAACCGATCCAACCCCCGCAAGTGCCTGGGGGAGGACAACTGACCATCCGGAGAACCCGAGCAAAGCTGCGCTTGCCACCTGCACCCAGAGACCCAGCGGGGGCTTATCCACCGTGATAAAACCCCCGGCGTCAAAGGAGTTGAAGAAGAGGACGCCGGGGTTTTTGAGCATACTCACGACCGCTGCTGCATAATAGGAATTCGAATACCCCTGGATCCAGATATTCCATATGTTCAAAAAACCGGAAAGCAGGAGGATACCTGCAAGCAGGAACTCCATGCGATATTTCCGAAGAAGCGACTCTTCGTTCATGACTGGCGGTCCAGGATTCGATTGAGTCTCCTTATCATTCCCGTGATGCAATCCTGAAGCGCGTCCTGAATCGTGGCAATCTCATCCGCACAGATAAGGAACCACGGATTCTTATCATTGTAACTCTCCCTCAAAACCCGCGATTTATGATGACGCGAGATGCCCGTGACAGTCCTGATATTCATGATGCAGCCTTTTTATTCTGGAATGGATGCACCGTTGAAGGTCCGGATTAATAAAATGATGATACTCCTGCAGTATCCGGCTTATACCGGCGCGGGAAATATTGAACTCCGGTGGATCATATATGTCCGCGGGTGGCGGCATACCGGGGAGAAGATCCCGGGTATGAACAGGAACGCATGATGCACAGGTTCATATGACATACCAACTTTTTTTATCACAGGACAATGATACTATGGTAAAGCATACTTAACATTTTGTCATGAAAAACCAGAATAAATTCCAGGGTTAGATCTCTATGTCTGACAAAGAAACTGTGTCCCTCTCAACGGATCCTGCATTCTTAACTGAACTCTCCGAATACCTGGAGGTTCTCTCAAACCCCACACGGCTGAAGATCCTCAAGGTTATCGAGAAGGAACCACGGGAGATCAGCGAGATCTCCTCCCGAATCGACACGAGTTATGCCAATACAAAAAAGCACATTGACCAGCTGGTTGCGATCGGGCTCGTAAAAAAGGAGGCTGGGTTTGGAAGGGAGACTGTCAAGGGTATTCACCCGGTCTGGAAGTTTTCCCTTGTGGATGGCGGCCTTGAGATGCTCATCAGGAATATCGGAGTATTCTCAAGTATCAACATCCCGATGGGATACGGGGACCTCCAGGCCCGCATCGAACCCGTCAGGAAGGCCCTCCTCGAGGGATCCGGTACGCAATACCCGGCCCTCCATCTTGTCGAATGGAATGCCGCCGGGAAGACCTACCTTTTAAAGAAGGAACGGATCAGCATCGGGAGGATCGACCCGGATTTTCCCTCTCATGCGAAGGAAGGGGATATTGCACTTCCCGTGGAATTTGCTGCAGTAACCCGGATCACCAAGCCTCATGCAGTTCTCTTCCGTGCAGGAAAAGACTGGTATATCGAAGACAAGGGAAGTTCAAGCGGCACATACGTGAATTCGGGACTGATAACTCCGATGAACCGGACCCTTTTGAAAAATGGGGATGTTGTCGATTTTGCCATCGGGGAAAGCTCTGCCCGCTTCCTGTTTGTGAACAACGAGTGAGTGTACATGTCGGGTGTGGAAAGAACCGTGTCGCAACAGGCAGATATTTTCCACAGCCCGGGTCTTCTTGTTACCCTTGGATTTCTCATTCTTCTTCTTGCAATAGCCCCGGTCTCGGCAAAAGTGATTATCTTCAATGAATCCGGAACCAGCGGGGCGGTCCAGGATCTGATCAACAGCACGACGAGCGGCGATTCAATTTTCCTTGCCGGCGGATTCTATCCCGGGAGTCTTGTCATCGATAGACCGATCAGCTTTGGTGCCCTTGATACGAGCGATCCCCCGCTCATCATAGCAGATGTTTCTCGTGCCGGAATAATTCTTGATGTTGATGGCATCACTATCAACGGGGTGGTGATAAGCGGGAATAATGAGAATGGGCTCCTTGTGCGATCGAACAACAATCGTATCAGTGCACTGACGGTGTCAGGATTTATTCATGGTATTGAACTGCAATCGGCATCAAACAATATTTTCTCCACAAATACCATTGTGAATAACAGTATCGGTGTGGTTGCAGATCGCTCCTCCCGTTCCAATATCTTTTATCTCAACCGGTTTGACAACACCGAAGACATCTCCAGTCTGGCTGCCGGGAACATCTGGTTCTCGGGAAGCCAGGATTACCAGTATGGAGGAAATGATTTTTCCGGTGCACTTGGCAATTCATGGAAAGAGTATTCAGGGACCGATAGTAATGGCGATGGGATTGGTGACACTGCATATACCCTCAAAGTACGGCAGTCTATCCTTGTATCATCTACGGCCGGAACGGAGATGGCTGATCGTGCCCCGCTGGTCAGCTCCCCTGATTCCTATACCTTGATACGATCAACGAATACGACAACAGTCTCGGCGCCGGGTATGCGGGAAGGGACTGTTCCGGAATCTTCCGAAGGCGGGCAGAACCAAAACCCAAACCCGCTTGCATCCGGCCCTTACAGCGGGCAGCAGCAGTCGGTTACAGGCATCCCCCAGACCGGCCCTGGCACCCCCACAACTCCGCCACCGGGCGACTTTACCGCGATAATCCTCCAATACTGGTGGGGGATCCCAATTCTGATCGTTATTGCTGCCGCTGGTGGGATATGGTTCGAGCGTTCTTTCAAGAGAAGAACTTTACCAGATACTGATGACCCGCTCAGGACCCAGTCGCCCCGGAATGCAACGATCGTAAGTCATCACGGCCAGACCCTTCCCGGTGGCAGCCCGGGCCAGGACAATCCGTATTTTACCGTCCACCTGCCGCCGCTTCTTGAGAAGAGATATAATGGGGCGGAATACATGGGGGAGGGTGGTGTTGGCCGGGTGTTCCGGGCATGGGATCCGGAAGAGAACCGCGCTGTCGCGATCAAGATTCCGGTACGGTTCGATGAGGTGACCGGTGCGCAGTTCACCAAGGAACTCCATATCTGGCAGGGGCTCCACCATAAAAATATCGTTGAAGTGTACGCTGCAAATGTCTTCCCGATGCCCTATATCGAGATGGAATTTATTGAATCCTCGCTTGCCTCATACAAGTTCCCGCTGGATTACATCAAAGCCGTGCAGATCGTTACCGGTGTTGCGAAAGGGCTGCAGTACGCCCACGATCTGGGAATTGTTCACCGTGACATCAAGCCGGAAAATATTCTCATCGCTGCTGACGGTACTCCTAAGATCACCGACTGGGGGCTTGCCAAAGCGCTTGCCGATACAAAACACACGGGGCTCATCAGTTTCTCCCTGAATTATGCCGCTCCCGAACAGCTGGCCCCGAATATCTATGGCGATGCCGGGAAATGGACCGACATTTACCAGCTGGGTGTTCTCTTATACGAGATGGTGACCGGACTGGTGCCGTTCAGCGGTACGGGAATGGGGGAGGTCACGCATGCAATCCTGCATACAACCCCGCAACCTCCGGAGATATCGGGAACGAATCCCGATCTTCTCCGCGGGATCATCCTGAAATGCATTCAGAAGACGCCGGCAGACCGGTACGGGGACGTGGCAGAGCTTCTTGCTGATCTAAAGCGTCTTGACGAAAATCTATAACCGTACCGGGAAGAGTGGATTGACCGGGGAAGCTCTCCCTGTGTCATGTCCTTTTGTAGTTCCAGGTCTCGTTAAAAGAGGTTTTTTAGAATAATTATTCGCTGGCCGGAGCATCCGAAGGTGGTGTTCCTGCCCCTTCCGGGGGAGTACCCGATGGGCGTGTACCGTTCCCCACCATGTCCGCAGGTGGGGTGCCCGATGGACGTGTCTTGTTCAATTCCATTCCCTCCGGGGGAGTACCCGATGATGCGGTGCCGTCCATCTGCAGATCGGCTGGCTGTGTCCCGGAGGGGGTGACTGAACTTTCGCTGGCAGTCCCTGCACTGACCTGCGCCTGGGTTGCAGACGTGACCGGGCTGTCTGCTGTCGTTCCAGCTTCCTGTGTACAGCCGGCAAGGAAGACTCCCGCGATGAGGATCGCAGAAGCGACCAATATGATGGTAATGTTCTTTTTCATGGGAATAATCTCCATTGTATGCGAGGGGACTAGGCAGGGTACCCGGTATGGACACCCTGTGAGATCCCGTGTGGACTGCTGCCCTCTTCCGGGCTTGAATGTCCTCGCGTATTCAGGATGACACCCTGTTGTTATATATTCACGTCATGTAGGGTGTCAAATACTTCCCGAAAAAGGGCATAAATTAAACCTGCTGGTATACAATATCAATAACATCGTTGTATCGATGGTATTCACGGATTCAATCCGATATTTGAAAAAAACTGGACGGTCTGCAGTACCATACGAAAACCAGGAACGCGATACATCCGCCGTCAGCGATCTTTGCACTGCATGCCTGCCTGAGAAATTACTATTGAATTCGCCCGGTACGTATCAACCGAATACAGATCTGAATCAGCGTGATCAAATACCGGGAAAAACTATGAAAATGATTGTGGATAACCACACCGCTGTTCACAAATTCCCGCGCTGGTATCGTGCCCGTCGCCATTTTACAATGGCAAAGATGGCAATACTGATAATGGCGATCCCGAAAATGACAGGGATCATGAGATCAATCGACACGGATTCGGCTGTTTCAGGTTCTGATGATCCTTCCGGCACAACAGTGATCGGAACGGTAGTTTCAGTTGTCACGATGACCGTCGGTGCGGTGGTAATGACCTGTGTCAAATCACTGGAAGTGACTGTAATGTATTCACTTGAACTGCTCGTTTGACTCCCTCCAAGATTAGACGCTGTCAGGGACACGGTGAACGATCCGGTATAACTGTACGAATGAGCGGGATTCTGTTCGGTTGATGTGCTCCCATCTCCGAATGACCAGTACCATGAGGTTGGGTTGTAGGTTGATGTATCCGTGAACTGGACGGTGAACGGGGATGATCCTGTTCTGACATCAGCCATGAACGATGCAACCGGTGCTGTGGCTGCATCGACGTTGATGTACGCACTGGTATAGTTGGTATCACTCCCAACAGAATTTGCTGCAGTCAGGGTGACGGTATAATTTCCAGCGTCTGTGTACTCATACACAGGATTCTGTTCATATGAAGTGCCGCCGTCACCAAATACCCATGTCCATGATGTGGGCGTATTGGTTGATGTATCGTTAAACTGGACTGCAAATGGTGCCATACCGTATGTAAAGTTCGCTGTAAATGAAGTCACAGGTTCAACTTCGGTTACGGTAATATACGCGGTCTCTGAAACCGTATCACTTCCAGCGGAATTGGTGGATGTGAGAGTGACGGTGAAGGACCCTGATGCGGTGTAGATGTGGGAGGGATTCTGTACGCTGGAGGTATCACCGTCACCGAAAGACCATGCCCATGATGTGGGGGAGTTGGCGGAAGAGTCAGCGAACTGGACGGTGAGCGGGGATGTTCCCGTGGTAACCGCTGAGACAAATGAAGCGACCGGTGCAGTGGCGGTTTCTGTAACGGTGATATATGCTGACTGGGAGACCGTGTTGCTGCCCCCGGCATTACTTGCGGTGAGGGTGACCGTATAGGATCCCGCAGCGGAGTACGTGTGGGATGGGTTTTGTACTGTAGAAGTACTGCCATCGCCAAATGACCATGCCCATGATGTCGGGGTTTTTGTGGATAAATCAGCAAACTGGACTGTAAGTGGGGACGTTCCTGATGTTACCGCCGAGGCAAACGAGGCGACCGGTGATGTAACGGTTTCGCTGATTGTGATATAGCCGGTTTTTGAGATGGTATCACTGCCGTCAGCATTGGTTACCGTGAGAGTAACGGTATATGTTCCGGCTGAAGTATAACTGTGGGAAGGATTTTGTTCTGTAGATGTTCCCCCGTCACCGAAGGACCACGCCCATGCGGTGGGTGTGCTGGTAGAATAATCTATGAACTGGACTGAAAGTGGGGCCGAACCTGTTGTTATCGCCGATACAAATGAGCCGGACGGTGCCGCAGCATCGGCGGGTACCGCTACGATCAGGCAGATAGTAGTTACCAGAAGAAATGAAAGAAACAGCATCTTCATGGCTGTTGCCTCCGGATTTCCTGCCAGGTCATTGAGATGGGAAATTGATCCTGCATTTTTACACCTTAAATGGCGTCACTGTTTCAATGCAGAGTATTTACGATGCGCGTATGGGGGAAGGGAAAATCTGCACTGGATCGAGTAATAATTGAACTACCAAGTGTACTATTTCGGCAGCCATCCCGCCCGGAATGCAACAATGGAAAAAAGGATTAGAGGTTTTGTGGGATTTCACAATCCTCTCATTGAGCCGGGAACGGTTCCGGGCTGTGGGCATTAACCGTTATTATCCGTTCCCGAATCTGACAAGGGGGTTTGAGTCCAGCTGGACGCTTTTTCCAAAACGGGACCCCTCATGATTCCGGTGAAATCCTTTCAGGATGCCCGTTTGGGAACTGATGATGATTATCTTCCTTTCTGGTTTCTCTTCTGCTGCATCGTGTGCTGATTACTTCGGGTCTTTATTTAAGGCCATCATTGTGCCTGATAATATTGGTTGCCCGCTCCTGCCCACTGATCTTGTTTGATCCTGTTTCATGGATTAACCCCTGACTATCATCACCTCCTTTCTGATGATTACCCGGTTACGGCAATCATCGCAGATCCCGATTACTGTTGCAGGTTTTATATTCGGTACATGTGGTTGGTGTAATACTCACTCCCTGCGGGGAATAATTATACCCGGTAGTAAACATAATCGGGAACATTCCCGGTCGTAGTCATAAAATAAACAGAATAGTCTATGGCGGGTAGATGAGAATTCTGCCGGAATGTCGGCACAGAATCCTGCCGATGTGATTTTTTGTCTACGGTATGAAAAAGGGGATTATTGATCCTTGATAGATTGGATCAATCATTTCTCAATGCATCTATAGGATCCATGTTCGATGCCCGCCATGCGGGATAGAGCCCGGAGAGCACGCAGACCACCATCCCTACCAGCATACCTTCCGGGATGTAGATGAGACTGTCCGGGAGGAAGAAGAACTCCGTAGTACCCATCATCGCATCGACTACAGAGTACCCTATGACAAGACTCATTACCCCACCTATGCCCGCACCGAGAATGCCGAGGATGAGAGCTTCATACACGAACATCCGTCGGATCTCCCCTGTCTCCGTACCGATTGAAAGCAGGATACCTATCTCCTGTACCCGCTCGTTGACCGACATCATCATAACGTTGAAGATGCTGACAGCCGCGACCAGAAGCGAGATGCCACCGATCGCAAGGACAAACGTGGTCAGGGTTTCCAGGGTCGACGAGATCGTATCGAGCTGGGAACTGGCGTCACTGATGCGGACTGCCGGGGTCTTTGCGTCAGTATTGATCTTGGCATCGATGGCCTCCTCGATCTCCGCAATCATATCGGTGTCATCCACGATCACATTAACCTGGTCGAAGACATCTTTCCCGCCGTACTGGGCTACGAACCATTCCCGGGAGACGACGATCCCGTTATCGGTACTCACGCTGTCCGTGACGGTGCCCCGTGTATCAATAATCCCGACGATCTTGACCGAAGCACGCGATGCGGAGGATGAACCATCGGGTGGACCCGATGAAGCCGAGCTGATTTTAATCTTGTCTCCAATATCTATGCCAAGGGATTCTGCAAGGGTATACCCTACGAGCGCTTCGTTGATACTCGCGATGTTGGTCCCGTTCCCGATGGTCAGGAATTCTGTTGCATCATCCGGGTCCATCCCGTAGATGGTTCCCCGTGCAGGGACATTTCCCGAGGTAAACTCCGTATTGGACGAATAGATTGGTATCACGGTACCGTTCGTCCCCACTGCAGCTTTGATCTTGTTCAGCTGAGTTTTTTTGATCCCGGATTCTTCAGTTGATGATGATGACTGGGAGCCCGGTGGCCCCATCCTGATGGCATCGGCAGTAATAACAATCGTGTTCGCGCTTGATGAGAGCTCGTCCTTGACCTGAAGCTGCATGTTCGTCCCCAGCATTCCCATGGTTGAGATTGCCACAACCCCGATAACAATGCCGATTGATGCCAGGATCGAGCGCAGGAAATTCAGCCTGACACTCCTGACAGAGAGGTCAAAAAAGATATCTCCGATCATGTTTCCTCCGCTATCTTCCCGTCTTCAAGACGTATCGTGCGGTGTGCATACTCCGCCACTTTCGGGTCGTGGGTAACGAGGATGACTGTTTTTCCTTCCTTGTGGAGGCCACAGAGAATCTCCATGATCTGGAATCCTGTCTTGCGGTCGAGATTGCCGGTGGGTTCATCGCAGAGGAGAATCTTCGGGTCATTTACAAGTGCCCGGGCGATCGCAACGCGCTGCTGCTGGCCCCCGGAGAGCTGGTTGGGACGGTGTATGGCCTTTTCCCTGTCAATTCCTACTGCTTCAAGCAGGGCGGATGCCCTGCCGGTTGAATCGTGTTTTTTGTATTTCAGGATAAGCGGGTACTCCACGTTCTCGTAGGCTGAAAGAAGGGGAATAAGGTAAAACTTCTGGAAGATATATCCGATGGCATCGCGCCGGAGGTGTGTCCGTTCAAGGTTGGTCATCTTTGCCACATCTTTACCATCGATATAGAGGTTTCCCGTTGAGGGAACGTCGAGGATTCCAAGCTGGTTCATCATGGTCGATTTCCCGGAACCGGACGGCCCCATGATCGCGACGAAATCGTTATCCATGATATCGAGGGAGACATGGTCAAGCGCTGTGAAGTCCCCGCTCTCAAGGTGGTATGTCTTGGTGACATCCACCAGGCTGATAAGGGGAGTGTCGGTCATTCTTTGACCCCTCACTGCTTCTTTAGCTTTGACATGATCCATTTCCGCTTGACATACGCAACACTTCCGACAATGATGATGGCAAACATGGCGATGACCGGATAGAACGAGCTAAGGCCGCCTTTCGCGTCAGTGATGCTGGACAGGACGTTGCTGGTGGATGAAGATCCACCGGGTCCGCCCATTTGACTGGGTGCTCCCCCCATTCCCCCCGGCATGTTGCTGGAACTCTTGACAGAACTGCTTGTGCTTGTGCTGTCGGACGGCATACTTCCGGAACTCGCGTATGTTGTCAGATCAAGAATCTTGGTAACCGAGTAATCGGTACCAAACGTATCCTTCCATTTGATGACCAGCGGTACGGAGGAGAGGTCCGTGCAGGTGAAGGTAACCTCGAAGCTGGACGAGTCATCGGAGGCAAGGCTGCCTACGGCATATTCCGGATAGGTGCCCGTTCCCTTGGCAGGCATGCCCATCGTGACAACAACCCCGTTAGCATCTGAAACCCCCGTATTGGTGATATCCCCGCTCAGGTCATACGAGGTGCCCTGGGATGTGAGTGCAATATTATTGATCGTCGGTACTGCTGCATCTTTGGCATTGCCCGGGTTTATCGGCAGAGTTACTGAAACCTCTCGTTTGACATCGCCGTTCTGGTAACTGATATCGAATGTGATATTCGTTGCTTTGTGGGGAATTACCGAGAACGGCACTTCGACAACATTATTTGCCGCAATTTCATTGATAAATGTCTGCGATGGGGAGATATCCGTGCCGCTATCTGATGTGGTAATATAGATACTTTTGATTGGCCCGTCACGCGGGTTGATCAGGCTCAGGTTGACTGTTGCTTCACTATCAAGGGTAAATGTCTCCGGCTTATCGGAGATGGCGGCGTGCAGGTCTTCTGAATCCACCTCTAACGTGAGAGGATAATGGACGTTCTCACCGTCTTTGGTTTCTACCGAGAACAGCGCGAAGTAATTACCCCCCATGCCATTTACTGTCACCTCGAATGTATAGGTGATAGAGTTTCCTGACCCGATATAGGAAAGAGTTTTCCACATATCCTGATTCACGATACTGATATCGTTAGAGGCCGCGAGAAGATTCGGGTGGGTTACCCCAACGGATGTATTGCCATCGTTGGTCAGTGTTATGCTTATGGTTCCCTTTTCATACGGATAAAATACCTCCGGGTCCACAGTGACCGAGGACACGTAGACATAGGACGAACCCCCGTCATTGGCATTATTACTGGTGCCGGCCGTCACAGGGACTGCCAGTGCTATAAGTGCCAGCAAGGCACAACTGATGAGTATGGTTGGAATTCTCATGGTTTCACATGTTCCGGATCTCTGATGATATGCGGTGATCCTGCCGCCCCGGGTCTTCCCGGCTTTTCTATCACGATGCCTGCGGGATATATTATATTCACATTACGGCAGTTGGCCAATTATTGACCGAATCCGGGATTAATTAAACTCCGAAGTTAACAATACCGGCAAAACGAAGAGTTGTGTTGGGCGAAGCTGGAATAAACGGCTTTTTTTTATCCGTGTCAATGTCTGAAGGAAATACAATGGATCGGTCATCAAGACCTGCTCTTTTTATTCATAGGAAAAAAACCGAACCTTTTTGCATCAGATTATAATGGACTCCCGGGCTAATGTGAAACGATCCCCCGAACCATGCTTATTTACTTTGTAAGTCGTTCTCGGAAATTGTGATTTCCGTTAAGGGATTGAATATTACAGGAGATCGTAAGGCCATGCCCGGTGTTTTTCCTGAAACGGAAGATCCTCTTTTTTATCCTCCGGTACTTCCCGTTCATCATCCTAGGCAATTATCAGCCGGACCTGCAAGCGTTTATCCTCTTTCCCGCCAACCGATACGGGCATAACACCATGTCCTCGACCCAGTTCTTCCCGATTCCTCCTGAGATGCTAGCCTTAGCTTGCGAGACGATCACACAGAGGGTTTCGAGGTTGCCATTTCTGCGAAGCGGTGTGATGGTGACCGGCGAACTTGTGGGCATAACCATGGAGTGCCTCAACGCGGAATCCACCAGAACCCTCCCCCTCACAACCCCGCGGGAAGCCCCTGCGGCAATTGCCGAAGGGCTCGATCAGTGCCTTGAAGGGCGCTTGAAGGTGCCTGGGAAAACTACCGTACCGGTCATATTCGATGTTCTCGTCAGTGCCGGTATTGCCGCACCTGCCCAGGTAATCGAGAGGCAGTACCCCCATCCGAGGAAGGCGCTGCGCCTGCTTCCATCCTGGACCTGGCATATTGCATCAACCCTGACACCCCGGGCAAAACTTGCAGGGTCCGGTGTGGATGATACCTCCGCATTGTCCTGGATGAGCATATGTCCTGTATGCAGGACCGGGATCCTGAACCGTGTCGTGGGAAAGCAGCTCTTCGGTGTCCCCCACACCGATTTCATTATCGAATGCACGCACTGCGGGGCAAAGTTCATCCCGGTAGGTCCTGCATTCCGACTTGTTTCTATTGCCAATATCCATGACCCGCTCTGGAAAAAACACCTTGACCAGACCTACCCTCCAGAAACCTGGGCTGCCATTGCGCGCGGGACAAGCCCGGGTGGAAATCCCTTGAAACGTCCCAGACAAAAACCGGCTGCAGGCACGGCTCCCGTATTCCCTCTGGGGAACCTGTCCCTTATAAAAGATGGGTCGCTTGTGGTTCCGATTGAGGGGAAGATTCTCTATTTCAAGCCTGTGCCGCTCACGTTTTACGGGAGTCTCCGTGACGGAGTCTTCTCGAGGATACAGACAACGGTCAGTGAGGTATTGGAAGATCCGGCTTTTTCTCACCTGCGGGACCTGGTCAATGCGAAATACTCCCAGTACCTCCCTCTGAATGCCGGTCTGTTCCTCGGCCAGCTCAGGGAACGGCATGACCCGTTCTATCGCGAATTTCTCCATCCTTATGGCGATGAGAAATTCGGGTCATTCCGGGCTGCGGAATCGAACGACATGGCAAGGTCTGGAGTCCTGCTTGTTGTTGTAAACCGTGGAATTTATTCTGCCTTAACATGTCCCGATTCGTTCCGTGAAACAATCAATGGGACCTTCGGGCGTATCACCCCCGAGCACTGTTTTCTCAATGGTGACGAGGTCCGGTGCCGGATCAATGCAGTGCTCTCCAACAACCGCAATGAAGCCGGATTGTTCGTTTATGCCAGCAACTCGGCTGATGAGCAGGATCGCATTTCAGGATTCCTGAACGGAAAGAGTATAGCCAAAATAACAAAAAACTGTCTATGATGCTGTCTGTACTCGATCAGAGAATTTTTCATATCTGATGAGAACATTATAGTTATCAAGTCTGGATATTTATTATACGGAGCGTAATAGATGAAGTGCCCTCACTGTGGGATGATCATCAGGGATAATATCACTGAATGCGGCTATTGCGGTGGTGAGATAGCCCAGCGTCCGGAACGAGCGCAGGCCGGAAGCGGCAGACCCGGGATTTCCCCTGCGGGCAGGGCATCGAAAGCATCGTCCACGTCACGGGCGCCTCCTGATGAGCCTGGGCCGGAGGGCGATGAGGAAGACGGGGGCGGTCTCTCCCCTTACCTCCAGCCCGGCGAGCAGGTACTGATTGGCTCACTCAATGTCTCGGTCAAGAAGTTCTTTTTCCACGCTTACCTGACCAACCAGCGGGTATTCCTGATCGATACACAGGAAAAGAAGCTTAAGGTTGTGGCAAAGGATGTCCCGCGCGATACCATTGCCGGTTGTATTGTCGAATTCTCCGAGAATTCCGACCCGGTGCTGGTACTCTCCATCCGTTCTCCCGATGATGATATCAAGACCATGAAACTGGTTTTTGTCCAGAACGGCATGGACCGGTCCGGAGAGATCGACGAGTGGATTGTGCTTATCCAGAATGAAGAACCCGCGAAAAAATCGCCTAAACGACCTGCACAAAAAGTCGCAGAACCCGAGGAACCGCCGGAGCCGGAGATGCCGGAAGAAGAGCCGGTGCCGACTCCCCCCAAAAAACCCGTGCAGAAACCAGAACTCCGCCCGGCACGGAAGCCCACCAAGGACCTCGAAAAGCAACCCCCGGTAAAGCGGCTTCTCTCCATGTATAACGTGCCGGAGGTAGAACCTGCTGATGAGAACGAACCGGAAGTTCCGGTCTCCCCACCCCCACGGAAAGCACAGGTCCGTCAGGTAACGGAACACCCGAAAAAACCTGTTGTTAGCCCGCTATATGACCGCGAGATTCAGGAGATGGAGGAGTCGGATCTGCCGCAGGCGCCAAAACCGGAAGTGCAGTCCGCCATGAAGGTGGCAATGAAAAGCGCCATGAGGCCGATCCAGCAGCAGCACACCCGTCCTGTGAAGCGCATGGTATCTGCTGAGCCGGAGCAGGAGCGCCCAGTTTCCTCCCCGCGCCGTCCCGTTGTGCATGAACCGCCTCAGGAAAAGCACATTCGTGATGATGAGGTTACGACAACAACGCCCCAGTTCTGTCACAACTGCGGAAAGAAGCTTCCTCATTCAGCTAACTTCTGTCCTGGTTGCGGTACAAAACTCAGCCAGTCCCGCACCCTCCCCAAAAACCGGCATTCCGCAACGGTTCCCGACAAACAGGCAACCCGTACAGATCCGCCTGTCCACGAGCAACGGGGATCGCATGATGATGAATTTGATGATGAGGTTGGCGAGATGCCGGTTGTTACTAAGCCAGCCATCAAGAAAGCACCAAAAGGCAGTGAGATGACCATCCTCCATAAATTCCTGCGGCGATAATCTCCCACCCTCCCCCCCCTCGTTTTGAATTTCTCAGGAATTATCCTGTCCTTAAAAAATTACCTGTTTTTGTATCATATTTCTGTAGATTGCCGTCGCAGATCCCGGAAAACTGCGTAACCCCGACCCCGTAAAATATTACTAACAATCATAATCCAAGGGCATTAATTGCGTTATTAGAAATGGTTATATGACCTCCATTACCATGTACTGTAACGAAGTCCTACGAGGAAATACATGAAGAGAAATATCCAGATCGAAGCGTTGGACCAGATTCCTCTGGAAAAACAGCGCATTGAACTTGTTGAGCGCAAATGTCTTGGTCACCCCGATAGCTTGGCTGACGGTATTGCCGAATCTATCAGCCAGGCACTCTGCAAAACATACCTTGATGAATTCGGTGTTGTCCTTCATCACAACACCGACCAGGGTGAAGTCGTAGCCGGCGAGTCCGCACCCACGTTTGGTGGAGGCCGTATGATCCGCCCGATATATGTTCTTCTTGATGGAAGGGCGACCAAGCAGTTTAATGGCATAACCGTCCCCACGGATGCCGTTGCTGTTGAGGCTGCTAACAAATATATCCATAAGATCCTTCCCGAACTCAACCTCAACCGCGAGATCATGATCGACTGCCGGCTCGGGACCGGTTCCACGGACCTGCGTGATGTATTCAAGCCCAGCCAGGGCAAGGTACCTCGCTCGAATGACACCTCCTTTGGTGTCGGGCATGCCCCCTTCTCGGAAGTTGAGACGATCATTAAGAACAGCTCGGATTATATCGACACGAAACTCCGGAAAAAGTATCCTGCAATCGGCCAGGACATCAAGATCATGGGCCTCCGTGACGGGAACACCATCACCCTCACCGTTGCCTGCGCGATCGTTGACCGATACTGCAAGGATATCCGGGAATACTCGGAATACATGACCCTCCTCAACGAGGAGATCACCGCAATTGCAAAGAAGAGCACAAAGCGGAAAGTGGCTGTCCACATCAACACAGCTGATGACATCAAGAAGAAGAGCGTCTTCCTCACCGTCACCGGTACTTCTGCCGAGATGGGCGATGATGGCTCGGTAGGCCGTGGCAACCGCTGCAACGGGCTTATCACCCCCAACCGCCCGATGTCCATGGAAGCGACAAGCGGCAAGAACCCGATCAACCATATCGGTAAAATTTACAACCTCCTCTCAACCCAGATCGCACGTGAGTGTGTCACCAAGGTTGACGGTATTGAAGAGATGTATGTCAGGCTGCTCTCCCAGATCGGTAAGCCGATCGACCAACCGCTCGTGGCAAGTGTCCAGGTGCTCCCCCGATGCGGCGTGAAGCTGAAGGACATCAATGCCGACATCCAGGAGATCGTGGACGACCAGCTGGCAAATGTCACCAGCATCACCGAGAAGGTTATCGAAGGCAAACTCAAGACCTTCTGATACTGCGATGGCTAAAACAGTAAAATCAATAAAAAAAATAAGCAATCCCACTCCTTTTTCTGATGTTGTACGGCTCGCTATCCCTAACAAGGGCAGGATTGCTGCCCCTATTATGGAGCTTGTCGAAAAGAGTGGGCTCCATCTTGCAGAGGGCGGTGCCGATCGGCGGTTGATCACCAGAACACTGGATCCCCATGTGGAAATCCTGTTTGCCCGCCCAGTGGATATTCCGGAATATGTTGCAACAGGTGCTGCCGATCTTGGGATTACCGGCCACGACATGGTCATCGAACGACAATCTGATATGGAGGAGTTGCTCGATCTCCAGTTCGGAAAGGCGAAACTCGTGCTCGCGGTTCGTGAGGACTCTCCCATTACCACCGTTAAACAGCTTGCCGGTCTTAAAGTTGCAACAGAGTTCCCGGTTATCACCCGCACGTACTTTGAGAAACACAAGGTGAACGTAAATGTGGTCATTGTTGGCGGAGCATGCGAGGCGACACCACATCTTGGTATTGCTGATGCAATCATTGATCTCTCCAGTTCGGGAACCACGCTCAAAACCAACCGCCTTCGCGTGATCGATGAGGTGCTCATAACCTCGACCCATCTGATCGCTAACCATGAGGCCCTGAAGACAAAACGGGAGAAGATTGACGAGATCCATCTCGCACTGGAAAGTGTGATCCGGGCACGGGGGCAATGTTACCTGATGATGAATGTCAAACGGACATCTCTGGATACTGTCAGGCACGTGCTTCCAGGGCTCTCCGGTCCGACTATCATGGATGTTGCCTCGTCCGAAGGTCTGGTAGCGGTTCATGCGGTGGTGAACGAGGAACGTGTCTATACCCTCATCAACCAGCTGAAGCGTGCAGGAGCCAAGGATATCCTCGTTATGGCAATCCAACGTATGATCCGCTGATCCGCTATGAAAATTTTTCCCGCTGTTGATATCCTCGGTGGCAGGTGTGTCCAGCTGGTGCAGGGTAAGCGGGAGAGTGCAACCGCGTACGGGGACCCGCTTTCCTGTGCCACACGCTGGCTTGATGAGGGTGCAGAAGCTCTTCATGTGGTAAACCTCGACGGGGCGTTTGGAACGTCATCGAAGAATGCGGAGCTTATTACTGAATTGATCCGGAAGACCGGCGTTGAGATTGAACTCGGCGGCGGCATACGATCCGTTGACGATGCCCGCCGCTGGCTGGAGGCCGGTGTAGACCGGGTCATAATTTCCACGCTTGCCACGCAGGATCCCGAATGTATCCGGACCCTTTCCCAAGAATTCGGGAGCGAACGGGTAATGCCCGGCGTGGATGCCAAGGGCGGCCAGATCGCCGTGCACGGGTGGCAGGATACCGCCGGGGATTACCTGGACTGGGCGAAACGGTTCGAAGATTTCGGGGCGGGTTCGCTCCTCTATACCAACGTGGATGTTGAGGGGCTGCAGCAGGGTGTGCGATTCGAGCCGGTGAAACGGCTGATCGATTATGTGGGAATTCCGGTCGTAGTAGCCGGGGGCGTTTCAGCCCGCTCAGATGTTGCCGGCCTGCGGGATGCCGGTGCATTCGGAGCAGTACTTGGTTCGGCACTGTACAGCGGCAAGATCAGGTTAAAGGAAGCACTGGAGGAATGTCTATGAGCGTAGTGGAAGTCAAGCGGGCAACAAAGGAAACGAAGATTGTGATCCGGATCAACCCTGATGGGAAAGGGGATGTGAAGGTTGAAAGCGGGGTACCGTTTTTCGATCATATGCTGACAGCAATGGCAAAACACGGTGGTTTTGATCTCACATGCATTGCAAAAGGGGATCTCAATGTTGACTGCCACCACACCATTGAGGACATCGGCATCGTGCTCGGCGACGCGATCAAACAGGCAATCGGCGAAGGGCAGGGGATACGGCGGTTTGCTCACGCGATTATCCCGATGGATGAATCTATCGCGCAGGTTGCACTGGACTGCGGTGGCCGGGG
The DNA here is from genome assembly GCA_023228295.1 of Methanoregula sp. GTDB lineage: Archaea > Halobacteriota > Methanomicrobia > Methanomicrobiales > Methanospirillaceae > Methanoregula. The sequence goes on from JALOBP010000020.1 coordinate 23,471, forward strand.
ATACCTTGTCTATACCGGCACGTTTGGCAGCAAATCCGTTGGCACGATCCCCTCGGATATCTTCGAGCACTTCTTCTACTCGCTCTGCACAAGGGCCGGGATAACCGCCCACATCACATTCACCGGCAAGAACGACCACCACAAGTGTGAAGCTGCATTCAAGGCCTTTGGCATTGCTCTCGGCGAGGCGCTGGCGATTACCGGTGATAAGAAAGCAGTCCGGAGTACAAAAGGGAAGTTTTAGATTTTCAGATAATCTTCTGCATCCAGACTGTGTCGAAGACTACACCCTTTTTTATTCCGACCTTTACAAATCTGCCACATTCGGAGAATCCATTCCGTGCGTGGAAACGGATGCTGCCCTCATTCAGTGATGAGATACTGGCAAGGATCGTGGAGATCCCCTGCGCTTTGCCTGCCGCTTCAAGGTGCCCGAGCATCGTTGCGCCAAGTCCCCTTCCGGTCATGTCCGGCCGGATAAAATACGTGATCTCGGCAGTATGCCGGAATGCCGGCATCGGGTTGTGGGCGCGGAGCAGGCCAAAACCTGCAACGCTCCCGTCAGCAAGTCTGGCAACAATGGAAGGATAACTCCGGCAGGTTTCAAGGAAATGGGAGTAAAACTCATACGGGACTTTCTGTTCCGGGTACGCTGCGAAACTGTGCTCGATATAATAATTGAAGAGATTGATAACTGCCTCTCTCTCGGTTTCTGATATTTGGCTGAATGTGATTCCTGGGATGTCAGACATGATCGATTACTCCTTGAGGTGTCAATCTTTGTGAAAAATAGTATAGTATCTAAACTATTTAATGGAGATCCCAACTGATTTTTCGGAAAACCGGGATCAAACCGTCTTCGGTTTATCTTCGTACATTCCCTGCGTGATCCTGCGCCTTGTATCCGGGCAGTCATCAAATATTTTCTCTATCTGCCAGAGGATCTTTCGGATGTTTTCCCGGTCTTTTCTCTCAAGGCCGGTGACTTCCCGTGCAATCCTGTCATTCACTACTGCATGATATGCCCTGTGCCATCCAAATGCCCGCGTCCCGGAATCTGTGAGCCGGATAAGGATCGTTTTATTGTTTCCTTCAAGGTTGATCCGCTCCAGGTATCCTTTCTCTTCGAGTTTTTTTGCCGTCTGGGAAACAGCCCCCTTGGTTATCCCTAGGCGCGATGCAAGTACAGACATGCTCTCATTCGGAAAACGCCCGGCCACATCAATCAGGTGGATCTCTGAGGTGTGGAGAAGGATACCATCACCGGTATCAACCGGTTCGCGCTCGATCGTGGCAGCTTTGTTGAACAACCGCGTAAGCGTGTCCATAAATTCTTCTGCACCCGTATCGCAATTGGTCTCGGGAGAACTGTTTAGCATCTATACGTATCTCTGTACGGCATAGAATAAGAGACCATCCTATCTCTCGGCTACTGGAATAAAACCTGAAAATTCCTGACAGGATAGTAATTTTAAATGGAAAAAGAGTTGATTAGTTGGACTTTGCAGCCAAATCAACGTCTTCTTTCTTGATGGTCTTGCGACCTGCGTGCTCGGCAAGCTTGTTAGCTTCCTTGGTAAGCTGGGCGATGTATTTCTCAGCCTTTGCAACAAGTGCCTCAGCTGCATCGCTTCCCACGCGTTCGGCTCCGTTCTTCTTTGCAATCCTCACAACTGCGGCAATTGGTAAATCTGCCATGTTTTAAACCTCAAAAAGAAATCCTATTGAAATATATAAATACTTTCTGGGAAAATCCTTTAAATTGCCCTGCGAAACGTATTTTGAAGGTTTCCTGTTTCGCAAGTAAAAAACGGAGTTCAGAATTTCGCAGAATATTTTTTAACGCGATTTTATCGGTTTTTAAGGTAAAAGGGACGTTTTTGCAGGTTTAATTTTATTCCAACAAAGATACAGCGAGCAATAGAGCATTCGTGTAATTTGGTGAGGCGCGCGAAGTATCCACGAAAATTTTGCTGATATTTACTACGGGCGCGCCATGTCCGTACCCGGCTCCAAGAAAGGTGAGCGTACGGAAGATCAGGTTGCCGGATATGCCATCCGGTGCGATGATAAGGCCGCAGGTTCTGATGGCATCTTCGATCAGAATCTCGCAGTGTTCCGCCCCGGAAAGCCGGGCAACGAGTTCGGCATCGGCCATACTGGCATCCACCTGCTCATGCCGGCCGACATCCCCAAGCCTTCCTCCGGATAACACCCCCACCTTATCGGAGATGCCAAATTTCTTTGCAATAACCCGTCCCTTCCGGATCAGATCGACTTTTTCACCAACAGTCCAGCCCTCATCAACGCCAACCGGCGTGAGGAGAAATTTTTGCCCCCTGCTGGTCTCCAGAAGAGCGATACGTTCGAGATGATCAACGCCCATCGCAAATTTCAGGGCTTTCAGTGTGGTATTTGAGGGGAGCGTCCCACGCACGGCGGCATCAATCGCTCCGGAAGCGAGGTCATCGACCAGCGCCTGTTCCGGCTGCAGGTGTTCGATAATCCGGACGTTCACGGGTATCGGGATAGTTGAAAGTGTCCCGGGATGACAGTAACAGACAATCTCGCACTTGCCGGCAAGATCCGGGATGCTTGCTATGACCTTTTCTGCATCATCGGCAATTCCAATCCCGATGTGCTTTACCGCACCTGGCATGGAATATCCTCGTTGCAGAGATGCATGATCCCGTTCTTGAGGAAATCAAAGACCAGCGTCTCCTTCCCGTCGTACCGGATCCGCAACTCTTTTGTGCTGTCCACGACCCCGATTACTTTTGCTGTCATACCTACATCGTTGAATAATTTTACCAGTTCCGGCACATTCTCCTTCTTTGCTGTCAATACAAAGCCCATACCCGGATACATCTTCACCCACTGCTCGAAGGTCATGTTGTTGGCGGCAAGGTCCGGCTTGGGGATCTCCCCGAGATCGATCTCTGCGCCCTTTCCGCTCACCTCGAGGAGCATCCCGAGCGTTCCGATGATGCCGGGGTTGCTGATGTCCTTACCTGCGGTGGCAAGGTGCCTCCTGCCGATCTGTTTCATCAGGCCTATCTGCGCCCGGACTTCGGCAGCGGATTTCATGGTAACTGAGTCCCAGTTGAGCACGCATGACGGATGAACGCGCCCCGTCAGGTCGATGGCCATTACGATGCTGTCGCCTTCCTCCGCGGTATGGCTGTAGATGAGTGAGTCGAGCCGGGCACACCCGAGGATTGAAACGTCGATGACGCTATAAGGTGCATCCGGGTGCAGGTGACCTCCGACAATGGGGACGCCGAACTGTTCGGAAGCGTCATGCATCCCCTTGACAACCTGATCGCGTATTGCGGTGTTGGCGATCGAGAAGATATCGACCATTGCTACCGGGTGACCGCCCATCGCTGCGATATCATGGATATTAACGAGCACCGAGCAGTATCCTGCCCAGTAGGGATCGGCCTCCATGAGTTTGCTCCAGATGCCATCTGCGGCAAGGAGGAGTGCTTCCCCGTGGTGTTCGATCACCGCTGCATCCTCTCCGAATGATGCGAGAACATGGGGCGCTTCTATCTTGAGGGCCTTGACCATATCGCCAATGGCATGCTTACGCCTGACCCCCTCATATTCCCTGACGACCTTTGCTATCGATTCTGTGGAGCAGCTGTGGACCACGACATCACCTGAAACATTGCACAAAATATTCGTGTGTTACCTAATTGCGTTTCATCAGAGATAATTTATTTGATATACGGTCAACCTGTTGGTATGGATTGGGTAGAGAAGTACCGCCCCGCTCACCTTGCGGATCTCATCGGCAACAAGACTGCGGTACTTCAGATCGCGGAATGGGCAAAAAACTGGACAACGAAGTCCCGCCCCCTCCTGATCTATGGCAAGCCCGGAATCGGCAAAACCTCCACGGCATATGCCCTGGCAAACGATATGAACTGGGAAGTTGTGGAGCTGAATGCGAGCGACCAGCGGACTGCTGCCGTCATTGAACGGATCGCCGGCGGGGGCAGTGTAACGGCCAGCCTGACCGGATCCTCACGGAAACTCATTGTCCTTGATGAGGCCGACAACCTCCAGGGGACTTCAGATCGTGGTGGTGCAAAAGCGATCATAGAGTGTATCAAAAATGCACGACAACCGATGATCCTGATCGCAAACGATCTCTACGGTCTCTCTCCCGAGCTGCGTGCGAGGTGCGAACCCGTGCAGTATAAAGCCGTGCCCGCCCGCTCTATTGCGCCCCGGCTCAAGTATCTCTGTGCTGCAGAGAAACTCCGGTGCAGTGAAGCCGCGATCCATGCAATCGCCGAGAGTGCTGAAGGGGATATTCGTTCTGCGGTCAATATGCTGTATGCATCGGCAATCGGGCGGGAAGACCTCACCGATGCACAGGTCCATACCTCGCAGAAAGATGAACGGATCTCGATTTTCTCGCTTATCACCGCACTCTTTGGCAGGGCATCAGACGATGAACTGCTCAGGTTATCCTACGACGTGAATGACACTCCTGAAACGATTGAACAGTGGGTGGAGGGGAATGTGCATCATATCCCCGACGAACCTTCAGTGGACCGGGCATACCAATCCCTTTCGAGAGCAGATGAATACCTCGGATATACTTACCGCCGCCAGTACCATACTCTCTGGCGCTATGCCACCGCGATAATGCTTCTTGGCGTAGCCGATGCAGCAGGGGGACGGGGCATCCACGCCCGGATCATGCCCCCTGAACGCTGGCAGAAGATGTCAACTGCAAAGAAGCAGAAGGCGATACGGACCGTGACGCTGAACCGGATTGCGGGCATGATCCACGTACCTCAGAGCACCCTCCGGGAAAATTACCTTGGTACCATATCGTTGCTGGTGGTAAACGATCCTGCCGGATATGCACGGCGAATGGCCTTTGATACCGATCAGCTGAATTTCTTTTTGAATGACAAGACCCGGGCAACTGAAATAATGAAGGTCATTTCCCAAGAAGAAAAAGCCCGGGCAAAGGAGCAGGAGCCTCTGAAAAAATCCAAAAAAGAGAATGCACAACCTCTTGAAAATGTGCAGGAAACCCTTCCCGTGACGCCTCCTGCAGATGAACCGGTTGACAAGAAATCCCCGGCAAAGACCCAGTCAACCCTCTTTGACGGGTTCTGATCTCCTGACATAACGGTGGAGGAGCACGCCGCAGTCAATAATCTCCCCCCCGTCAAGATATCGCTCAAATCCGAGGTGGTATACGACCAGATCGCTGTTAACCTGTCGGGCAATGTTCATGAGCGGGGGGATCATCTCAATTGCAGGCCGTATGGCATAGATGAGATCCGCGCCCTCATACAAGGATAGATCCGGATTAAAAATATCGTCCTGAAAAAATTGTAAGTGCAGAGGATGATCCAGGGTTTTTATATCCGTGCAGCGCATCAGGGTTCCCGTCTTCGACAGCAACTCCGCTGTAACGGTATCTCTCCCGATTCCCGCCTCCACCGCCCGGGTGTAACGGCTGGCAAGATGCCCTCCGATCAAATGCTCAATATGTTTATAGGAGTCCATTCCAACAGATCATTGCGATGCATATCCATATTTTTTGGGATTCCCTGTCCCCAGCCGGCCTCCAGATGCCGGTGGCGCGGAGCATCTCGTCCGTCCTTGGTGTGAAGATCTCGGTTTCCGAGAACAACGTTCGCATCACAGGGCTGGATATGACAAGGAAGCAGGTGGATGCACAGTCGCTGCTTGACAGTATCCAGGCATATAAACACCGGCATGGGATTGACGATCCCATCCTGCTGGTTGTCCATCAGGACCTGTTCCGGGACGGGAACAGTTTTGTTTTCGGTCTTGCCCGTGAATCCGTAGGCGCCGGTGTCGTTTCAACCTCGCGCCTGAATAATGAGTACTATGGCAGGAGAGGGAGCGATGATGATTTTATCGACCGGATTGTCAAGGAAGGTGCTCATGAGATCGGGCACCTTATCGGGCTGCCGCACTGCCAGGATCATGAATGCGTGATGTTCAGGCCCGACACGCTTGACGAGCTGGACCGGAAGAAAAAGACCCTCTGCCCCGCATGCCGGGAACTACTGGACCAGCGTCTTGCAGTGCATCTCGATCAGTGCTGATTGCAGTATATTGCACGGGTCCCGGGATAATAAACACGATATTTAAGTGGTTTCATACACATTGACTCTTTATGAAACACATCGCTCTGCCTGCCATGCTTGTTGCACTGGTCATTTTCGCAGCCATATGTGGCTGTACCGGAACTCCTCAGCCTGCACCAACACCTGTTCCGACCATTGAAATTACCCCCGCCGCAACTCCGGCACCCGTTCCGACACCGGATCCGTTCCCTGATGCATCTGCGCTCAATACTCCGGTTCCCTTTGGCACTGGCACAAAGACCGGTGAACTGACGGTTACCGGCTATACGGTCCGGTCCATGTACAGCTGGATCGATCCCTCGTGGAACAGCCCGCGGGAACAGCTTGAATCTTCGGATCCGCTTGAGACACAGAAAGGGTACGATTCCAAACAGCCACATGACGGCAACACGTTCCTGTTTGTCTACATAACTGCCGCAAGCACCGGCACAGACGCCGTGTGGGCACCCTCTCCCGCCCAGATTGTGGTCATGAATGAAGGGAAAATATATACCTATTCGACTATCTCAAGCGGCGAGACTGTTGTTGACGGAGAACCGGGTACACAGTATGATTTCGATGTTGGCAAAGGGGGGACCGGCGGGTATGTCCTGCCGGGAAAGAGCAACATTGCCAAAGGTTTCCTGATCTATGAAGTGCCTGCCTCGTTCTCCCCGGAAGCAACCTACGTTGTTGCCAATGCAGATGCAAAGACGCAGGGTGTCTGGAAACTGGCCTGAGATCACCCCCATACCATGGCCCGTGGTTGTGCAATCGTTGACCTGTCATGCGTTTTGCATGACAATCCCCTCCATCCTGAATCACAATCGCGACTGCTGAATGCGATCGGAGGTATCCCGGAAGGCGTTCCCCGCATATCCCCGGATCTTGCCGATCCTGTGGATATCCACCGCATCCATGACCCGCATTACACAGAACGGCTCAGGGAACGATGTTCGGATACCGACACGGTAGCCTATCTTGATGGGGACACGTATGTCACACGCCACTCATTTGCGGTGGCACACCGCGCAGTCGGAGGGGCGATCGCGGCTCTCGATCACGCCCTCAATGGAGAGCACACGTTCGCGTTTGTCCGGCCTCCGGGCCATCATGCCGAACGGGCGCGTGCCATGGGGTTCTGCCTTTTCAATAATGTAGCAATAGCGGCTCACAAGGCTCTTGACAGCGTAGACCGGGTTGCCATCGTGGATTGGGATATCCACCACGGCAATGGTATCCAGAATGCATTTTACCTGTCTAATCGCGTCCTGTACTGTTCTGTCCACCAGGCCCCTCTATTCCCGTATACCGGGCGTATCGAAGAGACCGGGAATGGCACGGGCAAAGGTTTTACAATAAATGCACCGCTGTCAACCGGATCATCGATCGCGGATTACCATGCGGTCTTTTCTGAAGTGTTTGTGCCTGCAATCGAACGTTTCCGGCCGGATATCCTGCTCATTGCAGCAGGACAGGATATTCTCTCTGATGATCCACTTGGGGGTATGAAACTCCAGCCGGAGGATTTTACAATTCTGACCACTCTGCTTACCCGCACCACGGATACCGGCATCGCGCTTGTGCTGGAAGGGGGGTATAGTCCCTCTCATGGAATGGCAATTTCCTCAATCTATTCAGCCCTTGAAAAAGAGGCAGAAATCCCTGACGGGATGATCCCCCGTCCCGATACACAAAAAACGGTGGATCTTCTCAAAAAAATTCACAGGCTGGTGTAATCCTTATACCCTGTTCACCATGAAGGCCGGATCTCGATCTCCATGGTGCTGATCCTTTCATAGATCTTCTTGAGCTGGATGATCGGCCAGAGCTCGTACAGAATGACCGTGACCGGCTCCCACATGGCAGCCCAGCCAATGATCAGGAGTGCATCGGCAAACAACACAGTAAGAAAATGATCGTCGATCACGGATACCATCTGGCGGGTAACCAGCGCAATGGCAAGGAATGTGAGGCCTATGAGCAGGTTGCCCCTGCCGTGCCGGAAATGGTTCCGGAATTTTCGGTCCGCCGCAAGAACCTTGTATTCGAAGTGATGGTGGATGGCAGGAATGAGATGCTTTGCCTTCTCCGTCCCAACGAGTTCCGGCGGGAAGTGGATGACGATCTTGAATTCTGTTTTTTGGGGAAAATCCCTGACGATATCGACAATATAACGTTCGGCATCCTTGTCGAGTTCTTTGTCATGGAATGGTGCGGGATCAAACGAATTGAAGAGCTGGTTAATCGAGGATAGTTTGATCTCGATAAGGACTTTATCCCCCTCTTTCCGGTACAGTGATTCGATCTCGGTCATTTGTCTGTTCCCTCGCCCGTCATTTATCCGGGGTACCCGGAAACACCGGGGATTTACCGCCCGCACTTCCTGTATGTCCTGAGTATCGTAATCATCCTTTTTCCTTAATGTATACGATCCCTGCGGGTTCTTTGTAATCGGTCTTTATGACGATGGTATTGGAGATGCGGTTGAAGACCCGCAATTTGGTGTTCGGCATCGCAAGCCAGCCGATCAGGCAGTCAAGGATAAGAATGATGATGAGTGGAAAGCTGATGAAGGCCTTCGGGAGGCTTTCAAGTGCCGCGGTGCGATAAGATATCTTCGACCCGTCCCGGTTCACCACTTTCAGGTTCATGACCATCTTGCCTATAGACTGGCCCCGGAAACCTTCCATGATAGTCCAATAGAGGAAAACGAGCAGGGTTTCAAGCCCGATAACGGTGAGTTCAAGATGCCGGTATTCCCAGAGGAACGGCAATTGCCAGATTTGCTCGAAGATACCGATGACGACATTCCAGAATAAAATAATGATAATGAGATCGACAAACCATGCCCAGAAGCGGGCACTCCATTTTGCCAGGTACAGGGTTTTTTCCGGTGCCGGACTGATACAGACCGGATCCGGTGTCATATTCTGATCTGACATAATGCCTGAGCTATTTGTAGTCCGGGTGAATGAAGTTTACTCACGGAATCCAAAAAAAGCATAATTGGGTTCCCTTTTTGAGAAGAAACTATTTCTGCCCGCGAAAAAGAACGGGATTAATGAACAACTACGGAGTGGATGCGTCCTATGGCCGATGCAGTCATCACGGAATATGCAGGAACCCGGAAAAATGATACCATAACCCGCTTCTACCAGTACGGGAACGGAGGCGTGCGGGTACTTGACGGAAATAAAAAACTGCGGCGTGTCTACCGCTTCGATGCGGCATCGGATATGATGACCGAACACGATCCGGTCCGGTCGGACCGGATCCTCCGGCGGTTCATTTTTGACCGGATGGGGATGCTCGAGGAGACCTTTGCACCAGGGTGCCGGCCGCGGAAATTCAGTTATGAACAGGAAGGCAGATGTATCACTGTCCGCGAGGGAGGCGAGTATGGGCAGGTCGGCAAGACCTTCACATTCGATGGAAAAGGGATTGCCGAATCCGCGTGGGGGCGCAATGGTGAGATCGAGCGGGTCTTTGTCTTCGAGGCTGGCAATGAGAGTATCACGGAACGGTCCGGGAGTTGGTTCGGGGATGTTATACGGACGATCCTGTTCGAGGGGATCAATGCTTCGCTCTTCCGTGAGCCGGAAGCGTTCCTCCAGTTCCTGATGTTTTCCGAATGGAGTGAGCAGGAAAAAACGGAGCGTATCGATGAGCAGGTTGCATCGATCCGGGGCGGGACAGCGTCATCCCGCAGGAACCCGTACATTTCTGCCGGTAAGCGCCCTGCATCAGCGAAACCGGGAACTACCAGCGGACAGGTACCGGCCCGATCCTCCCGGGGCAGTGTTGGCGGTGAAGGCATTGATTTCATTGCTGACAGCGATGCCCCGGCAGAGGAAGCCCGGGGACTGCCTTTGCGGAGGAGCGATGCGATCTCCTTTGATGAACGCCTGAACCGCGAGGGTACCGGGAATCTTTCCGCAGGGAGAAGCGCCCAGATACCTCTCCAGGAGCGGTTCGAGAGTTCCCGTCGCGAGCGTGAACCGCTCTCGAAAGGCAGAAGTGTTGAGATCCCCCTGCAGGAACGGTTCGATGCAGCCCACCAGGAACAGGGACCCCTCTCAATGGGAAAGAGTGTTGAGATCCCGCTCGATGAGCGGTTCGAGAACGCACGCCGGGAACGGGAGCAACTAAAAAAAGGCAGGAGCGCGGATATCCCGTACAGTGAACGACGGGGAGATCGCGACTAATTTTTTATTCTTTTCTCATCAGCAGGAGTGCTGCTGCACCAAGGAACGGCACCAGCCCGAGGGCAGATTTTTGTGTCGGGGCTGGAGTTGCCGGCAGAGTTCCGGGTGTTGTAACCGTGACGGGCGTTGTAACCGAAACGGGCGTTGTCACTGTTGCTACCGTTTTTGGGGCAGTGATGTCATAAACTTTCTCAAGATTTCCCGCAATGGAGCAGGTGGCGATAACCCTGAAGGTGTCCCCATGACTGGCCTTCACATCATACGTATAGGAAAACGTATCTTTGGTTGGCTGGCTCTTGTAATCGGGATCGCTGATGACCAGGCCGTTCTTTTTGACCTGGACCTTCTTGACATAGTGGGTTTGCGGGTCATCCACAACATGAGTCACCGTGACCGTGAGTTTCTCGGCACCGGGATCATAGGACATGACGATGTCGGCCGGTGCGTGGGCCGCGACCGGTACGATGATGAGGAATAGTACGGATGCAAGAATTCCCAAAAGAAGCAGGGTTCGTTTGCCGGTGCAGGATTTTCCGGAACAATCAGGGTTGTTTTGCATGAAAGATCACCATTATGGAATTGTGGACATACATCCATGTTAAATGTTCCACTTTTGAAAGATCCCTGAAGATAGAAAAAGGGGAACGAATTACGGAGGGGGCGGTCGTCAGGTGCCGGAACCTGGGGCACTGAAAAGTACAAGAACGCAAGGGGTTGGGATGGCTGCGATCCTTCCCGGGGTATTTGCGATCTGATCGCATGTTGTTTGTTTGTAAATGGATTTTTTTATTCGTGCCCAATAGAGCCAGAGTAAATTCTATCAGCTTTTTTCTGAGACCCGAAACAAAACAAATATCATGTGTAAAAATAATTAAACACATAAGCATGCTGAGCCCGTTATCAGTCCCGGAACTGGCAAAACTACTCGGGTTTCTCGGGAACGAGCAGAGGCTCAACATTATCAGGGCGATCGCCCGCGACGAGAAGTTTGCGCGGGAGATCTCAGAAGAGGTCGGGATCTCACGACCACTTGTGAACATATACTTAAAGCAGTTCGAAAAGGCCGGGCTCGTCACTGGTTCCAATCGCATTGCCGAAGAGCCGCCGTACCTGAAACGGTATTACAAGGCGGTGCCCTTTGAGCTTGCCGTGAACCTGGACCTCATCCGGGATCTTGGAGATGATTAATGTGGATTTCAAAACCATCAAAGAATTTCATTGGCTGACAAAGAGTGTGATTGCGTTAACGGGATTGTTCGCAGGACTGTTTCTCATCGCTCTTGTAGTGACGCTGGTCTGGCCCAACGATTACCAGGCAAGCAACGGGCTCGGTATGATCTTCCTGTCCCTCGGGTGGATCCTCACGCAGGTGTTCCTTGTGATCCTTGTCATTGTCCTGGTCTCCATGACAGTGACCTGGATCAGAACATGGATCGAGAAGTACCTGGATCAGGTGCTCGCAAAACTGGACACGCTCGCCACACAGAATGCTGAACGGGATGGTTCAGGCACAGCACTCGCGGTCATGAACGGGAAAATGGAACGGATTGAGAAGAAACTGGACAATATCGAGCGCATCCTTGAGAAGGTAGCGGATTAACAGGTTTGGATCGGAAAATGAACGAGGATTGAGTATGAATTCAAAGACTAAGAGTAAATTTCACTGGCTGACAGGGGTTGCCATTGGTATCCTTGTACTGGTTCTCGCCCTGTTCGTGTTGAATATGCTTAAAATCAACGTTATGTATATATTCACTCCATTGATCGCTATCATGATAGCCGGTGGCGTCTTCCTCGCACTGGTTATCTATTATCTGGGAAGATGGATGAGAATCCAGGAAATACAGGGTACCGGAAACTCAACGGAACAGGAAACGATCCTGACGGAGATACTTCAGCTCCGGCAGTCTGTTGATGCCATGCAGAAGAAACTGGACAATATCGAGAGTATCCTTGAGAAGGTAGCGGAGTAAGATAAATGGATACAAAACTGACGGGTATTCTTAATCCGGCAACCCCCACCGGCAATTGCCGGAATATCAGAACCCGTTAAGAGTTGTGCGGAAAATGCTTTTTCATTGAACATCCCATGATGGTTACGGTGGCAGATAATGTCCGATAAAAATCAGTCACAATCCTGTATACGATCCGGAATTCTCCCCTGCATGGGGATACTCTTTGTTGTACTGCTGAGTGCCGGATGTACCGGTGCATTTTCTGGCATACAGGATACCGTGCCGGCGACTCCGGTTTCTTCAGGTACTGCAACGAATCAGACCCTTATGGCAAATCAGATAACGATGCAGGTTATCCTGGTGGACGAAAATGCACATGCTGATTATACTACGATCTGGCTTACTCCCTCTGCACGCATTTATCAGCTTCCAAAAAATATTCCGGAGTACAAGACCTATATCGGGTTAATGGAACAATCCATAAAAGACGGCTCGTTCCTTACTTTCACGCTTGATACTCAGGATTCTTCGCAAGGTTTTTCGATAATTAAGAATGTTGTGAAAGGCGTGCAGCCAACATCTTCTTCAAATGAAGAGAAGGCAGTGCAGGTAGCACAACCGGTATCTCCTCCGGATGGAGTAAACCTGGCAACCCCCCCGGGTCAATGACCGGATTTTCCCTGCGCTTCTGGAATGGAAACCCGTGCAAAAACCCCCGGGCTGTCGAAAACCCCCGGCAGAATATCCTCCGGGCCGGCTGCCGGGAACGAGGCCGGACCCGGAATCCGGAGGGGGGGCAGGCCGGCAACCCCCCTCCCGTTTTCTTTCGGACGCGGGGAACCTCCCTGAGTGGCCGCATGTGTGCGGGGCGGGGCCGGGCTGGTGGTGATTGGGCGGACCTTTGGCCGGTTTAGTACCGGACCCGTAGTCACTGCGGGACCGAGGGCATTGGGAAGCACGAAGGAAAGGGAGGGCTATTTTTTCCTCATCTCTTTGATGCTGTTACCATAAGGGCAGAGAACTGATTTCATGCCCCCAATCACAAAATAGAAATTAATCTGCTGGAAATAATTTGAAAAAGGATTTACCTTCCGATATCGATTTTCATTTGTGCCTATTTTTCCAAATATACCAAAAATCCCAGAAAAATGGGATATGTTCTTATTTGTTACGGGACTCGGGGTACTCTATTTCGGTATAGGTAACCGATGGTTTATTTTACTTGGCGTTTTGTTATTGGGGGTCGGAATAATAATCGCACTCGGGCCAATGCTTGAAAAGTGGACATTATTCAAACGTAAATATGAACCGACTGATAAAGAACGCAGAGATTGGTTTGAGAATTACATTTACTCATCAGCATTTATTTTGTTGATTCTTTTGATAATTCTCGGGATTTGGTTATTTTTTGTAATACATTAGGAACGGACAAACAATTTTTGCTTTTTTACCGTTTCACCGTGTAAAAAAAAACTGGTGGTTACTTTATCTGGTTGCAATTCGCGCCCCTTCACCCCTGCATGTGGTGCGGACCCGTAGGTGCGGGAGGTGGCCGCCGTCAATTGCTGGAACTCAGTACTTCACTAAATTTTCCTCCATGAACTATGGATAGTCATCGACCCCAA
>JALOBP010000111.1 GCA_023228295.1 Methanoregula sp.
CCAGTTCGCAGACGCGTTCGCCCGGGCGTGGTTCAAACTGACGCACCGCGACATGGGTCCGCGCTCACGCTATCTCGGCCCGGAGGTTCCGGCCGAAGAGCTCATCTGGCAGGACCCTATCCCTGCCGTCAATCATAAACTGGTCGATGCACAGGACATCGTCTCCCTCAAGGGTAAAATCCTGGCTTCAGGCCTGTCGGTGTCGGAGCTGGTCTCGACTGCCTGGGCATCGGCTTCCACCTTCCGCGGCTCCGACAAGCGCGGCGGTGCCAACGGTGCCCGCATCCGCTTATCGCCGCAGAAGGACTGGGAAGTCAACCAGCCGCCCCGGCTCTCGAAGGTGCTGAAGGTCCTGGAGGGGATCCAGAGCACGTTCAACAGCACCGCCAAAGGCGGCAAAAAGGTATCGCTGGCTGACCTCATCGTCCTGGCCGGCTGTGCGGGTGTCGAACAGGCTGCGAAGAATGCCGGTCACACGGTAACAGTCCCCTTCACGCCGGGACGCATGGACGCCGTACCGGAGCAGACCGATGCGGCTTCCTTTTCCGTGCTCGAGCCGAAGGCGGACGGCTTCCGCAACTACCAGAAAACCCGTTATGCTGTACCTTCTGAGGAACTGCTTGTTGACAAGGCGCAACTGCTGACCCTTACCGCGCCCGAGATGACGGTGCTCGTCGGAGGAATGCGCGTGCTGGACACCAACTTCGGGCAGACAAAGGCCGGGGTTTTCACCAAAAAACCGGAGGCGCTCACCAACGACTTCTTCGTAAACCTGCTCGACATGGGGACGGTGTGGAAGCCGGTATCAGACGCAAATGACCTGTTTGAAGGCCGCGATCGCAAGACTGGGGAAGTTACATGGACCGGCACGCGTGTCGACCTCATCTTTGGTTCGAACGCCCAGCTCCGGGCCCTGGCCGAGGTCTATGCAAGCGCGGACGGGCAGCAGAAGTTTGTACAGGACTTCGTTGCGGCCTGGACCAAAGTGATGAACCTTGACCGCTTCGACATCGCCGTATCATAGGATAAATGCCTTCAATAGTGGAGAACCCAAACGAAAGTAAATAAGGAACCCGGGCAGAGGGTGGTAAAAGGGTTGAAACTTTGAACGGCGGAGGGAACGCACCGCGTATCATCTCGTGGAACATCACGCTTCAGTGCCCCCTGAAGTGTTCCCATTGTTATGTGGATGCGGGCGTTAAGGAAGCAGACGGAGTGCTCTCCATGGATGAGGCAATGGGGGTCATCGACCAGAACCGGGCCACCGGTACCCCCATCGTTGTGCTGAGCGGGGGAGAACCCCTTCTCCGTCAGGATATCTATACCATTGCACGGTATGGCACGGAGCAGGGACTCCGGATGGTCATGGGCACCAGCGGGTACCTTCTTGACCACGACATCGCTGTTAAACTCCGGGATGCAGGGATCCGGGCCGTGGCCATCAGCCTGGATTCGAAAGAACCGGCTACCCACGATGCGCTGCGGGGGGTAAACGGGGTGTGGGAGCGGGCGGTTGCAGCCATCGCGCACTGTCGTGAGGCGGGGATTGGAGTCCAGATCAACATGACTGTCCTGCGGTCTGCGATAAGCGATGTTGAGGGCGTGACTGGTCTTGGTGAATCCCTCGGTGTCCGCGACTACCAGCTCTTCTTTCCCGTTCCTGCCGGGAGGGCACGGCAGGCCGGCACCGGCAGCCCGGAGGAGTACGAGGAACTGATCCGGCAGGTACTTACCCGGTACCGGGACTCCGGTCTCAATATCCGCCCGACCTGCGCCCCCCAGTTCCGGAGGATTGCCGAAGGACTCGGGATCAAAAACCCTGCATGGGGCCGGGGCTGCCTTGCCGGCATCACGTATTGCCGGATCTTTGCCAACGGCGATGTGACGCCCTGCCCGTACCTGCCGGTGAGCGCTGGCAACGTGCGCACAACCCCTTTTTTGGAGATCTGGAAAAACTCCCCGATCTTTACCGCACTCCGGGACCCGGATCGCCTCACCGGGAAATGCGGGCTGTGCAGTTACAAAACGATCTGCGGAGGGTGCCGTGCCCGGGCATACCGGATGGTGGATGTAACCCCGTCGCTCTGGTGCGATGGCCTTGCACTACCGGAAATGCCCGGCGGGAATATCTGCGGTGAAGACCCGTGGTGCCCGTACCTGCCCGGGGACGTGGGACCATGACTGAAACGTTCAGGCCGGATGAAACGGACCTGAGGATCCTCACGGCCCTTCAGGACGATATCCCGCTCGAAGCCCGCCCGTGGAAAGCGATCGCGGACCGGCTTGCGATCTCCGAGGCTGCCATGCTTGCCCGGATACAACGGATGAAGAACGCGGGAATCATCCGGGGCATATCCCCGGTACTGGAATCCCACCGCCTCGGGTTGCATGCCGCAACGCTCGTCGCCCTCCATGTTCCTGACGGCCGGGTGGACGCGATCGCTGCCCTGATCAACAACTATCCGGAGGTATCGCACAATTTCCAGAGGGACCATTATTATTCGCTCTGGTTCACGATCGCAGCAGAAGACGGTAAAGGCATCCGCCGCGTGCTGGACGATATCAGGTCGCGGACCGGAATTTCGCCGGAAGATATCCTCAACCTGCCAACAGAAAAAAAGATAAAAATCGATGTACGATTCAGGTTTGTTCCTGTCCGGCCCGGGGAGGTTCCCGATGGACGCGACTGATGTCTGCCTGCTCCGGGAACTGGAACACGGTCTCCCGCTCGTGCCGTTCCCGTTCGACGAGATCGGAAACCGGCTCGGTATTTCCGGAACCGAGGTCATGGAACGGGTCCGGAGCTTAAAGGAAGCCGGCATCATCCGGAAATTCCGGGCACGCATTGACCAGCGGAAGGTGGGCATAACGGCAAATGCCCTTGTTGCGTGGAGAGGAAAAGGGAATGAGGGTGGCGATCTGGGTGCCCGGCTGGCCGCGTTTCCCCCCGTTACCCATTGCTATGAACGCAGGGCCATCCCGGGCCGCTGGGAGTACACCCATTATACCGTGCACCATGGGTACAGCCGGGAGCAGGTGCTTGATGAGGTGCGGGAGATAGCAGGAAATATTGGCAGCCCGGAGTATGCCGTCCTGTTCAGCACGCGGGAGTTCAAGCGGGTGCCGAACGTGCGGATGGGCGAGAACGGGGGTGGCACCCCATGAACCGCATTACCCAGTGCATGCACGGGCGGGGTACAGTAAGTGCCGTCATGCACCACCGCCACAAGCCGCAGGGCGGGGTGCCAGGTGCATACCTCGCATTCACCGGGATGTACCGGCCGGTTGTCTTCTGGAACCTCACGGACCGCTGCAACCTCCGCTGCACTCATTGCTACAATACGTCCGGCCCGGATCGGGGACCAGAAGAGGAACTCACGACCCCTGAAGCGCTGGGGGTCATCGATGACCTCGCCGGCATGGGGGTCCCGCTCATCCTCTTTACCGGGGGAGAACCGCTGATGAGGGAAGACATCTGGGACCTGGCACGCCATGCCAGGGGCCGGGGTCTGAAGATGGCACTCAGTACCAACGGGACCCTGATCACTCCGGAGATTGCCCGCAGGATCCGGGATTGCGGGATCGAGTACGCCGGGATATCGCTTGACGGGGCCCGGGCAAAGACCCATGACCGGTTCAGGAACTCTTCCGGTGCGTTTGCAAAGACAATCGCAGCCTTTGCAGCCTGTAAAGAGGCCGGGCTCCGGTGCGGGGTACGGGTCACGCTTACTAAGGAAAACTGTGGGGAACTGGAAGCACTCGTCGATCTTGCCCTCCTGCTGGGAGCGTCACGGTTCTGCCTCTACTGGCTTGTACCTGCTGGAAGGGGGAGTGAATCCTATGCCCGGCTGCAGCTGGATACTGAGGAGGTGACCCGTGCCCTCGCCCACCTCTACCGGAAAGCAAAGGAGACTGACCCGGCAGCCATGGAGTTCCTGACTGTCGATGCCCCGCAGGACTGCATTCACCTGCTCGCCTCGATGGAAAAGGACGGGTCGGAAGACCTTGCCGATGCTCGCGGGCTGCTGGAGTCCTTACAGGGCGGGTGCAGCGCCGGGACCCGCGTGGCAAATATCGATGCACGGGGAAATGTCTACCCGTGCCAGTTTGCCCGCTCGCCGGAATTTCTCGTGGGAAACATCCGGAACCGGCCATTCAGCACCCTCTGGGCAGATACGGCCAATCCGTCCCTTGTTACGTTCCGGCAGAAGCACGCCCGGTTCGGGGGTCGGTGTGGCGGGGGCCGGTACCGTGATCTCTGCGGCGGCGGGTGTCGGGTCAGAGCCCATGCAGCGGACGGGGATTTTTTTGCTGAAGATCCTTTCTGTTATGTTGAGCAGCTCTAAAAACAGTGCCGGCAGGGTTTTTTTAATCGTAACAATTAATGAAGGAAAAAAGCCAACATATTGCGCAATGCTCAAAGTACATCGGGATATCTGTGGATACTGCGGATGCTGTGTATCAGTCTGCCCGGAAGGCGCCCTTGAACTAATCGACGCGTATCTTTCCGTTGAGAAAACCTGCACGAGCTGTGGAGTCTGTGCAAAGGTCTGCCCCCTTGGTGCCCTGGAGGTAGTCAATGAAAAATAAGTATGACGTCCTTGTCATCGGTGGCGGGCCTGCCGGTGCGATAGCGGCAAAGACTGCAGTCGAGAAAGGACTCTCGGCACTCATTGTCGAGAAGCGCCCTGCCATCGGTGCTCCCGTCCGTTGTGCGGAAGGTGTCAGCAAGGAGGCCCTTGCGGATTTCATCGACCCCGACCCCCGCTGGATCTCGGCCGAGATGACCGGCGCGGGCATTGTTGCCCCCGACGGTTTCTTCATGAAACTCGAGTCGTCCATGGCCGGCGGCAAGGTTGGCTATGTCCTTGACCGGAAATTCTTCGACCGTGAGCTGGTCTGGAAGGCGGCAGAGGCCGGGGCCGAGGTGGCCGTAAAGTCCCGGGCCTGCGCCCCGATCATGGAAGGCGGCGTAGTCAAGGGAGCCAAGATCGACTACTGCGGCAAAGTGACTGATGTCAGGGCCCAGGTTGTCATCGCAGCCGACGGCGTGGAATCCAAGTTCTCGAAGTGGTGCGGGATCGACACGACCGTTCCCGTCCGCGAGATCATGAGCTCTGTCCAGTACGTGATGACCGATATCGACATCGACCCGGGCGCAACCATCTTCTATCTCGGCAATGATGTTGCCCCCGAAGGCTACCTCTGGGTCTTCCCCAAGGGCAAGCGCACCGCAAACGTGGGCATCGGTATCTCCGGTAAAAAGAGCGGGGATGGCCACCGGGCCAAGGACTATCTCGACAAGTTCGTGAAAAAGACCTTCCCGAACGGCAAGACCATCGAGTACATCCCAGGTGGCGTCTCGGTCTGCCGCCCGCTTGACTGCACAGTTGCCGATGGTCTCATCATCGCCGGCGATGCAGCCCGGGTTGTGGACCCGCTGACCGGCGGCGGTATCTACAATGCGATGTACACCGGCAGGCTCGCGGCAGAAGTTGCCGCAGACTGCATTGGCAAAGGCGATGTGTCCAAAAAAGCGCTCATGAAATATGACAAGGAATGGCGTGCATCCAAGATGGGCAAGGCCATCGAACGCAATTACCACATCAAGGAGTACCTCATCAAGCAGCCTGACGAGAAACTCAACGAGATCATCCACTCGGTCTCGAAAATGAACCTGTCAGAGTTCTCCACCCTGAACCTGATAAAAGAAATTATCAAGGCCAACCCGAAACTGGTGCTCGAGCTGGGCGCGCTCGCGGCATCACTCCGCTGATTTTTTGAGCTGCTTGTTGAGGAGCCGCAGGCAGTCGTCCTCTCCCTCTTTTTTGGTAAATACGGTAAAGATGTCACCGGGCTGGATCTTCACATTCCCGCTTGGGATGATAAGGACGCCCCCGGCTCTCCGGATCGCGATAAAGACAAAATCCTTGACCTTGAGCTCCCGGATCTCGTGGTCTACGATAGGGGCCCCCTCTTCGGCCACGATCTCGAATATGGTGCCGCCGGGGATCGAGGCGAGCTGCTGGAGCTGGGGGTTCTGCGTCCAGTAATACAGGCGGGAGGCGACGAGCTCGTCAGGGTTTTCGCTGATCCGTACCCCCACCTCTTTGAAAAAGTCCGAGTGGGAAGGCTGGTTGACGATGGCGACTACGTTGGGCACCCGGAATTTCTTTGCCAGCCAGCAGGTCATCAGGTTCACGGAATCGTCGCTCGTGGTCGCGATAAGGGCATCCGCCCTCTCGATGCCGGCCTCTTCAAGTGTGGTCTTGTCCGTTGAATTGCCCGTGACGGCCAGTACATCGTAGTGCTCCAGGACATCGCTGCACCGGGACTCTTCCTGGTCGATGACGACCACGTTATGGGCGTGCTCCACGCCGAGTTTTGCGAGGTTCTTCCCGATACCGCCGAGCCCTACGATGATGATGTACATTACTACCGGTTTCAATCACCCGGATTGAAATATTTTGCGCATCAACCCTCTTATGTGATCTGCGGAGTGGACGAGGCGGGGAAAGGTTCCGTGCTGGGACCCATGGTGGTTGCCGCCGTTGGGGTGCGGGACGAAGAGCGCCTCGCCGACCTCGGGCTCAAAGACTCAAAACTCCTCTCCGCAAAAGAGCGCGAGCGTCTCTATCCCGTCATCCGCAAGTTGTGCAAAGTGGCAACGGTGAAACTGGAAGCGCAGGAGATCGATGCGATCCGGAACGAGATGACCCTGAACCAGGCAGTGGCACGGGCCCATGCCCGGGTCATCTCGAAGCTCTCGCCGTCATGCGCTTATGTCGATGCCTGCGATGTGAACATCTTCCGCTATGCCGAGATGGTCCGGTGCAACCTTGACAAGGAATGCGAGATCGTCTCGGAGCACCACGCTGATGAGAAGTACGTTGTGGTCTCGGCAGCAAGCATCATTGCAAAGGTGACCCGTGACCGGGCGATCAGCACCCTTGCCAGAAAATACGGCGAGATTGGCAGCGGGTATCCCTCCGATCCGGTAACTATCCGCTACCTGTCCGGATATATCGATGAGTATCGCATCCCCCCGCTCATAGCCAGGAAAAGCTGGAAGACGGTCAGTAATCTCCTTGCCCGTAAAACCCAGAGAAGTCTTGGCGATTTTTAAAAAAATATGGCCGTTAACCCGGTTCCGTATCAATCCGTTACTGGCAACAGCCATTCCTTTATCTTGATAAAAATGCCATAATTAATGATGAACTGGCTCATCCTGATCATTCTTCTCGTAGCAGTATACGCCATCGTCGCGTTCTATATCCACCAGAAGAAACTCTGGCAGGACCATATTACTTTCTACGGTCCGCTGATGGCCATCAAGACTGAACGCGTGGGTTTCTTTGACCATGCCATCCCGTTCAGTTCCATCCTGCGGGTCTATGGCACGCTCGGCGTTGTCATGGTGGTCGTGGTCTCAGTCCTGATGACCCTGATGCTGATCATATCAATACAGTATATCGTGGTCCAGCAACCGGAACTGACCATGGCAAACGATCCCAAGAACGTGCTTGCCATACCGGGCGTGAACGACTTCATCCCGTTCACCTTCGCCGTCTGGTTCGGGCTCCTTGTCACCATGGTGGTCCACGAGTTCGGTCACGCAATTCTCTGCCGTGTGGAAGGGATACGGGTGAAATCAATGGGAATTCTGCTTGCTGCAATCCCCATTGGCGCCTTTGTCGAACCGGATGAGGAAGACCAGGAACGTTCTGCCGGTCTTCCCAAGATGCGGATGTTCGGGGCAGGGATCACGAACAATATCTTAGTCGGCATCCTCTGTTTCACGCTGATGATCGCCCTGCTGGGCTTTGCTGTGCCGGTCAATGCTCCGCTCATCAAGGGTGTGTACGTGGATTCCCCGGCATATATTGCGGGGGTTACCCCCAACTCAGTTCTCAAGGAAGTCAACGGGGTGCCCATCACCAACCGTGCAGACGTGGCAGCGGTCCTTGATAAGACAATGCCCGGTGATATCATCCCCCTTGTTGTTGAGACGCGGGGGACGACAAATGAGTATCAGCTGACGCTTGGATCCTGGCCGGAGGAGATGAGTGACAAGACAACCGGGTTCATGGGTGTGAGTTACTATGATGCGCCCCTTGTCAAGGAGCAGTTCGGCAACCTGGCAACTCCGATGGGGATCATTATCCTGCTGGCTATACCTATCTACACGATCATGGATCCTGCCACCTGGGGCCATTTCAGCCTCCTTACTCTCGATACGGTTGATGCCGTGATGTGGCAGGTCCCCTTCGACGGGTTCTGGTTTGTTATCCAGATCCTCTTCTGGTGTGGGTGGTTCAATTTCGTTGTCGGTACGTTCAATGCCCTGCCGCTCATCCCGCTGGATGGGGGATATATCTTCAAGGAAGGGATGGACCGGCTCATGGAGCGGCGGGGATGGCTGCAGTACTCCGGCTATGTTGTCAACACTATCAGTTATGGGATGCTTGCGATCCTGGTTGCAGTCGTGGTCCTGCCGCTCCTGTTAAATATGTGACAGAGGCAGGCTGCCATTTCTCTTTTTGGAAAAATTCTATTTCTTTAAAAAACCCCTGCCGGGTGAGGGTGCAGTGCTGCCGGCACCCCCTCCCGATACCTCTCACCCGATGGTCTCGAGGAAGATCCGGCTGTGGATGATCCTCCAGCAGAGGAT
>JALOBP010000021.1 GCA_023228295.1 Methanoregula sp.
ATCTCAACTGTACGTAAGAATGATCGACCGGTGCTCGCATCGATTAAAGATGCATTTGATGGTGATCCGTTCGTTCCATCAGCAGCGATTGGGGTAGTGTAAATAGTGACGATAAAATAAAATAATCTTGCCATGAAACCTGAACCACGGGAAAAAAGAAAAAAATTCTCCCTTGCACGTAAGGACGAGCCAATGGCAGAGTTGGTGAAAGGGACTGACAAGAGGACCCTGGCCGTATGGGCAATCGATTGTGCAGAGCGTGTTCTGCCGTATTTTGAGGAGAAATACCCGGAAGACCCCCGCCCCCGGGACGCTCTCGATACCCTCAGGGCATGGATAACAACCGGCGTATTTCACATGGCGGTCATCCGCACAGCTTCCCTTGCATCCCATGCCGCAGCGCGTGAAGTCGGGGAGGATAATTCCGCCCGCTCGGCTGCCCGTGCCGCAGGCCAGGCGGTTGCAACGGCACATGTTTCCACGCATTCCCTTGGTGCGGCAGTGTACGCCCGTCAGGCAGTCTGGAAAGCCGCAAATCCTGATGATGCTGAAACTGCCGTAGCAAAAGAACGGGACTGGCAATACCGGTGCCTGCTCGCGTTGAGGAGTTCCTCCTGACCGCGAAGCCGAAAAGCCATCCGGTTATCCCGATGTATCCAGCGTCGATATCCCGATAACCGAGTAGGCCGGGCAGGTGCCGATGGCACCGGTCACCAGTGCAATGATACCGATGAGGACAACCAGATAGGACAGGGGGGCTGCCACCATGTTCAGCGCGAATCCTGCAAGAAATGCGATACCAACGATGATCCTGACGACACGGTCCACCGTCCCGACATTCTTTTCACCAATATTCATGGTTCACCGGATGAGGTATTGCAAACATCCGGTGGATAAAGGTATTGTTCTTGCTAACCCTTCCGGATCCTGATACCGGGAATGCCTGTCCATTCAGAGCATCTGTCCCGGCAGGAAAAAACGTATACCCGCTTTTCAGTCTTAGCCCGTTCCATTTTCTCCCCAGACCCCCACGCCCTTATATCCCATTACATGCCAAAATACAATTCAACCACATGACGGACGAATACGCTGGTGCGGTGATGGAGACGGAGTGATGGCAGGCGACTACGAGTACACCAGCGCTGTGGGGGAAGCCGCGGAACGGATCCGTGCCTCGATCCCGGCAAATCTTGTAGAGGAGTTCCGGGCAGCCAGCGGGATCACCCGGGACGACTTTATCCCCTGCACGCCGGCACAGTCCGGAGAGGTCTGCGCCATTGACGGGAGCAATGTCACGCTTATCGAGTCCGGCAGCATGGCCGTTGCGGTGGTCCGGGCAGCCCAGACCACGTTTGTCGGCATGGAACGCAAACAGCGTTCAGTCACGCCCATGAAATTCTGCATGGTCGGGCCCGAAGAAGAAAATCCCGACTTCGTGAATCTGTACAGGGAATGTTTCGGCCAGGAACCGGGAAAACCCCTGCCAAACGACGACATCTCGCGGGCAGCCGGCATCCTCCGGGACACGGTCGAATACTGGGTAACAGAACGGATGGCAAACGAGCTCGGGACCGGCGCTCTCCTTCTCAGGGACGGACCATTGCGGGTCTCGCACGAGAGCCACAACCCGGTCCTCACCCGCATCGCCCTTGCCTGCAAAGAGCGGGAGGTAAGCCTTGCCGGCATCTCCAAACGCTCAGCTGCAACCTGGGGCGGGGGCCACCCGCTCCTCCCCGCGGTCTTCGGGTTTGCGAAAGACCAGGAAATAAAAGCCCCGTGGTGGATCCATATCGACCCTGCCATCCTCGACCATACCCCGCACGCCCAGTGGCAGCACGGCGGTATGTACGTGGCCTGCCTCCACCCGCGTTCGAGAGGGCCGCTCAAGATCGAACTCCCCACGGGCACCAGTGAGATGACGGCAGGCGGGATCATGAACAGGATCTGTGGATGCTCCGATGACGGCCGCATCCCCGGCTACCCGTACCCGCTTTTTGACGCCCACCGCACCGTTACCCTCACAGAAGAGACCATGGCCCAGGTGAAAGGCGACCTTCTCGGGAAACTTGCAGAGGCCGGCATCGATCGGCAGACCTATGAGATCCTGTTCGGAGATTATCATGATGAATTTGCACGATACTGAAAATACCGACTCGTCCAAGTACCGGCTCATCGGCAGGAGCGTTCTCTCCTACCGCTTCATCGCCCCCCACAGCGAGACCATCTACATCGGGGACATAAAAAAGATCGTGGACAAGACCAAAGAGGCCACATTCTTTTGTAAGATCACCGACCTCTCGCACGATTCCAACTTCGCCGATCCCAAGTGGGACACCCGGGCCTATGCCGAGAAGTTCTACGGCCTTGGCGAAGACGTCTATATCACCGTCGATGCCGTCCCGCTTGGTTTTGTCGACATCCTCGGGAACTTCCACAAACCCCGCACTATCCCCTCCAAGTTCTCGACCGTCGAAGATCCGACCGCGGAGGACTTCCGCTTCCTCACCGAGCAGATGGGCGAGATCGAAGTCGGGCTCATGCGGAGCGGCCAGGACGTGATAAAGGACGTCCCGGTCCGGATCCCGGCCCGCGTACTGCCCCAGCACATGGGCGTCTTTGCCACAACCGGCATGGGCAAGTCCAATTTCATGAAAACCTTCTGCGCCTCGTGCATGAAAGCCCAGAAGTTCGGCCTCCTTATCGTGGACCCGCACGGCGAGTACGTGAACGGCGGCAAGTCTTCCACCGGAGAACCCACAAAAGGCCTCATCCACTACACGAACGGAAGGGACGGCCTCTCCATATTCACCATCCGGGGCGAAGCCGACCGGAAGAAGTACGCCATGAACCGGCTGAGCCTCGAGTACGACGACTTCCGGCTGAGCGACCTCTCCATCCTCTACGAACTCACCTCCGCCCAGTACGACATCATCGAGGCGTTCACCCGGGTAGGCGGGAGCGATGCGATCCGGTTCTTCCAGGAAGTGGACCCCGAGATTTTCCCGATCAAGGACCCGCTGGCTGCCGGCATCAAAGAGGGGAGCCTCGCGTACATGATCCGGAACTCGATGTCCGGCCCGGTCCGGGTGATCCAGCGGCATATCGAGAACCTGGTCAATGGCAACCGGGCCTTCTTCCGCGAGCAGGGCTCTTCCGTGCAGGAGATCATCACCCACCTCCATTCCAACCGGGTCGTCCTCATCGATATCCCGGACATGGGCGAACGGAGCGAACTCTTCGTCCTCTCGGTCATCACCCGGATGATCATGGACACGCACCGGGCCGAGGCCCGGGGTTTTGGGATTGACGAGCGGGCGGACTCATCCCACCAGGTCCTCATCACCATCGAGGAGGCCCAGCGAGTGCTTGCTGCCGGCGGCGCCTCCACCCAGATGTTCCGGGAATGTGCCATGGAAGGCCGCAAGTTCGGCGTCGGCCTCTGCGTCATCACCCAGCAGCCAAAGAATGTCGACCCCAAGGTGCTCGCCCAGATCAATACATTTGTTGTCATGGGCCTTGGCGACCGGGGCGACCGCGAGATCATCATGGGCAGCGCCAAGCAGGACCTCAGTAAAATGGAGATCGAGATCCAGACCCTTGACCGGGGCGAGGCGATCATCTCGACCATCGGCATTCCGTTCCCGGTCAGCACAAAGATCCACCGGTACGAGGACTACATCGCGAACCTCAACACTGAAAAGAGAAAAAATATCCGGGCCGGTCTGGGGACCGGGTTCGATTAAAACGGTTCCTGCAACCAAGACGGGAAATGTTCCAAAAAAAAGATTACACCCGTCCTTTCAGCACCAGCACAGCACCGCAGATCCCGACCGCAATGAGGGAAACCGGCCAGGGAAGATCGGCGGTGGTCGGTTCCGGCTCGGGAGTTGTGGTAGGGACGGGGGTTGGTGTCGGTACGGTTGTGTTGCCCGGGGGGATCTGATTCAGGGTCAGGGTCAGCGAGATTATCTCGCCCGACACGAGACGGATCTCTTTTGTATAGGTCTCGTAACCCTCGTTTGCGAGGGTGAGCGTGTGATTCGTGTTGGCCGTCACATCGGTGAACTCCACGCTCCAGCTGCCCGTGCGGTCACCGGCACTCAGCTCGCACATCTTGTCAAGACAGGCTTTGCCACCATCAGGGGTGATATAGACCTTTACCGAACCAGTCTCGCGCGGTGACGAGGGCTGGGGATCCAGGACAATATCCCGCATCAGGGAGGTTCCGGAGAGGTCCAGGTAGACCTGCCCCAGGTACGCCTTGTACCCCGGCGTCCCATACACGTTGACCATGTGGTAACGGCCCGCTTCAACATTTTCAAACACGATACTACCGGTCCCGTCTGCCAAAGCCGGGTTCTCATGGCATTCGGTCCCGAGGCAGATCGTCCCGCCGCCCGGGTGGACCGTTATCTGGATCGTACCCGTTGCAGCCGTAGCGGTTGCAGCAAGAGCGAGGAGCGCAATAAGGAAGACGACCCTCATGGGCCGGTGGATAATACCCATAGGGAGATATTGAACAGGGCTGCGGATAAGAGTTACGCAACCATCACCGGGAAGGGATCGCCGGTATTCTCATTCCGGCAAAAAGGTTCCATGAACCAAAAAAAGAACCGGGACGGATCACGTCAGCCGGGTCAGTGCACCGGTGCCGAGATCATAGTAGAGCCCGTGGACTGCCACCCGCTGCTCGTCGACCGCTTTCTTCAGCAGGGGATAGGTATGCAGGTGCTCGATCTGGAGCCGCACGTTCTCCTGCTCAATAAGCTTGTAGCGCTCCTCCGCTTCAAGCACGGTCTCCGGCGGCTTGATCTTCGCGTCCACCCGCTCTTTTGCGTCGCGGGCATTGTTGAGCCAGAGCGGGATATACGAGTCGTTGCTCTCCTTGTCAAGAGCCCGGATCGCCCCGCATTTCGAATGGCCGCAGATGACCACGTCTTTTACCTTCAGGTGCATAACCGCATATTCAAGAACGGTTGCAAAGTTCCAGTCATGGATCGGCACGATGTTGCCGATGTTCCGCTGGATGAAGAGTTCGCCGGCCCTGGCCTGCGTTATGTGCCCGGTCTGGAGCCGTGAGTCCGAGCAGCCGATCCAGAGCGTCTCCGGGTGCTGGCTGCCTGCCAGTTCCTTGTAATAGTCGATGTTGGGAGTGAAATCAGTCTCCCGAAACCTCAGGTTCCCTAGTAAGAGTTTATCGATCAATGCCACACACCTCTGACAGTGTTCATAATCCGACCGGGGCCGGCCTATGATATACTGATACTGGGAACAGGCACGAATGAACCTTTCGGATCGATATCGGGGTGCCTGGCGCGCAGGAACCAGAAATCCGGGGAAAAATTCACTTTTTTTTAAAAACGTGGCGTGGCTGCATTATTTCCGATCGAAAACAGGCCCAAGGGTTCGGGTTCCGGCCGGTTCCGGGCCGTACGGGTGGGCCGGACCTGCCCGATCCACACCATGGATTTATCTTGGAAGAGTGATAATCGCTATAGATTGTTTTATAAATAACCTCTCCCGCGATGATCGCAATGCGAACTGTCCAGCCCATGTATATCTACAGACCGGCTCTCTTTTTGGGGGAGTAGGTATGCCGCCCGCAACCAAGGTAACAGAGTCCGAGTCCCGTAACGAAGACCAGACAATGCTCACCCTCTACCAGCTTGCCGGAGAGGAGAGCGGAGGTTTTGTCACCTTCCACCCGCACTTCCTTGACCGGATCACCCGGAGCCTCGTCCTCGGGACCTCTGCCGCTGTGCAACCCGACATTCCTGGCCCCGTGACCGTGCGCGAACTCACCCGGGCAGAGATGGCGCGGGCTGAGCGGGAACTCTGGATCCATTACCACCAGCAGAAAGCCGACCTGGACCTCGACCGCCTCTTTGCGGCCTTTGCCGGCACCCGGCTCATCGGGGTTGCCCGCTGTTCCCGGCACCCGGACGGACTTGAGGTGGATGCAGTGTATGTTCTCGACGAGTACAGGCTCAAGGGTTATGCCCGCTCGGTCATGCAGCTCTTAATCGAGGAATGCGGCCGGAACGAGACCCTCTACATGCACTCCAAAACGGAACTGGTGGACTTCTACGGCAGCATGGGGTTCCGGCTCATCCCTGAAGCAGATCTCCCGCTCTCCATCCGCGACCGCTTCGGCTTTGTCATGGGCGATCTTGACAGCATCAAGGTCTGCCCGATGCGCCGGGAGCCGGGTTTTACCGGCACCGGGACGGACGATGAGGGAGGCGTCACAGCATGATCCAGGAACTCTTCATCGCTGCACTTCTCTTCTTTGGCGCCGGGTTCGTCCTTCCGCTCGCGGTACGGTCAGACCGCAGGATCGTGCGGACCGCCTCATATGCCTGTACGATCCTCGCATCGGTCTTGCTGGGAATTCCTGCAATTGCCGTCCTGCTCGGGAGCGGCACGGTCATATTTCCGGCCTATGCACCGGCCGGGCTCTTCTCCATCGCTTTTGTCATCGACCGGCTGGCTGCATTCTTCCTCCTCCTCATTGCAGTTGTCTCAGCCTGCGTTGCCCTCTATGCGATAGAATATTCAGAGCATCTCGACGGCGGGTCGCGCCGGAACCTCCTTTGTGGCTGCACCAGCCTTTTCATCCTCGCCATGGTGCTCGTGGTGGCGTCGGCAAACACACTCTCGTTCTTCTTCTTCTGGGAACTCATGGCCGCAGCCTCCTTCTTTCTCGTAATGTACGAGTACGACCAGCCGGCAACCAGCCGGGCCGGCATATTCTACTTCATCATGACCCATCTCTCGACCGTTTTTGTCATGCTGGGGATCATACTCCTCTGGCTGGGGAGTGGATCGTTTGCGCTGGACCACCTGGCCGACACCCCCTCGTACCTTGCAACCGGTTCATTCCTTGCCTTATTCACCGGCTTTGCCATCAAGAGCGGCATCATCCCATTCCACAAGTGGCTCCCCTACGCCCACCCGGCAAGCCCCTCCCCCATATCGGCCCTGATGTCGGCCGTCATGCTCAAGGTCGCAGTCTACGGGCTGCTGCGGTTCCTGCTCGACGTCTTCTCCCCGGAACTCTGGTGGGGCGCCCTCATCCTCGTCTTCGGGACCGCATCTGCGGTTCTCGGGGTAATCTATGCTCTCAAGGAGCACGACCTCAAGGCAATGCTCGCTTACTCGAGTATCGAGAACATCGGGATCATCTTCATGGGAATAGGGTTGTATATCGTCCTCGGAACAGCCGGCCTTCCCTTCCTTGCCACCATCGCACTCCTCGGCGCACTTTTCCATTCCCTGAACCACGCGCTCTTCAAGAGCCTCCTCTTCCTCACCGCAGGCTCGGTGATCCATGCAACGCACACCCGAGACATCGAGCACATGGGCGGGCTCGTTCACCGCATGCCAAAGACCGGGGCCCTGTTCTGCACCGGCGCCCTTGCCATCGCGGCCCTCCCGCCCCTGAACGGGTTTGCAAGCGAACTCCTCCTCTTCATCGCGTTCTTTGAGTCCGTGACCGTTGTCGAACCGCTCGTCAAGGTCTTCCTCTTTCTCTGCCTGGCCCTCTTTGCCTTAACGAGCGCCCTCTCGGCCGCCTGTTTTGTCAAGGCGTTCGGCTCGGTCTTCTTAGGCATGCCCCGGTCACCGGAAAGCGCCGGTGCACATGAAGTCCCGGCACTCATGCTCGCAGGCCCGGGCATCCTTGCCGCAGCCTGCGTGGTGCTCGGCCTCTTTGCATTCCAGGTACTCACCATTGCCGGCTTTACGATCCCCGTGATGCCGGACATCTTCCTGATCGGCCTCCTGCTCCTCATGATGCTGGTGCTCACGTACGCCGTGGCATTCTTTGCATCGCCCCGGACATCCAGGGTGAGCGGGACATGGGGCTGCGGCACGCACTTCCAGGAAGCCGGCACCGAGTACTCCGGCCACGGATTCTCCGAGCCGCTCGATATCATCTTCTCGCCACTGTACCGCACCCGGATCAGGAACGAACGTACGTTCTTTGACGAGCACGGTGCAATCTTCAAATCCGGTACCGCCGAGATCCGGCTCCTCAGGGTCTTTGAGGAATACCTCTACCTGCCGGTTGCACGGCAGTTCTACCGCATTGCCGGAGCCGTTGCGAAGATCCAGAACAACTGCCTTGACACGTACATGCTCTATGTCTTTGTCACGATCCTTACCCTGCTCGTATTCCTGGGGTGGTCGGCATGAGCCTTGATTTCATCATTTACCTCATCATCAACACGGCATTTATCCTCCTCATAGCCCCGCTCTTTGCCGGCCTCATCAGGAAGGTCAAGGCATGGACGCAGGGGAGGCAGGGTCCGCCGGTCCTCCAGCAGTATTACAACCTGGCAAAACTGTTCAGAAAAGAGATCATCTACTCGCCCCATGCATCGTGGATCATGCGGGCAACCCCGCTCGTGAACATGGCCGCGATCATGGTCGCCGCACTCTTCGTGCCGCTGGTCTTTGTCCCGGAACCGGTCGGGGGTATCGGGAACATCATCCTCTTCCTCTACCTCCTGGCCCTTGCCCGCTTCTTCATGGCCCTTGCCGGGCTCGACGCCGGCAGTTCCTTTGGCGGCATGGGCAGTTCCCGCGAGATGAGCATCGCAGCCATCATTGAGCCCACGACCATCATCGTCTTTGCAGCTCTTGCCATCGTCTTCAAATCATTCAACATCTTTGTCATGTTCGCAAGCTCGGCGGCAACCGGTGCTCTCACCACCCCGACCATCATTCTCATCGGGATCTCCCTTTTTATCATCCTCATTGTCGAGACTTCACGCATCCCGGTCGACAACCCGGAGACCCACCTGGAACTGACGATGATCCACGAAGGCATGATCCTGGAGCAGACGGGCAGGAACCTCGCCCTCATGGAGCTCTCCGCCGCCGTCAAGCTCACGCTCCTGATGGCGCTCATGATCAACCTGATCATCCCGGCCGGTCTTGCCGTCACACTGACTGCCGCCGGAATCTTCATCGCCGCGATCCTGTTCATCCTCAAAGGCTCCCTGCTTGCCGTCATCATCGGCCTTTTCGAATCGTCGATGGCCAAGAAACGGTTCTTCCAGCTCCCGAGCCTCTTTGCCATGGCGTTCTTCTTCTCGACGCTGATCATCATCATCGAGGTGTTCGCATGATCGAATCCGCATTTGTTGCCGGCCTTGTCAGGGTCCTGTTCGTCTGTATTATCATCACCGCCGTGTACATCATCTCGGCAAGGAACCTCCTCTCGATCGTATCGGTCTATGCAGTCCAGTCCTTAACACTCGTCGTCATTGCGTTGCTGCTCTACCTGCTTGAAGGGGCACCGGTGCTGATAGCCATTGCTGCCATTACGTTTGCAAGTAAGGTGCTCATCATCCCGTACTTCATCGCCACCATCCAGGAGAAAATCCGGATCAAGCGGGACATCCAGTTCCATTTCCTCAGCCCCACCAGTTCGCTGTTCGTGTCGATGGGACTGATGCTGCTCGTCTATATCGTACTCGAAAGGGTCATGGCAGCCACCGGAGACCGGGACAACCTCTTCTTCTTTGGCGCAGTGCTCGGGATCTCGCTGATGCTCATGGGGATGATGGTGACCTTCTCCCGTAAGCGGGCGCTGACCAAGATCCTCGGCTTTCTCTCGATGGAGAACGGGGTTTTGCTCTTTGGGCTTTTTGTTACCGAACTGCCGTTCATCATCGAGTTCCTGATCGTCATCGACCTGATCATCCTCGTCCTGCTCACCACCATCCTGACGGTAGGCCTTGACTCCACGCTTGAGGACTACCATAAGCGCCTGCACAGATTCCATCTTTGGGAAGATGAGGTGGAAGTGCGATGATCATCCTCATTTTCGCCATTCTTTCCGCCCTCACGCTGGCAGGAATTCTCTTAAGCCGGAACCATCGCCAGATGAACACCGTCTGCATCGCACAGTCGGTCACGTTTGCACTCATGGCCTGCTGGATCCTCCTTGCCGGGCAGTTGCCGGTCTACCGGATCAGCATCGGCAGCCCGTACTTCTTCATCGACCACCTCGGGCTCTACGAGGTGCTCATCAGTACGCTCATCTTCACCTGCGCCGCCCTCTATGCACGGGGCTATGTCGCAGGTCTGCTCGATAGCGGGGAACTCGAGAAGGGCAGCCTTCGCCTCTTCTATATCGCGTGGGCTGTGCTTCTTGCCGTCCTCGTCCTTGCATTCTTCTCGGACAACCTCGCGCTCTTCTGGATCTTCGCCGAACTGACCACGATCATATCGGCCATCCTTGTCGCGATCCTCTCCGCCCGGGACAACATCGACGCCGCGATCAAGTACATCTTCATTGCCTCGACGTCAATGCTCTTTTCGTTTGTCGGGTTCATCTTCCTCTTCGAGACCTCACGGGTCGTGACAGGTACCGGCACGCTGAACTGGACCGAACTCCTGCTTGCTGCACATGCCTTCCCGCCTATCATGGCAACGGCCGCATTCGTCCTGGTCTTCATAGGGTTTGCCGCAAAATCGGGTATCTTCCCGTTCCACACGTGGCTTCCCGAAGCTCATGCCAAGGCCCCGTCCGCGGTCAGTGCAATTCTCTCTGGCGTGCTCCTGAACGTGGGCATCTACGGGATCATACGGACATATGCTATCGTCAACCAGGCCGGGGCAGGATCGACCGCGTCGTTCCTGTTAGCCCTGTTCGGGGTTCTGACCATCGGGATCGCGGCATTCTCGATGATCCCCCAGAAGAACCTGAAAAAATTAATTGCATTCTCCAGTGTCGAGAACATGGGGATCATCCTTGTAGGCCTTGCCGTAGCAACGCCGGTCGCCATCTTCTGGGTGCTCTTCCACATCATGGCCCACTCCCTGACAAAAGCCTCCCTATTCTTCTCGGCCGGGATCCTCCACCGCCAGTACAAGAGCCCGCTCTCGAGCGAGGCCGTGGATGATATCCGCGATGTCTTCGTGTACCAGCCGCTCGCCGCATGGGGTATTATCATTGGCGGGCTTGCGATTATCGGCATGCCGCCGTTCCCGATCTTCGTATCCAAGGTATTCATCATGCTCCAGCTCGGGACGGCCTCACCGCTCGTCCTTGGAACCGTGCTCGTGCTCCTCTTCATCGCGGCAGTGGCATTCGGGTACTTTATCATTACCATGTTCCGGAAACGATCCAGGCCCGGGCGGGACACGGATCTTGTACCCTACCGGACACCGGTGAGCATGAAAGTGCCGATCATCGTCCTGCTCTTTATCCTGCTCGTTGCCGGCATCGTCTTTACCACCGGTGAGGTCTCTTTCATCCAGAGTATCATTACGGAGCTGAAGTTCACATGACATCTTCTAAAGGCAGCACAACCGGCTGGATTGCCGACATATTCGAGCCGGTGATTCCAGCGGACGGGGTCAGGCAGGGCCAGGGGGGGGAAGTGTACCTTCCCATCGGCAGCACGGACTTTGCGAGAACGGTGACCCAGCTCGCTTCCCACCAGTTCACCCTCATCGGACTTGTCGGGATTGAAGGATTTGGGCAGGGCCCGGGCACAAGTCTTTTATACATTTTCGAAAAACTGGAGCATATCCTCATCCTGATTGCGGATGGTGACGGAACACTGCCCTCGATCGCAAAAGTCTTCCCGTCGGCCTCGTGGTTCGAGCGGGAATGCCGGGACGGGTTCGGCGTGGAGTTCAAAGACGCATTCGATACCAGAAGGCTCTTCCTCCACGAGACGTACCCGGACAATTTCCACCCGCTGAAAAAATCCTTTGCCAACGCGCCCATCACGCCAAAAAAAGATGTGACACCTGCCGATGAGTACCCTTTCCGGAAAGTGAGCGGAGATGGCGTGTACCAGGTGCCGGTTGGCCCGGTGCATGCCGGCATCATCGAACCCGGCCATTTCCGGTTCAGCGTGATCGGCGAGACCATTTTCAATCTCGAGGTCAGGATGTTCTACAAGCACCGGGGAATCGAAAAACTGGCTGAGGGAAAGGAGACGGGCCAGTGCCTTGCGGTTGCCGAGGCGGTGAGCGGGGACGAGTCGGTTGCAAACACGACAGCGTTCTGCATGGCCGCCGAACAGATCGCGGGGGTTACGGTGCCGGAACGGGCATGGTATATCCGAACGATCCTCCTCGAGATGGAACGGATCACCTCTCACCTCGGGGACCAGGGGGGCATGCTCGTTGACGTCGGGTTCCCGCTTGGGGCAAACCAGTTCTCCGTCCTCCGCGAGGACATGATGCGGCAGAACGCCGTGTTTACCGGTTCACGCTTCCTGCGGGGCATGATCCGGATCGGCGGGGTTGTACGCGATATGCCAAACGAGGATCTCGAATTCCTTGCATCGTTCCTTTCCATGTTCAGGAAACGCTACCAGGTCGGCCTCAAGATCGTGCTCTCCACGACATCGGTCATCGACCGCTTCGCAACAACGGGCGTTATCAGCAGATCGCTTATCCAGCCGCTCGCACTCTCGGGCCCGGTGGCAAGAGCCAGCGGCAGTACCGGGGACACCCGCATCCAGCACCCCTACGGGCTATATGACCGGTACAGACCTGCGGTCAGGACCCTGCACGACGGTGACGTGCTTGCACGGTTCACGGTCAAGGCCGCGGAGATCGTGGCTTCGCTGGATCTCATCGAACAACTCATAAAAGAGATGCCGGCCGGCCCGGTTGTCACAGATGTCGCGGTACGGAACGGGCACAGCCTTGCCCTTGTGGAATCCGCCCGGGGGCAGAACCTCTGCTGGCTCCAGGTCCGGAACGGCAGGATCGAACGGTACAAGGTCAGAACCGCCTCATTCTGCAACTGGCAGGCGATCGGGCATGCCGTACTGGAGAACATCCTCCCCGACTTCCCGGTCATCAACAAGAGCATGAACCTCTCCTATGCGGGGACGGACCTGTGAGGTGAACAATGGT
Organism: Methanoregula sp.; assembly: GCA_023228295.1. GTDB lineage: Archaea > Halobacteriota > Methanomicrobia > Methanomicrobiales > Methanospirillaceae > Methanoregula. The sequence goes on from JALOBP010000021.1 coordinate 12,895, forward strand.
AAACGCACTCTCATGTTTCATTAAGAAAAAATTAACCGAGGATGAACCGATCCGCGATGACGATGTCGAACGGATCGGCCGCGAGATCCACGCGGAGGTAGACGCGATCTTCGGCCGGAGCCTTGCCATCCGCGAGCTGGATACCGGCAGCGACAATGCCACCGAGATCGAGATAAACAATCTCACTAACCCGTATTACGATGCCGAGCGGTTCGGCATCACGTTTGTCGCCTCACCCAGGCACGCCGATGTGTTGCTGGTAACGGGGGCAGTCACCCACAACATGGCGATTGCGGCAAAAAAGACGTACGATGCCATGCCGGCCCCCAAGTTCGTTGTTGCTGTAGGGGACGAAGCCTGTACCGGCGGGATCTTTGCCGGGACCTATGCCGTCATGGGCGGTGTTGACAAAATCCTTCCCGTTGACATGAAGATCCCGGGCAACCCGCCAACTCCGGCCGAGATCCTGGCGGGCCTATCAGCGCTGATGAAAAAAGCCCGGCAGAACTGAAGAACAGCACGGACGGGGGATTATCCCTCGACTACAAAGTCCCGCTTCTTCAGATTGGTTACGTCCTCGACAGTCTCCATAGCACCGGTGATTGCCCCGGTCGAGTCGCGGACAAGAGAGGCCGTGACATGCAGCCATTTACCGGAAGGCCGGAAGTGGGGGAAAAAGTGCGTGCACTCGTACCCCCCATCAATGGACGGCGTGCGCCGGCAGGTGCCGTGGAACGCATTTTTGATCCGGTCTGTGTCGCCATCGACAAGAAGGTCGGCAAGGCAGGGTTGCTCATCAGCATAGAACGCCCTCCAGTGGAGGCTTGTTCCCACCATCTCCTCGCTCTTGTAACCGGTGAGGATCTCGAGCGCCCGGTCCCAGAAGACCACCTTGTGGTTTTTATCAATGAAGTAGCGGGGCACGGTTGGGATCTGGAAAATCGTGTGGAGCATGCGGTCGCGCTCCTGCATTGCGTGCTCAGCGCGGCGTTGCCCGGTCGTGTCCTCAAGGAGGAGCGTGATGCCAGGCTCGCCGTTCTGGAGCATGGTCGGGATGAACCTCCCATCAAGGAAGAGTTCATCAGGCCCCCGCAGGAGCCGTATCTCCTTCTTCCACGATGAGCCGCCATTGAGAAGGGCAAAGAGCGCCTCCTCCTCGGCAGGGGTGAGGAGACCGGTCGGGGACGAGCTCAGGCGCGTGTGCAGGACTTCATTCTTCGCGGCACCGGCAAAGGCACAGAGAGAGTCGCTTACTTCAACGATCCGCAGGTTCCTGTCAAGGACGATGATGAGTTCTTTGGCATAGTTGATGATACTCGTCACCGGCACCCGCCGGGACAGGGTGTAGAGCTTTGCATTGCCCACGTGCCGGAGCTCGAGCTGGCCAGTGGCCGTAAGGACTTCGAGATATTTGGCAACTGAGTTCCTGCTCATGCCGACTGCCGTGGAAATTTCCTTAATCGAGAGGCCAAGAGGCTGATCCTTGAGAATTGCCCGTATCCGTGTCGATCCATCCGCTGCCGTATCGTCACCCGTCATATCAGTTACTCCATCAGAACCGGGACCAAAATCCGTCCCGGGTACCTGGCCGGTCCTGCAGGTGTTTGCCTGCATATCCTCGTCTCGCATAAGAATTGATCCTAATGCCTAAATAGGAGATGCGGTATAATATGTATTGTGCATAGTGTTTGTGCACTAGCGCACAGCATATCGGTCGGTCGTGGGGACATTCCTGCCTATTATCAAGGTTGATATACACACACCTCTGAATCACATATCACCAAATTCAGGACACCCCGATACCGTTTTATCACCAGATGGAGTGGTTTTTTTATAAAATCCCGGCAGCACCAGATAAATTTTCCCGCCCCTCACCGGAAAAGTTTACTCGGGATTTTAATACTCCACTGCGAGTAATAGTGCGTTTCTCAGCTCAGGCAGGCAATTCTCTCTGCAAACATTTGAAAGGCACGGACCTGTTCCCTCTGCTCACCCTCAGCATGGACAATGGAAACCGCATAGAGGAGGAGAAGGGCATTGTCCAGGGTTGTTGCATAGACCTGTTCCTGGTCGACGTTGTCCGGAGCGGGATAGAAGAGGGACGCATACTGGCCATCGGAGAATTGCCGGAATCCTGCCGGGATTGCGGAACCTGATCCTCCCTGCGCGGCCTCGGCTGCAATGATGGCAAAGGCCGCTGCAAGAGCAGTATCCTCGTCTTTTGCGAGTTCCTGATAACAGGCCCCGGCAAGAGGGGCTGCCACCTCATATTCCCCGCGTGCGAAGCGGATAAAGACCCGCCCGGCATCCGCAGCAATACCGGAGGTGACATCAGGTATAGCCTCGCGTACCCGGGCAATATACCCGGAAAGAGGGCCATCATCTTCCACCCTGCCGGGAAGAGGAGCAATATTCCCGAACCGGCGCTTGAGACGGATAAGCAGGATCGTCAGGCTTGTCGCATACAGGAGCTGCAGCACGATCCCGACCGATGAGTCCGAAGGGACAAGAAAGAAGATGAACGCATAGATCGGGGTCGAGATGGCAACGATATCCTTCTTTGGGCGGATCCAGGCAAGATACGCCAGGATCGCAGACGCGATCACGCACCCGATAGCAGGGTAATGGTAATCCAGCGTGAAGTTGAGTATGCCAGCAAGGATTGCGACAAACGCCCCGCCAAACGAGAGCAGAGGAACTCCAAGCTCCAGCCAGCGGTGCGGATTTTTTGGGGGGACAGATTCTGGTTCCATGATATATTCCGCCATATGGTCGTCACGAGGGCGCACGATCCGCGTGCATGGCAGACCCTTGCCGGGAAAGCCGGCCCGGTGACGGCACGAAGTCAGGTTACTTTTTGATTTTTCTAATCGAGACGCAGTTGATTACAGGATCACCCGTAACAATGTACCTGCGGATCACCTGGCCAAGGACTTCAACTACATCATTGACCTTCACATCTTCTTCTGGACTGGTGAACATCTTGACCGAGATCGCTCCGGACCGGTCTGCGACAAGGTACTGGGGGCGGTTTAAGAACTGGAAATAGACCCGCTCAACCACACCCTCGATCCGCACAGGTTTCCCAACCATATTCTCATTGACCAGTTTGACCCTCACGGTCTTTGCCTCAGCCTCATACTGGGGAGTTAGTTCCGTATACTGGCTGCGGCTCATGTAATTCAGGACAATCGGAATGACCAGCAGCATAAAGAGACAGGGAATCAGCCAGATGAGCTGGGACCGCACATCCGGGTTGTAAACGGATGTAATGAGTAAAAGGAGGGTAAAGACAACGAAAACCGCGATCGAGATAACTGAAGGCTTTACTTCGACGTTAGCAATCTTCATTGAAATTGATGTTTGCCGTGGATCTACTTCAGTGCTCCGATTATGTTTCGGCATGACAGGCCCCGGGCTGCGATCCGGGTCAATGACACGATCCCACGACCGGGTGTAAAGGCCGGGTGTAGTTCTCAGGATTCCGTCAGGGATAACTGGAACGGTTTACCACATACAGGAGAGTCTTTCGGGTAAGAAAGGAACAAGCAATAAAAAAAACGAGTGCCCCGGGTGTTTATTCGGATGAGATGCGTCCGGACCACAGGGTGAAATGATGAGGCGACAATAATACGGGGGATGATGATACTACAACCTCCGCTATTGCGATTACGGAATTCTTGAGATTTGGATTGTTTTTCATAAAAAGATATGATTTGGATTGTGGTGAGAAATTACTTTAATGCAGCAATCTCTTTCCGGAACGCGACCCAGTAGATCACACCGACGAAGAATAATCCTCCGACAATGTTTCCAAGGGTTACCGGGATGATATTGGCAGTCCACATGGTAACCCAGTTGATGCTTGCATTGATCTTCGCCGGGTCGGTTACGAATCCCTGGGTAAAGATACCGGCGGGGATGAAGTACATGTTGGCGACACAGTGCTCGAATCCGCTGGAAACGAAGGCCATGATCGGGAACCAGATACCGAAGAACTTGCCCACCGCGTCATCTGCACAGATACCGAGCAGAATAGCGAGGTTGACAAGCCAGTTGCAGGCGATGGCTTTGAGGAATGCAGAATAGAATCCCATCAGGCCGACATACCCTACTTTGGCACCGGCTATCGCAATCGCTCGCGAACCGAACGCAGTCACCGTTCCCACACCAGCTGCATCGAACGAGACGTACGGACCGTATGCACAGATGTACGCAAAGACGATCGAGCCGATCAGGTTGCCGACATAGACGAAGAACCACAGGTTTGCAACTTCCATCCAGCTGACCTTGTGGATGAATGCTGCCATCGGGGCAAGCATTGCGTCACCAGTGAAGAGTTCTGCGCCGGTCAGGACCGTGATAATAAGACCGACCGGGAATACACAACCCAGAATTAACTGGGAGAAACCCGGGCTGGCAGTGCCGTAACGCATTGCTGCGTCCGTTGCCATAATACCTGTTGAACAAACCGTTGCAAGAGCGGCGCCCATAGCGATATATGCGCCGGACATGAATCCACGAAGGATCATGTTCCAGGCCGGCAGGCCGACTTTATACTTACCAGCATCTCCTGCCTTTGCAGTAATTGCTACCGGAGGATGAAACACCATTTTTTAACACACCTCTGAATCTATCACCTATACCAGCAAGTATCAATACGAATCTCGTATAGGTCAAAGAGATTTTCTGGTATGTTGTTATTAATAAGTTTCGAATTGTTCGCCGGATAGCGCTGTGCATTGGATGAATAAACGGCCCTGATTTGCGGAATCCGGATAAACCAATGCTAAAAGAGTGTTAATTTTGGCATTTTTTGAGTACTTCCGGTTAATTCCAGAGTTTTCTGAACGGCTCACAACGGGTTCAAAAGCAGTATTCTGCAGGATTACGCCCGCCGCGCAGGGACATCCTCCCCGTAGATTCCGGCATGATTGCCCTAAAAACCACGTTCCTGCCAGTCCGGCTCATACAAGTGCAGGAAATTTCCAAGGGAGGGCATTTGTAAAGGGGGGGATTCAGGTCATTTTCATAATGTTCATCATCTGGTAATAGAGACTGATTACAGAAAAAAATCCTCAGGTACGGCAATGAAGTGCTCTGCAATAACCGGTGATATATTCGGCAATCACGACTGCAAAGGGCATAAAGAATGTCATGACCGGCTGGTCTCCATTCTCACCCGGCTGCCGGATAACCTGAAGATCTACGAACCAATACCCGCGACGTTCGAAGATCTCCAGCGCGTGCATGTCCCGGGATATCTCACATGGCTCGAGAAACAATGCGTGAAGCATGTTGACTTCTGCCTTCTGGACAATTATATCTATACCGGAGGGTACCTGGAAAACAACCAGATTGTGCAGGGTTTCCTTGATCCCAATACTTACATCAATCCCTGTTCCTACGAAGTGGCGACCTATGCTGCGGGGTCAGCCATCGATGCAGTTGACCGATCCATTGACGGTGAATGCTGTTTTGCACTGGTACGGCCGCCGGGTCACCACGCGGAAACGGACCGTGCTATGGGATTCTGTCTCATGAATAATGCCGCTGTGGCGGCAGCACATGCTCTCATCAATGTCGACCGTGTCGCCATCATCGACTGGGACACCCATCACGGGAACGGGACGCAGAATATTTTTTATGACAGCAACAACGTGCTCTACTGTTCGGTACACCAGAACGACACATTCCCACATACCGGGTTTATCGGGGAGACCGGGCGGCACGAGGGGGAAGGCTTCACGATCAATGCCCCGCTGAAACAGAACTCGGGTATTGCTGATTATGTTTCTGTTTTTTCTGAAATCTTTATGCCGGCTCTTCAGAAGTTCAGGCCGGATCTTGTGATCATATCTGCAGGCCAGGACATGCTCTCCGACGATCCGCTCGAATCGATGAACCTGGTCCCGACAGACCTCAGCATACTGACGGCCATGGTCCGCGATGCAGCAGAACAATCCCTCACGTTTGTGCTGGAAGGAGGATACGGGCCATCTCATCCGGAAGCGATCCGGATTATTTTCGACACGCTTGAAAAAACCAGCCCGGCAAAAATGCCTGACAGCAAACCCGACGAGACAACACTTGAAACCGTCCGCCTCTTAAAAAAACTGCACCGGTTATAATTGGGATTATTCATCCCGCCCGTTGCCACATAAAAACCGTTAAACACTTTATGCGGGCAGTATAACAGGTCAGCATGGACCGGAAACTGCAGATCCTGCTTGGTGCAGGTATCATCATCACCATCATTTCACTTCTCGTCAGTATCTATCTGGCCGGGGTGGTTTTTATCATCCTCGTAGCCATTGTTATGTCGATGCTCATCATGCAGGACACCACCTTCCTGCCGGATATCATGGCAGAATTCAGCGATGATGCAAAATCAGTAGTCATCCGGAACTCGGGTAATGCCGTGGCAATGAAAATCCATGTTGCGATCGTGCCGACCAATATCGAGTTCGACCTTCATTCTCTTGCTGTGGAGGCAACATATCTCCACCCTTTGGGGCAGATGTGCGAGGAGGTGAAGGTCGCGGTAAGTTTTGAAAACGAGAAGGGTACCACGTTCTCCCGCACGTACCGGTTATCGTCACTTGGAGGGGGTTTCGAGCCATTGAAACCGATGATCCCGATCTTTGGGTGGAAATAACTCCTGAAAACTCAGGCGTTTTTCCTTTTTTATGATGGCAGGAAGATCGTGCCGATCCCGGCCTTCCGGACCATCGGCTGGACCTCTGCACCTTCAAGATTACCCGCTGCCCAGGTATAGCGCTCGCGGATCGTTGCCGGCAGGTCCTTTTCAGGGATCGGTATAAAACCGAACCGGACATAGAACCCGGTGAGGTGGCTGACAGCATACATGTACAGGTCATCGTAGTGACATGCTTCCACGAGCGCGCCGACTGCCATGCTGGAGAATCGGTGGCCGCGGTGGGATGGCAGAGTCCAGATCCCGTCCACCTCAAGGCCGCCTCCATGCCTGCGACACCGTGCAAGCGAGACGAGAACGCCATCCAGGAATACCCCGAAGATCCGGTCCTGTGCAGGGTCACCGTTTGTTTCGTGGTAGTCCTTCCAGACGGTTGCCGCAAGGGAAAATTCCGATACGGTAAGTTCCTTTACAACCGCCAGTTCGCACGCAGGCACATTGTGCAGAACCGGGACAATACGGGGGGCCGGATCAAATGGATCCGTAATGACAGCGGTCACTTACCCATCCCCTCCACGCGGTATCCCTCGGACGGGATGATGATTTCGAACCGCGCACCCTTCCCGTAGATGCCGGTTTCGCGGATCGTCATGCCGGTAATCGAGATGATCTCATGTGCAAGGAAGAGGCCGCGGCCGTAACTGTCCTCGCGCTGGATGAATAGTGCCGCTTTTTGCATTTCCGGAATGCCGGTCCCGTTGTCTTCGATGATGATGGCGCAGCCTTCGGGTCTGATATGATACGTGGCAATGATCTTTGTTGCCCCAGTCTCAGCTTTGAACGAGTTGTGGAGGATGTGGTAGAAAACCGTAGGGAGGTGGGGATCGGAGAAGACTTCGAGCCGTTCGGTCCAGGCATGGAAGACCACCCTGCCAATATCGATACGCCCGACAGCAGCCCCGAAAGCTTCCTGAACTGGAACCCATGCAGGCGGCGTTGCCCCGATATCGCGGTACTCGCGGGAAGTCTCGATCTGGCGCATGATACCATTCGCAGATTCCTTGATGCCGACGATGAAGGTGATTACATCGGGGTCGTTGAACTTCATCACCCCGAGCCGGAGGTGGCCATAGAGGACAGCTAACTTCCGGGACAGGTCGTGCCGGAGGATACCGGAAAGGGTGTTGAGGCGGTTGCTGGTATTCTCAAGTGCAGTAGCGGTCATCACCTGGTCCGTGATATCCCGGATGGACTCGATGGCACCGGTTACGTTGCCACGTGTATCCACCAGCGCGGTCGCCGAGAAACGGAGGTGCGCCCCCCGCCCGCCGTAGAACTGCGGGAGGAAGAGTTCTGAGACAAGTTTTTCTGATTCGCGGCGGATCGCCGGGTATTTCTTCTCGGGTATTTCTTCGCCTCCGACGATCAGACCGACCAGCATCGGGCGCCGTTCTCCGTAAAAGGCAAGCGCGTATTCAAAATTCCCCTGCCCCAGCATCTCGCCTTTCATCCTGCCGGTCATCTCCTCGACTGCCCGGTTCCATGCAATGATCTTCCCCTCACGGTCAATGGCGAAGGTGGCGTCAGGCAGGAAGTCGATGATATCATGGAGCTGCTGTTCAGACTGTGCAAGGTTTCTTGCAAGCAGTGCAACAATACCACCGACAAGGACAAGGATTGCCAGGCGCGAGAGCGTGATGATATTTAATAGTGGTTCTGCGGGAGCAAACAGAACAACCAGGAGGGCGTAGATGGATGTGATGACGAACGCGAAGAGGAGGCCGCGCCGGGGATACCAGTAGGAAGCAAGGATAATGGGGAAATAGAGCAGGTGGGAGAGGACGAGCGTGATCCCGGCAATCATCCCGAACAGGTTAGCGCCGATTGTAACAAGGGACAGCACGAGAATTAACATGATACGGTGGCGGTGACGAGGTGTATTGAAAAGTGTGTAACCGGGAATTGGCAGTGTCATCAGGAGACCTGTATTCTTCCGTTCGATGTTGGTCTAAAAAAAATGATTGCCTGTCATGGGGGAACGCAACACAGGTTCGCAGGAGCGGTTATGCCGGTGGCGTTTTCATGCTGCGGAAGGTACCGGGCGGGCAACGGACCTCGAACCGGGCACCAGCTCCTTCCGTGCCGGTCTCTTTGAGTGTGATACCCGTGATGGCAAGGATCTCACGGGAGAGGAACAGGCCGAGGCCCGAATCCATCCCGTACTCATAGGAGAACACCATCTCTTTCTTTGCCGCCGGGATGCCGACCCCGTCGTCCTCGCAGACAATGAGAGCGTCGGTGCCATCGACTTCAAGGATGAGGCGGACGGAGGTGAGATTTTTACCGTATTTTATCGCATTGTCGATGAGATTGGCAAACACCTTCTCGATTAAGGGATCTGCAAAGATTTCCCGGTCGGGGGGTAGGGTGTTTACAATAGATATGGTTCCGGGAGTCGTGTGCTTTACGGCGGCACTCACCAGCGCGTGCAGGTTCTGCCACTGGGGTGCCTTTACCCCCACTTTCTGGTATTCTCCTGTAAACCTGACCGCATTGAGGGTATGAGTTGCGATCTCCGCGGCAATGGCAACATGTCCCCATGCCTTCTCAACATCACGGTTGCGCAGGGACAGGGCAGATTCGAGAGACTCATGCTGGGAGGTAAGCTGGTTGATGACGTCGTGCCGGGTGATACTTGCCATCAGGTTGAGTTTGGTGTTGGCCTCGTCAAGCGCTTTCTGCACCCGCTGACGTTCAATATTCTCCTGCGTCAGGCGGATATTTGACGTTTTTAAGTCCTCAACCACCTGCTGCAGCTGCTCGTTTAAGGTGCCAAGCCGGTCCTGTGCTTCGAGAAGTTCAGCATTCTTGCTGACTGCCACCTCATACGTGGAGAGGAGGATATTGAAGATCCGTAACCGGCCTGAAGAGACCGTGTAGGTGTTTCCACCAACCGTCACCGGGAGCGCGGGAAGGTCCACGTCGGGATCCGGTTGTTGCATCGCGGTAAGGATTGTGGCAAGCCGGGTGCGGATATAGCCGGCATCAAAGGGTTTGATAATGAAATCATCAGCACCAGCAGCAAGGCCCCGGATCACGTCAGCCGGATCGAAAAGCTGGGTGACAAGGACAACCGGGATGCCGGCGGTTTTTTCTTCCCCCTTGATCCTGCGGCAGAGCTCGTACCCGTCAAGCCCGGGCATCACGACATCGGTGAAGATAATGGATGGACGGTCGATGGCGATCTGCTCGAGCGCCTCGTTACCGTTCTCCGCCAGCGTGACGCGGTAACCCTCGTTCTCGAGGATATGCCGGAGGTACTCGGCCTGCGTACGGCTGTCCTCGACAACAAGGATCTTACGGATCGTTTTTTGGGGGGCGTCTGCCATTTCTGGTTCCTCACATGCCAAGATTGTTCCTGTTCACGGGTTGCCGTTGCCACAATAGCAGGGTTGATCCGTCATGGTTCCACACTTCACTGTCTTCCGGGTAGGTGTTTCGGGATAATAAAACGTAGGCAGGGTAACACCATCAATGGTTACGGTGCCGTTGTCGTTATGGGGGGGAACCGGTTGGCAGAGGTCTGGTTTCCCGCGACAGCAGCCGGGACCTTGACAATTCCTTACAGCAGCAGGATCAACAGGATATAACCACGGTACAGGGAACCGGTTTTATTATTTTGCATCCTTCACTCCATCAGCGGGATTTTCAGAGGGGCGTTCCAGAGAACAATACCGGCTCTCCAGTTTCTGGCATACAATGCTGACATAGAACCCCCAGAGAAAGCCGGAAAAAGGAGGTGGATTAGTGCCCCTTTACGGGGTTGAAGACATTCTCGTAGATCATGTCACTTCCGGTGTTGTGGAGACGGGCGCGTTCGGTCTTCTCTTCTGCATAGGCCATGAGCGGGAGTTCCATCGACACACCGGGTGTGTGGCCAAACATCTTCTCAAGCTCTACCTGCTGGGAGTGCATGAAGAGCGCATTTGGGATCTCCGAAGGACATAGTTCCTGGCACTGGCCGCAGTTCACGCAGGAGTCGGCGATGTGAGCGAAGCGGATGAGGTGGAACATGAAGTTCGGGGGAACCTCACCGGGGGTGACAAACGCCGGGTTTCGGGTCGTACAGTCAACACAATAACAGATCGGACATGCGCTGATGCACGAGTGGCACTTGATGCACCGGGAGGTCTCGGCCATGATCTTCTTTAACCGGTCCTTGCCCTCACCGAGTGCCTCGAAGTCGTGCTTGCGCCACTTCTCGCCGAGCTTGAGCATTGCACCCTCGACCTTTCCGCGGATCTCAAGGCCCTTGGAGACAGCAGCCTCGGTTGCGAGGACACCTGATTTCACGGCACCGTCAACGAGTTTTGCACCCTTATCAGAGCAGACTTCAACGAACGTTGCCTTGCCGGCCTTCTCTCCGATAACACCCCAGTTACCACAGGCAAGGTCTGCCTGTCGGGGGATTTTCATCTTGCAGCGGCGGCAGTTGCTGCGCCGGCCATAGCCAGATTCTTCGAGTTCATCAACGGAGATACCCTTGTGGCCCCCTTCGTACTCGATAATGAACTGGCCCTTGTCGATCTCTTCCTTGTGGACCGTGTCCGGATCAACACCATACTTATCAGTGATCATCGTTCTTGCGAGAACAGGGCTGACCGATCCACCGCAGTTTACACCGATCATAACAATGTTGTCGAGGTTGATCTGCTTGCGCTTGGCAAGTTCGTAGAACGCCATGGCATCGCATCCCTTAACAGTGACACCGATCTTCATGTCGGCGGCGCCATCGAAGTACTTCTTAATGAGCTTGGGCAGGAGCAGGGTACCGCAATGGAGTGACCCGGCGGTGTTTGTGAGCTCAGCAGAGGTCTTGACCAGGGTCGGCTTTGCATCGTAGAGGTCAGCACCTTTTGAGATGACGAGGACTGCATCGATTGCTTTGTTGTCGAGGGCATATTTCCAGATCGCAGTGACTGCGCCACCGAGTTCTGCATTCTTCTTGATATCTGCGTCGTTGGTCCATGCGTAGAGCATATCGCCTTTCTTTGCCATGTTATGCGTCCTCCGTCTTCTCAAGCATCACAGCCGGGGCCGAAAAGGTGAACGGCAGGGAAACGACACCGGCTTTTATGCCGCTGGTCACATCTGCTGCGAATGTTGCAGAGCAGGTCTTTCCGGAGACTTTGACCAGGGTACCCGGGTTGACACCAAGGGTCTTGGCATCGGCCTTGTTGATGATGATCCTGGGCCCAGGGAATTCACGGACGAGTGATGCAGTGTTCTTTGAGAGGGTTCCCATCGGCCACTGTGCTGCTACAGCGAACGGGAATTCTTTGCTGACTGCGTCACCGGCCCTGTATTCGACTGCAGCGAATGCACCCTTGCCATCCTTTGTTGAAAACGTGTCCGTATAGAGGACAGCGGTACCGAATTTGCCTCCTGCTGCAGGCCACTGGACTGCCTCGGGGGCTTCGAGCCTTGCGTAGGTAATACCTGCGTATGTCGGAACATTCTTTGCAATATCGTTGAAGATCTCTTCGGCATTCTTGAATGCGAAATCGGATCCCATTACTTTTGCAAGCTCGCAGACGATCTGCCAGTCTGCCTTGGAGGAGCCGAGAGGGTCAACGGCCTTCCGGACGCGCTGGACACGGCGCTCGCTGTTGGTCACGGTACCGTCACGCTCTGCAAAGGATGCGGACGGGAGAATAATATGGGCTTTTGCCGCGGTCTCGGTCATGAACATGTCCTGGACTACGAGGAAGCCGACTTTGTCGAGAGCTGCGGCAACATCTGCACCTGCAGAGGCGATATTCTCACCCATGATGTAGAGTGCCTTGATCTTACCGGCCGCTGATGCTTCGATCATGGCGGGGACGGAATGCCCGTTGTCTGCAGGGACGCACCCGACATCCAGGGCACCCTGGGCATTGCTCTTGCCGCGGAAGAGGTTAACACCGGCTCCTGCGACACCGACATTGCCGGTCAGGAGCGCAAGGTTTGCACAGGCGCGGACCAGGCCTGCGGAAGCTGCACCGGCTGACGTGATCACCGATGCTGGCCGGGCTGCTGTGAAGAGCTCGGCTGCCTTTGTCACAGCGTCTTCTGCAATGCCACAGATCTTTGCAACTACTGCAGGAGTACACGGGGCAAGTGCTGCCTTGTACATATCGAAATCTGCCGTTTTCTTGGCAATGAAATCCTTGTTCTCCTTGCCTTCACTGATGATCGCTGCCGCGATACCGTTGAGGAACGCAACTTCCGTGCCGGGATTTATAGCGATATGGAAGTCTGCGATCTTCGCTGTCGCGCTGGTGCGGGCATCGGCGACGATGACCTGTGCACCGTTCTTCCGGGCCATGATGACCCGGCGTCCTGCAAGGGGATTCTCATCCAAGGGATTGCTGCCCACAATAAGGATTGCTTTTGATCTGGAGATGTCGGCGATGGAATTGGTCATGGCGCCATGGCCAAATGCTTCGATAAGACCATTAACGGCATCGGCATTGCACTTGCGTCCGCAGTAGTCGATGTTTGCAGTCCTGGCTACGTTCGCTGCAAAGTTCTTGAAAACGTAGTTATCCTCGTTGCAGGTACGGGCCGATGCAATGCAGCCGATCTCGTCGCCTTTTGCGGCCTTGAGTTTTGCAGCTACTTCCTTGTAGGCATCTTCCCAGCTTGCTTCGACAAACTTGCCGTCTCTCTTGATCAGTGGCGTGGTGATACGCTCAGCCCTGTTCACGAACTCGAACGATTTGTTCCCGCGGATACAGACCTTGCCCTCATTGACCGGGTTGCGCTGCCAGGGTGAGATGCCCTTGACCAGACCATCCTTCACAACAAGATTGATCCCGCAACCCGTGCCACAATAGGGGCAGGTGCTTGGAATGTATGTAAAATCCATTATTCTAACCTCGAACAACAGATGTTGAAAAAAAGTTATGAAAAGGAAATGGTTCAGTTTGTCGTTTTGATGATTACACGGGGGTATTTATAGGAGGACTTATAAATACCAAGAAGCGTTAAGCAAAAGCGCGCAGCGCTAATGCACAGCACAGGCTTGCCTGGGCACTCAATGGAGATCATCATGAGACCGCCCCATATCCCTCCTATGCTCACCGACATCGTCCAGACCGCCGTCAGTACATATGACGGCATGGAGTTTACTCATCTTGCTGCATGCCCATTCTGTGGCAGCCCGGTACAGGGATACGATACCCGACAGAAAAAATATGCTGTATTAAAAGATAGAGAAAGGGAGCGCACGATCACGGTCCGGGTGAAACGCTTCACCTGCCGTAGCTGCAATAAGCTCTGTAATGCTGATGAGCCGTTCTACCCTGATTCCCGGATTGGAAGTCTTGTCGTAGACCTCTATTTCTCTTTTGCGACAACAATGCCGGGGTGCCGGGCTGCCCGTCTTCTTGGTGCAATGGGGATCAAGGTTGACCGGACCACATGGAAAAATTATGCTGGCCGCCGGATGCCGGAGATCCCGGCAACGGAAATCTTTGGTATGAGACTCCCGACATCCGTCCTAGCCATCTCCGATCTTAAAGCTCGTTCTCCCAGGGGGGAAGGAGTTACTGGGGCAGATGCGCTCGCCGCCTGCGGTTTTCCATCCACATACCAAGCGGTTACGGATGCTGCACCTGCAGGAGGGAGAAGAGCAACACGGAAACCAAAACGAAAAACTGCAGGTCCGATATCCACAGAGATGCAATCTGATAGCATGAGCCGTCAGGCAGAATCCAGCTGATGTTCCACGTCACAATCCGTGTCTTTTAATGTGACTACACCCATATCCAGTAAAATATCTCTTACGGCGAGGGAAGACCGTGCATCAGTGCCGGACCAGGCCCTCCAGGCAGGTCCACACGCGCAGGTTTGCGGGCAACAAAAAGAGATCGACAAAACAACCATCATCAGCTATGCAGCCAGAGTCTCTGAACCGGTGTAAATAAAAGGGCCAGGCTGATCGTTCAAGAAAATATTATTTTCTCATCTGTGAAAAGGCATTCCGGCTCTTTGCCACTTCCCGCACCGCAAGAGCAGGCAACGCATCTGCCGCAGGCCCAAGTTCGTTTGTAAGATTCACACATCCAAATTCAAGAGCAAAGAGCGGTGCACCGATACCGGCGACGATGATCTCCATTGCTCCGGAAGAATTTGCAATCTTTTTAACCTGACTGCATATCAGGTCGCGCTGGACATCCCAGAACTGTTCTGCAATCTGGTGTGCCCCATTAGTGCCAATCTCTTCAAGATCCGCACAGACCACGCGGGCAAGGCGGCGCATTGAGGCTTGCATTGACTTTTCTTTTCGGTCAGGAGTGTCACAGGAATAAAGGTCAGGTGTAATGTGCCCCAGCACAAGATGAGCATCGGCACTTGCGGCAAAATACTCCGTGCTGACAGGTGTCGGAATCCCGTCAAGGTTTACAGACCGGATGAGGGTTGCAACGCTGGTGCGGAGCATCCCGGTGTACAGAAGAAACCCTTTCTGGAGCCGCTGCAGATCCGTGAGGCCTATGAGATTATCGAATCGGTTAAGGGGGATGATATCTGTAGTGGTACTACCGATATCGAGAAGGATCGCATCAGGGTGACGGGAGTGAAGATAGTCCGCAGAGGCAAGCCAGTTCGCTGCGGCAAGTTCCGGCACGGGATGATCATGGAAGTCTGCATCCATACCGTAAAACCGTGCTTCCGGGAAAGCACCGCGGACTGCAGTGACAATAAACGATATCCCCTGCACTTTTCCCGTGAAACAATCAGCAAGCTCCCCACTCATCACGACAGCGGCAGGGCCGCACCCTGCATCTGCATACGGCAGGAGGATATCGGTGATGGGTGCTTTCTCCCAGAGCGGGCAGTAATGGATATGGACGCCGGAATCATCGACCACCTTGAGGTTCGCCCCTCCTACATCGATACCGATCATAGTTTTGTGACCTGCCCGTTTGTGTCAAACCGGGCCCTGCCATTGAGATGGACCTCTGCAGGACCTTGCCCTTTGGACGCAGCTACAAGAATATCCGCGATCTCTTCCTGCATGCAGGCTGCAATACCGACGATGCTTGTCGTAATCCGGGGATTGACATCCACAACATAGACATTGTCTGCCACTACCATGTCGATACCGCAATAGCCTTGGCAGCCGAGGACTTCCACAACCCTGCGGGCCGTGCTGACGATCTCTTCTTCCTGGGCCGGATGAACCGGCGTCTCGCCACCAAGGTACCGGAACGATCCGTCAGCACCGTGTTCAATATTCTGCCGGTTTACGGCCAGGACTGCCGGTGGTTTTCCCGTGAAATACTGGCAGGCATCGCCGATAACCCGGTTCGCGACAATGCTTACCGAGAAGTTCTCACCTTCGATATACCGCTCGGAAAACTCCCCGTCACCGGGATTACCATCCGAAAGCCGGACACCCTGCGCCCCGCAACCCTTGATCGGCTTGATGACCCGCTTACCGGGACCGGCTTCACCAGGTACCGCAACACCATGCTGGTTTAAGATCTTCTGCGTCTGAACCTTGTTTGCAGAGAGCGCTACAGTCATGAACCCGCAGCCGAGGTTGTGGGTGTGCTGCTCGAGGATCATCGTATACTTTGAAAGCAGGGCGTCAGGAGCGATAACGAGACCCATGTCACAGGAGGGCGCAAGCCGGCCGATCTCATCGGCAAAATCTCCTGTCGACGGGAGGACAACTTCGTAGCCGCAGCGCCCGAAACTCTTTTTAAGGAGGTCAAGCATCGCAACACCCTCGTGGGCAAGTGACGGATCGTGAGCAGTGGTATATTCTGCGAGCAATACTTTCATCATTTTTCTGTATGCTCCCATGGAAAATTACCCTATCCGATCAGGTACTTTTTGTGGCAGGTCACCAATAGATTATGCACATGAGACCCTCGATCCTGTTGACCAATGATGACGGCGTGAGTTCCATCGGCCTCTGGGCTGCATATGATGCCCTGAAACCCATCGCGGACGTGACGGTTGTCGCACCCGCAAGCCAGCAGAGCGCGGTCGGCAGGTCCATATCCATTTTTGAACCGCTCCGGGCAACCCAGATAAAGATGAACGGCGTCAAGGCTTGGGCGGTTGCGGGAAAGCCCACAGATGCGGTCATCATCGGGTTGTATTCCCTGAACCTGAAGCCTACGATGATTGTGAGCGGAATCAATATCGGGGAGAACCTCTCCACTGAATCCATCATGACATCGGGCACGGTCGGGGCGGCACTCGAAGGATCCAACCAGGGCACGAAGGGGATCGCGTTCAGCCTGCAGGTGGAAGACCAGGGCGACAAGTTCGATGACCCGCGCGATCATGGCCACAGTTTCGATGGCGCAAAGAAGGTAGTGCGGGACGTTGTGGAACGCATCCTGGAGCACGGGTTCAGTAAAGACACCGATGTCATCAACGTGAATATTCCGTCAACGGTCAAAGGCGGTTATGAAGTGACAAGGCTCGCCCACAAACTCTTCCATACCGGCGTAGAAAAACGCCTTGATCCCCGCGGCCGGCCATATTTCTGGATCAACGGGCCGCTTGTCGAAGATGCGGAGGAAGGCACGGATGTCCATTCGATTCGGAAAGGCAATGTCTCCATAACCCCGATCACGCTGGATTGCACAGCATACAAAGCCTGCGAAGCGACAAAGAAGATTTTCAAGTAATTTTCCCGAATTGCACTACCGGTATTCCGTAAGCAGTGCAAACAGATATTCCAAAAAGAGGGGGGCTGATGCCCCCATACCCCATTGAGATACCTGCCATCGCCCCATAGGGCGCCTCGCGGTGGCCTCAATTACCGGTTCGTACCGGAAGACCGGCAATTAATCCTGCCATGTATCAGTGCGGCTGCATGATGATGAGCATACTTCTTGCTGTTTTTAACAGGGATTTCCAACTCCCCCCGTCATAGCGCAGCACCCCATCCCCCAAAAAGGGGCTGGTGGTGCAAGAGGGGGGCATTGTTTTGGATAAAAGATCTCACAATTCCCACCCACCGATCACCACCTTAATTATACCGGCAGGATGAAATATCCCGGTAATGGATAAGAAGGCTGAGGCACTTGCGGCCGCAAAACGTGCGGCAGGCTACAAGGCTGCGGATATGATTACTGATGGTATGGTTGTCGGCCTCGGTACCGGCTCCACCGTTTACTATATGATCGAACGGCTCTCCACACGCGTAAAAAAAGGATTGGAGGTCTCGGGCATCCCAACCTCGTTCCAGACTGCACTCCGGGCAAGAGAAGCGGGGATTTCCTTAACCACGATGGATGATCATCCGGTAATCGATATCGCCATTGACGGTGCAGATGAAGTGGACCCGAAACTCCGGCTCATTAAGGGCCGGGGAGCTGCACACCTGCGGGAAAAGTGCATGGCCGCAGCATCAAAACGATTTGTCGTTGTCGTTGACGAACAGAAAATAGTAAAAAATCTGGGCACTGCTGCAGTGCCGGTCGAAGTCCTTCCCTTTGCAGTAATGCCAGTTCTTAACGATCTCCGCGGACTCGGATGCGAACCTATCATCAGGGAAGCAATGAAAAAAGACGGCCCGGTCATCACCGACAACGGGAATTTTATTGTGGACTGTAAATTTTCAGCAATTAAGAACCCGGAAAAACTTGAAGCTGCCATAGCCGCAATACCCGGGGTAGTCGAGAGCGGGCTCTTCTGCGGCTTTACGAAAAAGACTACAGTTATTGTCGGCGGGATAAAAAAGTGTACGGTGATTACTTCACCGGATGTAGTCACGTAACTTCTGGACAAGGGCGAGCTGGTTGTTCGCCTCTTTCTTCTTCTCTTTCTCGATGCTGTCCATGATCTCATGGATCGGCTTTGCGAGCTCGTAGATCTTGACCGGCCTGCCCTTGCTCTCGGCCTTGCTCTCGCGGCTGTTGATCCAGTTCTGGTCAATCAGGTAGCGCATCGCAATGCTGACTTCCGGCTGGCGAAGATCGGTGCCGCGCTCGATCGCACGGGAGGTTGCCTCAGGCGTGTTTGCAAGAAACACCAGCACCTTTGCCACGTTCCGCTTCGTTCCAATCTCGATGAGGAGGTTTGCAAATTCCTCTTCCTTCTCGGTAAAATACATAACGTTCTCGGTCCTCATACATCACATCCACATTATTTTCAATTCGCTATATCCTATAATTATCGGACTTGCGTATATATAGTATCTCGTATTGTTCGGCAATGGGGGGGATGATTATATAGTATTAATTTTTTTATGGCGGCCCAACGGGGATTCGCGCATTAAACAGAAGAACGGGAAAAAATTACATCAGACCCAGGCTGCGCAGGTCTGAAAGAATCTTGACAACAGCTTTCTTTGCATCCTCCGGCACCTTACCGCCCGTGATGATCAATTTGCCTGAACCGAACAGAAGAACAACAACTTTCGGGTTGTCAAGCCGGTATACAAGACCGGGGAACTGCTCCGGCTCGTACTCAATTTTGTCAAGATTGAATCCGACGGCAATCTTGTTGAGGTTGATCGGTGTTGCAAGGTCCGCAGATGTCACGATATTCTGGATCTTGTATTCCAGTTTCTTGGGAATATCAATACCCTGCTTGCGCAACAGTCCGCCAAGGATGTTGAGACCCTTGCTCAGGCTGTCAATACTTTTTGCACCGGTAAGGACCACTTTACCGGATCCAAAGACCAGCGCTGCGATCTTAGGATCCTGCATGCGGAGAACGACACCGGGAAACCGCTTCTTATTATATTCGGCATCCTTGATCTTGGACGCAAGCGTGGGAAGATCCAGAAAATCAGTCACCTTTGCGGAGGCAACGATGTTTTCAATCTTGAGGGAGTCCTCTGGCTTGACCTTCATATTTATAAATATCACAAAACAGTATTTATAAAGATAGGTTAAAGGATCGGCCCCTATTCATCAAGGGTCGAGACATCACCAGGATCCATCCCCATCTCTTTTGCCTTAAGTACCCGCCGTACGATCTTGCCGCTCCGGGTCTTGGGGAGAGAATCGGTAAATTCAATCTCTGAAGGGATCGCAATGGGGCCAAGGGTAATCCGAACATGGTAGGTGAGTTCGTTCTTGAGCTTGTCACTGGGCATATGGCCCACCCGCAGGGTAACAAATGCTTTTATGATGTTCCCCTTCATGGGATCCGGTTTGCCGATAACCGCCGCTTCCGCCACGGATTTATGCGAGACCAGTGCACTCTCAACCTCCGCCGTCCCGATATTGTGACCGGCCACGACGATCAGGTCATCAGATCTGCCAATCACCATGATATTGCCATCCGAACCTTTGATGGCAAGATCACCAACCATGTAACAGCCGGGAATCGTCATCCAGTACTTACGATAGCGTTCGTCGTTGTTGTACACGGTCCGCATCATGGAGGGCCAGGGTTCTTTTACCACCAGAAAACCGCTCTTACCCGGCTCAACTGATTTGCCGTCCTTGTCCACAACATCTACAACAACGCCCGGGATGGATTTGCCGGCATACCCGGGCCGCATCGGTTCCCCGAGTGTCGTTGCTATCATGTGCATGCCGGTCTCGGTCTGCCACCAAGTATCAACAACCGGACACCGGTCTTTTCCGATCACGTGATAGAACCACTCGAATGCCTCCGGGTTTAAAGGTTCACCAACGGAGCCAAGGATGCGCAACGAACTGAGGTTGTACTTATTTGGCCATTCCTCCCCCAGTTTCATGAACATGCGGATAGCCGTAGGCGCAGTATAGAGAATGCTCACACCATACTCTTCTACCATCTTCCACCAGACCCCGGGATCCGGATAATCAGGGGTATTCTCCGAGATCAGGATCGTCCCGCCCACGGAAAGGGGGCCGTACACGACATAGGAATGCCCCGTGATCCAGCCGGGATCCGCCGTACACCAGTATACGTCATGCTCCTTTAAGTCAAAGATATACTTGGTCGTGTAATACACCCCGACCATGTATCCACCGCAGGTATGGACAATCCCTTTTGGTTCCCCGGTCGTCCCGCTTGTATAGAGAATGAACATTGGGTCCTCGGAATCCATAACCTCGGCCGGGCATTCTGACGGCTGGTCCCTGGCTACATCATAGAAATCCAGTTCCATCTCACTGTGGATCTCGACCGGCCGCGTAAGTTCCCGGCGCAGTACTATGAGGTGTTCCACGGTCGGGGCATTGATGATTGCCTCTTCGATGACATGCTTGAGCGGGATAGACTTACCCCGGCGTACGGTCATATCAGCAGTGATCACAATCTTGGCACCGGCACCTACGATCCGCTGGTTGAGTGCTGCTGCCCCGTACCCCCCGAATACGACGCTGTGTACGGCCCCGATACGGGCACAGGCAAGCATGGCGATGACCTGCTCAGGAATGACCGGCATGTAGATACAGACCCGGTCCCCTTTTACAACTCCGAGGTTCTTGAGCCCGTTAGCAAACCGGCACACTTCACGGAAGAGCTGGCGGTAGGTATAGACCCGCTCTTCTTCAACAGTCTCTCCCTTCCAGATCATTGCCACCTTGTTCCGGCTCTTGCCATTGGCATGGCGATCGAGGCAATTGTAGGTGATGTTGGTCTTGCCGTTGACAAACCATCGTGCGTACGGGTAGTTCCATTCCCGCACTTTATCCCATGGCGAGAACCAGTGAAGCTTCTCAGCAATCTTTGCCCAGAAAGCTTCAGGATCTTTCAGGAACTCAGAATACGCCCAGTTGTAGTCCCCGATCCAACTGTTCTGGCGGTAGGAGGGATCGGGAGTATAATACTTTACTTGATTTTTCAAATCCGCGCTCTCTTCCATGGAATTCCTCTAATTAACATTATCAATAATGATGAATTCTAAATAATCTTATTGTTCTGATTGTCAAAATCTGCCCGATTCTGCCACCATTTAATGCCGAAATGGAATTCGACGATTACAGAATGTTTAAATTATGTAATATCAAATTTTTTTAGAAAAAATGTAGTGCGGGCATGAGTCCGGTTCGGATATGAGCCCTTCTGCACACATTTTCTTTTAACCCATTCGCAGTTTCCGCAAGGAAGCAAAACCAGTCATAACTGAGGTGAAACCAATGAGCCAGAAAATGTTGAGTGAAGCAGAAGGCTATGACATGCTCAGGAAGTACGATCTTCCTGTACCTGAATACCAGATTGTAAAGAGTGGAGAGGACGCTGCCCATGCCTGTGAAAAGATGGGTTGTCCAGTTGTCATGAAAATCATCTCGCCCCAGATCGTCCACAAGAGCGATGCGGGCGGGGTCATTGTTGGTATCGGCAGCAGAAAGGCAGCACTGAGCGCATTTACTAAAATCATTGACGGTGCAAAAGCCTACGATCCCGCTGCACAGATCGAAGGCATCATGGTCGAACAGCAGGCAGAGCCCGGCCTTGAACTGATCATTGGCGGGAAAACCGACCCGGCATTCGGTAAAGTCATCACCTTCGGTATGGGCGGCACCATGGTCGAACTGATGAAGGACGTTACCCTGCGTATCCTCCCGGTAACGGAAGATGAGATCCGCCAGATGATCAGGGAGATCGACGCATACCCGCTCATCACCGGGTACCGCGGATCAAAACCCCGCGACGAAGAGGAACTGGTGAAGATCATCGGCAACATCTGCCGTTTCTTCATGGAGAACGAAAATGTCGTGGAGTTCGACATCAACCCGCTCCGGTTGTATGAGAAAGGCGCCTGCGCAGTTGATGCCCGCATCATCGTGACCGACAAGGTACAGACCACAGAGACCAAAGAGGAGCGGACCCCAGTCCCGATGGAATACTTCAACCCCCGCTCGATTGCCGTGATTGGTGCATCACAGGAATCCACCAAGATGGGATATGCAGTCCTGCACAACCTGCTCCATTTCCCAGGCCAGTTATATCCCGTGAACAACAAACGCTCCGAGATCCAGGGGCTCAAGGCATACCCGACTATCACCGCGATACCTGCCCCGGTCGACCTTGCAGTGATTACCGTCCCCGCCATCCACGTTCCCCGTGTCGTGGAGGAATGCGGCCAGAAAGGTGTACCGATGGTTGTCATCATTACAGCCGGCTTCAAGGAAATGGGCGATGACGGCAAGGCGCTGGAGGATCGCGTGAAAGCGATCGCAAAGGGCCATGGAACCCGGATCATCGGGCCGAACTGCCTGGGAATTATCGTTCCCCCGCGGGGTATCGATACCACGTACGTCCACCAGTCACCGCGACCGGGCAACATTGCATTCATATCCCAGAGCGGGGCTATCATCAACACGGTCGTTGATCTGAGCCTTGCACAGGGTATCGGGTTCTCGAACGTCATCTCGGTCGGCAACCAGGCGGACCTCGATTTCCTCGACTACATCCGGTATGTAGGAAAAGACGAGAAGACCAAAGCGATCATCCTCTACATCGAACAGATCACTGACGGCAAAGGATTCATGGAAGTGGTTTCGGAAGTTGCAAAGACAAAACCGGTCGTTGCAATCAAATCCGGTTCATCCAAGAAAGGCGAGCATGCAGCCTCATCCCATACGGGTTCCCTCTCCGGTTCCTACGATGTGTACATGGAAGCATTCCGTAAATCCGGCGTTATTGCCGTCCACACCCTGACCGGTGCCTTCCTCGCAGCCCAGATGCTCGCCCACCCGAAAGGCTTCCCGAAAGGCAAACGTGCAGTCGTCATAACGAACGCCGGCGGGTTTGCCGTGCTGTCCTCGGACTACGCAGAACGTTACGGGGTGGAAATCGCCGATCTTCCCAGAGAGGTTATTGAAGAACTCAATGAATTCCTCCCCGACTTCTGGAACAAGGGCAACCCGATCGATCTCCTGGGAGATGCAACCGATAAGCGGTTCGAGAAAACCTTCGAAGTTCTGGCACGCCACCCCGAGTTCTGGGACATGGCCTTCATCGTCGGGTTCCCGAACCTTGTCCTGACATCGGAGAACCTGGCAAAGAAGATCCTGAACTTCTCTGCGATGACCAACAACCGGCTCATTGCAACTCTCCTTGGAGGGGACTCAATGAACCCTGGCCGCGAACTGCTCAAGGAGAACATGATTCCCGGCTTCGAGGAACTCGACTTCACGTTCCGCGTAATGGGACGCGTGCTCTGGCAGAAGTTCCGCGTCAAGGCGCCGGGACTCCTGTAACTTTTTTTTTAAATAACACATTGTTAACTGTGAAAATTACAAAAATGATCTTGTCAAAATTACATAGCAGCACTTTAGCACCGGTGGTTTGATGCACTTTTCCAAAATATTACTTACAAATGAAAATGTGGCCGGCGCATACCTCTCTGGCATTGAAGGCACTGTATTGTGAAAAAAAGATGGCTCTTCGCTGATCCGGGTGGGTAACCCGGATCCTGGTAAAGATGTTGATGGGGGCTAGCGCCCCCAAACCCCCATTACGATGACCTCCGCCGCCCCCGAAGGGACGCCCCCGCGGCGGTTCATGGAATACGATGGCAGATGAATTCATCGTTAATCTTACCCACTTGAAA
>JALOBP010000022.1 GCA_023228295.1 Methanoregula sp.
CCCGAGATATTCCGCTGGATGCAGAAGGCCGGCGACATCTCGGTTGAGGAGATGTACCGCACCTTCAACATGGGCATGGGCTACGCGTTTATCGTGCCGGAGAAGAGCGTGGCGTGTGTCACGAAGATGGTGAAGGGGGCTCAGGTTGTGGGTACGATTGTTGAGGAGCCGGGGGCGTTCCTGGGCGATCTCGAGATAACGTAACTATTGTAACATTTCTCTCATTTTCCTTTTTAAAAAACCTGATCATATACTGTCTTTTGCTGTTCCTGATACCCTGTTAAAATCATTTAATCTCCTTGGTGATGCACTTAAGGTTTCTTCTCCTGAGTGGATGAGCAGTCCGCACGTGGTCTTTTCAGATCGTTAGTAATATCCCGGATCGAACCTGCCATTCCGTCCGGCTCCCCTGAAATACCGTACCGTTGCCGTACATTGATTGAAACAAAAACCGGTGTCCCGTCACGTTTCTTCAGTTTCACTTCGAACCCGGAAGCAACCGGACTATGCTCCAGCCCTTCGATGAGTGCCTGGCGGTCCCGAGGGTCAGTATACAGGTGCAGGATGGATTTTCCCGCCAGTTCCTCCGGCTTCCACCCTGTCAATGCATATACTGACGGTGACATGACCCTGATAATCCCCATTGCATCGGTCTCACAGTAGGTGTCGACAAAGGATTCAAAGATCCGTTGGTATCTCAGTTTGCTCTCATGCAGGGCCCCCTCTGCAAGCTTTTTGTCAGTGATGTCTTCTGTCAAAGACAGGAGTCGGTTTTTTCCGGCACCTGTAATAATCTCCCCGAAATACCGGCACCAGACCGGTTCCCCGCCTTTCCTTGTCAGCCTCATATCCCTGCCGGCAACTCTCCCGGTTCTCTTGAGTTCCCCAATAATGCTCTCCCACTCCTCCGGGTCGATCCACCCCACTTCAGGGGCAGTCTTTCCGATTATTTCATCCCGGGAATATCCAGAAACGCGGGTGAACTGGTCATTGACATCCATATAGATGTACGTACCAATTTCCATGATCGACAGCATGAGAGGTCCGCGGTAGAATGCCGTGGCAAACATCTCATCGCTCTCCCTGAGTGCCATCGCCATCTGCCTGTTTTCGGCGATGTTCCGGACAAAACAGAAGACATACTCCATACTCCCATGAGTACTATACACGAGACCAATCTCTACATCGAGGATTACACCGTCTTTGCGCCGGTGACGGGTCTGGAATATCTGTTTTTTGTTCTTCCGTAGGCCTTCGATGGACCGTTCCCAGATCTCCGGCGTGAAATCCGGGTCCAGGGTGAAGATATTCATGGCACACAATTCTTCCTCCGAATAACCTGTTGTGTTGCATGCGGCATCGTTGGCATAGAGGATGTTTGCCTGTGAGTCCATCCAGAATACTTCATCGTAAGCGCTGTCGACAGATGTCTTTAAAAGCTTCAGCATGTCTTCTGCAGCTTTACGCTCGGTGATATCCCGGGCAAAACAGATCTTGTGCCCCTCTTCTCCCCGCATCACATGGACTGAACCAACCTCTACATCGATTATCGTGCCATTCTTGCACCGGTGCCGGCTTAAAAAGAACTGCCGTTTGTTCTTCCGTGCATCAGCGACATGCTCTACTAACTGTTCCGGGAGGAGATTCGGAACCAGATCCCGGATATTCATTGCGCAGAGTTCTTTCTGA
Organism: Methanoregula sp.; assembly: GCA_023228295.1. Lineage (GTDB taxonomy): Archaea > Halobacteriota > Methanomicrobia > Methanomicrobiales > Methanospirillaceae > Methanoregula. The sequence goes on from JALOBP010000022.1 coordinate 1,690, forward strand.
GAATAGCCGGTTGTCCTGCACGCTGCATCATTGACATACAGGAAATTGCCCGCCATGTCCATCCAGAATACTTCGTCATAAGCGCTCTCCACCGAGATCTCCAGGAGCCTGAGCCGGTCTTCCCACTGCTTACGTTCGGTGATATCCCGTACAAAGAAGCAGCAGCTCTCGCTGTCGTCAAAAAACAAAAAATTCACCAGCACTTCTACCGGGAGCGGCCTCTCTGACCGGCCATGCATAAACGCTTCGAACAGGATGAACCCGTTCTGTTTCGCGGATTCCCATATCTCCTGCCAGGGAATCTGTTGCAGCGGGGCTCCTGCTCCCTGCTTCATGAAGATGAGGATATCGCCCGGATGGATGCGCAGGGTGCTGAGCGCAGACTTGTTTAATGAGGTGACGGTCCCGGTTTCATCAGCCCAGAGGATCATGTCGCTGGAATTATTGACACAGAACTGCGTCTTTTGCAGGTTCCGTTCGATCTGCTTGCGTTTCTGGATCTCCAAAAGCAGGTCCCTGTTTATCCTCGTGAGCTCATCTGTTTTTTCCCGCACCATTTTTTCAGTATTATCATGATAGTACTGGAGCCTGTTCCGGGCCGTTTTAAGTTCCGTGATATCAGTGCCATATGAATGGTATTCGGTCAGTCTCTCATCCCGGAAGATCCCAAGGTTCTTCCACCGTATCCACCGGACCTCACCGGTATTTGCAAGGACACGGTGTTCAATACTCTTGTTGGGATCATCGTAACATATTGACCTGAAATGCTGTCTGACCGCAGTAAGATCAGCTTCGGGAATTTTTAACCGGATTTTTTTCCCGACCAGATGTTCGGAGGGGGTCCCGGTAAGATCCGAAAAAGCCGGATTTGCAAAGAGTATCGTGCCATCCGGTAATGAGTGAACGATAAACTCTGACTGGGCACCGGTAAGTGCCCGGTATCTCTCTTCAAGAATGAAGATTTTTTCCGCAACTGTCTCGCTGTCAGTAATATCCTTGATGATGAGTGCGCTGCCGGTGGTACAATCTGAAAAAACCACCGGAACGCTCTGGATCTCATAAAAATATTCCCTGTTTTGCAGGGTGAGGGAGATCCTTACCGGATCACTGATAGCAGAGATGCCGGCCCTGACCAGGTCCGTTATCATGGTCCGCTGGAAGAGGGGGACAGGCAGGCTCTGGATCGGTTTTCCCCGGATCTCTCCGGTAGTACAACCGGCCCATGCAGAAAAGCGGGCATTTGCATCAACACAGTGAAGGTTCCGGTCAGTACTGATAATATAATCAGGAGAGATTTCGGTAAGGATGGAGAACGGGATCCGTTTCGAAAGCGTGAAAATCTTTGCTCTCCCGATGTAGCGGATGTCAACCCGTCCCTGCTGGAAAAGAATCCCGGTATATTTGGCCACCGCGTTCCGGTTCAGATCGAGTTCGGCAGCAAGATCCTTCATCATCCGGCCTTCCGGATACCTCGAAAGGATCTGGATTATCGATGAAAGGATCTCATTAATGCTATGCATTATTACCAACAATCTTGGTTCGCATTCTTAAATGCACATTCAAACAAATGCGATGCAATGCATCAAGGTAATGCCCGTCGGTATTTTTAATAATTCTTTTCTCATCGGGAATTTATTGCGGTCTGCAGGATTTTATCGGGCTGAAACGGGACATACATGCACTTACGGGGCCCGGGTGTTCTGGGAACCCGATAATGAACCGTTGCATGTGACAAACAAGAAGAACGACCTTTCTTCCCCGGCATGAATGCGGCTGACCACAAATATCAGGCCAGACTCTGGTGAATGACATGATTGAGACAAACGAATTCGAACAGATGTTTGATTATTCTCCTCTTGCGCAGGCCGTAATCGACAAGGACATGCAATTTGTAAAGGTAAATTCGACATTTGTCAGGCTCTTCGGATTTCCCGCAGACCGGCTCCTTGCCATGAAGATCACTGACCTGAGGGTCCGTGGGCTGGTAACGTATCATAAAGACAAAGGCGAATCCATCACTGATGCGATTTCTCTGAAGAAAAGTGTCTTTGGGGAGTCAACCATTGAATGTCCGACCGGTATCCACGTAATCCAGCGGGCAATTATCCCCCTCCTTGACGAAAACCGTGATGTAAAACACATCTTCATCACCTACCCTGAAATTACCGCGATTGTGAAAAGCCAGGAATACCTGGAGCATGAGATTGATGAGTTCATCAGGGTATATGACCAGATGGCCGCCGGTGACCTTACGGCGAATCACCCGGTAGATAAACCCGCGGACCCGGATCTTGAAATGACTTTCAATATCCTGGCAAAACTGCGGGGGTCTGTGAGAAACATCATCAGCGCACTCCAGGTCAATATCAGGGATGTGAACCAGCGGATGACAGATCTGACCGCGGTAACGAATAATGCTGCATCGAGTGTTGAGGATGCCTCCAAGAGTATCAACGACATTGCACGGAACGCAGGTGTAGTCTCTGAGAACGCCCGAAAAGTCTCTGAGGATATAGAACAGATGGGCAAGGCAATGCAGGACATGAGCGCGGCAGTTGAAGAGATCACGTCCAGCATGGAGAGTGTCTCATCCCAGGCGAACGGTGCAAATACCTCGGCCAGGAGCGGCGCCGTCCTTGCGGAGCATGTCAATAAGAATATGACCGACATCACAGACTCCACGAACAATGTGTACGGGATTGTCAAGGATATCGAGAAACAGATGAACGATATCGGCAAGATCATCGTCCTCATCCGCGACCTGGCCAGCCAGACCAACCTCCTTGCGCTCAATGCGGCCATCGAGGCTGCCCGTGCGGGTGAACACGGCAGGGGCTTTGCTGTTGTCGCCTCCGAGGTCAAATCCCTTGCGCAGGAGTCCCGGCAGAGCGCCGAGAAGATTGAGGACATGATCACCCAGCTCAACCTTGCCTCGAAAAAGGCGACAGATGCAATGGAGGGATCCAGGGTCCTTGTCCAGAAAGGCTTCCAGGAATCAGAAGCGGCACTCGAAGCCTTCAGGCAGATCCAGATCGCTGCGGAGACCGTTGCAAACAGTGCCTCCGAAGTTGCTGCAGCAACAGAGGAACAGGCAGCAACAATCGAAGAGATCACGGCAAGTGTACACGAAGTGTCAGGTATGGTCGAACGGACTGCACGGGAGTCTGGAGATGCAGCTGCGGCAACCGAAGAGTCCGCCGCAGCGATCGATGAGATCACCCGGATGATAAAGACCGTAAACAATACCGCAGTCCAGGCCATGGAAGCCAACAAGCGGTTCAGGGTGGACTAACACGAGGGAGGGAATTGCCATGACAGCAAAAACCTCAGTGCCTGTCGATACCGTAAAAAAACCCGCTGGTTCCGGGAAGATGCCGGATTCAATCCAGATCGTGGAATTTGTCCTGGGTGACGAACATTTCGCCATTGATCTCTTCGATGTCAAGGAAGTTGTGGAATATACCACGATCACCAGGCTTCCCAATGTGCCGGCATATGTACGTGGCATCATTGACCTGCGGGGCGAGATCACGACGATCATCGATCTCAAGCACCGGTTGAATATCATTGAAGAGAGTGCCGTACCTGTCGAATCCTCGCGGATTATTGTCCTTGACGATACCCTTGCCAGATCAAAGACCGGCATCCTTGTTGATGACGTAACCTCGGTCTCGACATTCGAAGGCAACCAGGTGGATTATACTTCGGCGTCCGTGAGCAGGGACGAGACGTCCATCCTCGGGATTATCAAGCGCAGGGTCCGGGTAAGGGATAAGGAGACCAATGAACTGATTATCTGGATCGATATCAGGCAGCTGCTTGGCGACATTGATGCACCGGTGTAATTCCCGGTGGCGGGAATTTTCTGGACACAATATAGGAGGGAACCGGTCGGGTGTTCTCACGTGCGATCCCGGGATAACGGAAGAGCGGGATTTTTCCCCCCATCTTTTTTAATCTGGATTTTTGGCTTGCATAATTATTCCATGAATATTCGTTGCCTGATTCGACACCGTCGCCGTCACCTCCACATACCCGGTCTTCGTCTCCGTATCGCTCCCCGCCGCACGGCTTCCCCCGCCGCCACCCATGCCACCTGCTCCCCCGATATAATTCCCATAATAGGATGTGCACCATCCCCTGAGATGAGTGTTGCGTGTATCACCAGGATGGTGAAGGGTGCGCAGGTTGTCGGTACGGTTGTCAAGGAGCCCGGGGCGTGGCTCGGGGAACTGGAGATAACGTAAGTTTCTTTTTTTCCAATACATTTTGTCAGAATTGTGGGACCGGGTAGTCCTGGCCTCCAGGATCCGGGGGGGTCGGAGGGGAACAAACCAAGCTTGTCCCTCATGGTGCCCTGAGGGAAAACCCGTCGGAAATTGTTCTATAATCTCATCAACCACTGCCCGCCCAAAAACATTTTTCCCCCACCGACCCCCCCATGCACCCTTGCAGTTATGCCCCCATTTTCCAGAAAATTACGACGGAATATGCATTGATCAGTGACTGATAGGCCTGAGGGGGGTCAGTGGGGGAAAAGTACGAAGTGGCTGTCCCGGGACAGGGCCGGTCGGTTGGGAACAAAAGACCAGGGACCGCCCGGGGCAACGGTTGTTACTGTAAACCCGTAGTCAGCAAAAACGAAAAAAACCAGTAATCCTCTTCCGGCACGTACATCTCGTTTAAGGTCAGATCTGAGATAATCCCGCTGTTCCTGTTTGGGTCTTGCAAAATCAGGGTAACCGGAAATGCCCCGCACTTCGCATGGGTAATACCTGCAAGGAGTACCGTGGTATCCCGCCTCCCCCCCCCAAAAATTTAAATATTTTTTTGAAAAAACCTAAAAAATACCATGACAATAGAAGTATTATACACTCGGATCCATGATATTTTCCGGCGACTGCTTGAAAATATCCAGGATATTATTGTCATAGGAATCTGTACCGTTCTCTTTGTACTGATGCTGAGAATAATTGCATGTCTGTTACTCTCGCTCACAGGACTCCTTGATTTCAGGGTAATCGCCGGGGAGCTCATCTACCTCCTCGTTCTCGTCGAGATCTACCGTCTTCTCATCATTTATCTCAGGGAACACCGGATTGCTATTGACATCATGATTGAAGTGGGGATTGTATCAGCCCTCCGGGAGATCATCCTTCATGGTGTGCTTGAAATCGACCCTTTGAAGATTATCGCAGTATCAGTTCTCTTTGTCGCACTGCTCCTGCTCCTGCAGTATGGGTCAGTCCGGAAGGATGAGGCCGAGACCACGATGCGGGATGGATTAATCGGGGAGATGAAAAAGTCGCTGGATAATTACCGGAGAAAGCAGGCCTGAAGAAAACCGGAGGGAAGAGCCCTCCCTCTCACTCTTCCGGCACGTACTTCTCAGTCACCGTTTTATCCGAAATAATCCCGCTGTTCCCATCGGGATCTTCTAAAATCAAAGTAACCGGAAACGCCCCGGCCTTGATCCGAACAATATCTGCAAGGAGTGCCGTGGCATTGTCCTTCTCCTGGTCTGTCCCCCACTGGAATGCCCCCTTCGCCACCTGCTCGATACGGTCGAGAACCCCCTCTACGTTCGAGACAAAGCCCTGGCACTGCGGCCCCGGGCTGATGTGGACGCCAATCTCCGGTATTTCGATGCTGGCACCCATGGACCGGACTACGCGGATGGACATGTCCTCTTCAGCATTGACCGCGACCTTGTAGCGGGCAGGTTCCGCATGTTTCAGGAGCTGGGTATCTACGAATTTATAGCCGCACGAGGGGCAGATGGCCGAGATGATAAGAATATCAGAAAAATAAGGGATATTTTCTGTCTTATACAGGTATTGTATTTCAGTATTACAGCTCGGACACGGTCCCGGGACGTTTGTCTGCACGCGATTATCCACCGATCTTGTCACGGGAGATCTTCACGGACATCGGGGTTATGACTACATAGCGCTGGTCGCCAAGGCCGATGATGTCACCGTTAACATCCTTTGCAACTTCCTTGAGGTCCTTAAGGACACGCTCGTAGGAGATCTTGTCCATTTTAAGACGGGAAATATCAACAATGACGATGTTGCCGCTATAGACCTCGTCTTTGACGCGGGGTGTGTCCTTGAGGTCGGTGATGGTTGCAATTTTCACAAGAAGTGCCGGGGATCCGCTGCCACTTTCCTCGTAGGAAGCGAGATCAAGCTCCATATAGTCCTCGTCCGAGTTAGCGGAGCTCTTACCAAGAAGTGTGTCTAAGATCTTAACCATAAAAAAACTGTATGATGAAACTTATTTAATAGTATCTATTTTGAGAGCATCCGGGTGCTGTTTAAGCCAGAAAAAAGAGAAAAAAGGAGATTTCCCGCATATCTGCACGGGCCGGAAACTCTTCAGATCTCCATGTTCCAGATCTCGTCACTGACGTGATGGAACTTTTTAACCATCTTTCCGGATGTACTGGCACGCAGATCGGGCGCATCAAAGAGGGCAATTCCGATGGCAAGCGGCTTACCGTGCCGCTCGTCAACGATCTGGACCGGGCAGCCGGCTTTCACGTCGTCAGTTACTGAGACAATGCCTGGCCGCATGATATCTGCACCGTTCACCACGAACGGGATCGCCCCGGCATCCACCGCGACCCTGCGCTCCGGAAACGGGCACTGGACTGCGCCTTTCAGGGTGGGAAACACCCATGTTCCGTTGTCCATGAGAAACGGCTTCTTGTTGACCATAAATAACGAGATCTCCGCATTGGTCTCCAGTACCTCGATCATATCCGCGCGGAAGAGGTCTGCCGAATGGCCGATCTGCTCCGCGAGCCGAACGAGCAGGTCGACGCCCTGGCTTTTCCGGATGGAATGGCGTTTTTTTACGGTGATCTTTTTCATGGTTGCTGCCTAACATTTATACTCCACGGCAAAAAAAATTTGCATATCGCAGAGGGTTCGTTCTGTACCCGTCAGGATCCTGCCCCGTGCAAAGATTTTTTGATGGTACAGATCTACGGTATGTTTAAGTGATCCGCTCGCACATATATATTACTCCAGAGCGATGGTAACAGGGTATTATTATGACCAAACGGCCGTTGGATATTTTGGATCAGGTGTTGAACCGTCAGCCCGTTATTGTATCTCTCAAAGGCGGGAGAGAAATACGGGGCGTTCTTCAAGGGTATGATGTACATATGAACCTCGTCCTCGACAAGGCTGAGGAAACGGAGAACGGACAGGTCCAGAAAGTAGGCACGCTCATCGTCCGTGGGGATAATGTAATTTATATCTCTCCATCACTCGAACAATAAGGTGACATAACATGACAAAAGGCACTCCATCAATGGGTAAGCGGAACAAGTTCACGCACATCGCCTGCCGGCGCTGCGGGAAGATCTCGTACCACGCCCAGAAGAAAGTCTGCTCTGCCTGTGGTTTTGGCAAGAGCACAAAACTGACCAGCACTCATAAGTGGAATACTAAGCGACCAAAAACCGTAACGCATTAGAGTTGTACCATGTGTGGAATCGTTGGCATCGTCGATGCTGGCGGTGTATCAATACAACTCTATTACGCCCTGTACGCCCTCCAGCATCGTGGCCAGGAGAGCGCCGGGATATCAACGTTTGACGGCACCAATCTCCACAAGTTCAAGGGGAATGGACTGGTTGCCGATGTTTTCTCTTCTTCTGTTTTATCTGATCTGAAAGGCACGGCTGGTATCGGCCATGTCAGGTACCCGACCACCGGTGCGAACCTTCCCGAGAATATCCAGCCTTTGAACTTCCATTTCCAGGAACATTTCATCTCCATCGCCCACAACGGGAACCTTGTCAATACCGGCGAACTCCGGGCGGAGTACGAGCGTGACGGCCAGATCTTTACCACGACCACCGATACCGAGATCATTGGAAAGATCCTGATCAATGCCCTCAGCAAATCGGGTTCGGTCGAGGACGCGGTCAGCCTGTGCATGCATAAACTCGCGGGGTCCTACTCGACCGTCATACTGATTGATGGAATTCTGTATGGCTTCCGCGACCCGCTCGGGATCAAGCCCCTTGGTATCGGGAAGACCGAGCACGGGTACATGATCGCTTCTGAGAGCGTTGCAATGGACGCCCTCAGTGCAAAGTTCCTCCGTGATGTCAAACCCGGCGAACTGATCCGGATCGATGCGGACGGGGTAAAATGCATGCAGATCGCCGTGGCAGGCAAATGTGCCTACTGTATCTTCGAGTACATTTATTTTGCCCGGGCAGACTCGGTCATCGATGGGGTGCTGGTATACGATGTCCGCCGCAGGATCGGCCAGAAACTCTATGAGGAGGCCCCGGTAAAGGCGGACTCGGTCTGCTCGGTCCCGGACTCCGGGACCGCCCATGCGATCGGGTACGCGGAAGGCTCGAAGATCCCGTTCGTCGAGTCCCTGATGAAAAACCGTTACATGGGGAGGACGTTCATCATGCCCACCCAGCGGGAACGGGAGAAGGCGGTCCGGATCAAGCTCAACCCGATCCCGGCCCACCTGAAAGACAAGTCTATTGTGCTCGTTGACGACAGTATTGTCCGGGGCACCACATCGAAGAGGATCATTGGGATGGTACGTGACGCCGGGGCAAGGGAGATCCATATGCGGATCGGCTCTCCTCCGATCACGGCGCCCTGTTATCTCGGTGTGGATATGCCAACCCGCGAGGAACTCATTGCCCACAACCGGAACGAGGAAGAGGTGAGGAAGAGCATTACTGCGACGACCCTCCATCACATCTCCCTTGATGGGCTCGTGGAGGCCATCGGGTTTGGCCGGGAGAACCTCTGTACCGGTTGCATCACGGGCTGCTACCCGGTTCCTATTGAGGGTGAGCACGCAAAGCCCTGCCAGGTCGATTTTGTCGATAATACGATTCAGGTCAAGCTCGGGGTATGAGGTTTAATCCTTTTTTCTGCAGCAGATCGCACAACAACTATCCTTTTTTGCAGGCTGGATATATGATGTCAATAAAGATATTTCAAAAAAAATAAGTGTTATCCAGATGATGTTCTCAGAACAATGGATAAAACCGCTGAAACAGTAATCGATTATCGGAAATTTGCCCTCCCGTTGTACCTGATCTCCCTGTGTTTTTTTAGTACACATCTGGTTATCATCTCCTGGATTTTTTCCGGGATGATCCGGTCATTCCTGGAATTCTTCATGCCCGCATCGGAAGCCGTCGTGCTGGCAGCGAATGCTCCTGTCATGAGTATCATGGCAATGTTCCTCCTGTCACTCATTGGGGCCCTTCTCATGGCATACGAGATGCATACCCGGTCACTTCCGTGGAAGTACGCTCTTGCACTTATTGTCATATTTTGTGTCACCGTCCTGTCCATGGTATTACTCATAGTCCTGCCGGTTACTGAAATACTGGCCATGCCGCGTGGAGACACGGTAATCCTGTTTGCTATTGCCTTTGTCTTCGGGATGGCCCTGGTTCCCCTGGGAGTGTCCTGCCTTTTACACGCCCTGATACAATCCGGTACTGACTGTCCCGATCTCCGACCAATCCGATCCTGGACAACCGCCCTTGGGACCGTCAGTCTTGTTATTGCATTTTTCCTGGTATGGTACTGGTTCACCTATCTCCTGCCTTCGTCCCGAACCGGTAATGACTGGGGGTGGGATTTCCTCCTGTTATTCATTCTGGGGGCATTCCTGTGTGCTGTGTACCTGCTGCTCGCTATGCCGGCAATCGGGATCCTGCTCATACGGCTCGGGATACAGTACAGGAAAACTCTCCCGATTACCGTTGAAGTCCGGCCGGAAACAGGCACTCCGGAAATAAAATCTCCCGGGCCCATTGTCACCCGCGAGCCCTTCCGGATGACCCCGAAGATCAAATGGGCGGTAACGATTCTAGCCATCCTTGCGGCTCTTGTTTTCGGGTTTTTCGCATGGGGGATGTTTTTTGATACAACGCCATGTAAATCCTGGGCCCGGACAACATCATCAGCCCCGTTCGGGTCCATTGGTGGTTTCACCAGTGCCGAATACAAGGGACAACTCTGGCTCATCGGGGGTTCGAAAGATCCCAATCCCTACGGAATTGCATGGCATACGGACGATGGGATCACCTGGACCCGTGAATCGTCTCCGGAGATGGTGCCACAACGCATGGGGGCGACATCGGCCGTGTTCAGGGATGCATTCTGGGTGATCGGAGGTATGACTGAGAGCTCAGCTTCCCTGCATAACGACATCTGGTATTCGAGTAACGGCATCACATGGTCTGCAATCCAGCCGGCAGCACAATTTTCTCCTCGTTCAGGACATAGTACCGTGGTTTTCGATGACCGTATCTGGGTGATTGGTGGAAACATCAAGGCCTGGGATGAGGAATTTACAAATGATATCTGGTATTCCACCGATGGATTCTCGTGGAAGCAGGCCACCCCCTCAGCGGAATTCTCCCCACGAAGCGGCCACTCCTCGTTTGTGTATGACAATAAAATGTGGGTGATCGGAGGCAGGGACAGTACCGGATATATCAGTGATGTCTGGAATTCTGCGGACGGGATCCACTGGACACAGGTGACGGCATCCTCAGCATTTGAGAAGAATACCATCTATAAAGCAGTGGTTTTCGATAACCGGATGTGGGTTATCCAGAACGGTTTTGTGTTTTACGAGGACGAGCCATGGCGTACTGAAACGACAGAGGGGATATGGTATTCAACAGATGGAGCCTCCTGGAAAAAGCTCATGAGTTCGCCTGAATTTTTCCGGGAAGATTATTCTGGAGGGCCCCCTCATGCCGTTGTTTTCGATAACCGGCTCTGGGTTCTCCAGTGGCATAATAGCGACACCGGCATCTGGTACTGTGGCGATAAGGAATGAAATCTGATCCCGGGTCAGGTTGTCCTGGATATAATGTCGGGGATCTTCAGAAATCCAAAAATCTCTGTTTTTTAACCAAATTTTAAACAGTCTGACGTAATATATAGATAGTAACTATCACATCTTTCGGAGCCCTATGGCCACGCCCCCCCGTATCCTGATCGTTGACGATGATCCTATCATCCCCCGTCTCCTGAGCAAAATGCTCAATGAGAAAGGGTACGTGATTGCAGGAATTGTCACTTCAGGTGAAGAAGCGGTTGTCAAATCAGCAGAGATGAAACCGGATCTTGTGATCATCGATATCAACCTGTCCGGCAAAATGGACAGTATCGATGCAGCCCATTTTATCTTCCAGCTCTTCCATTGCCCAATCATTTTCATCACCGGCGACTCGGAAGAGGGAAAACTTGACCGGCTCAAGTACTCGCGACCATATGGGATCATCTTCAAGCCGTTTACTGCCCTTGAGATCACAACCTGCGTGGATCTTGCCATCCACAACCACACCCGGAGGGTCGGCAACCCGGATCGGTTCCCTGCGGGCGATCCCAAGAAAATCATGGATGCTCTTGAGGCATACATCATCACCGACAAACGGGGCCGTATTATCTTTTTCAATACCTATGCGGGCTGGTTTATCGACCTCCCCCCGAGCAAAATCCTCATGAAGCACTGGCGGGATGTCCTGATGTTCATCAATGAGGTCACCGGAGAGCCGATCAAGGACCCGGTTACCGAGGCCGCCAACCAGATGGCAGGGGTTGTTTACAAGTCCAATACTGCTGCAGTAACAACCACTTCCAAACGACGGAAGGTGACCGTGGCGGTCCGCCCGGTCAAGGATGACCACGACAATCTGATCGCCGTCCTTATGACCATAAAAGAAAAAACGCAAACTAATTTCAGCTGACAAACCCCCCCGATCCCGTGCCCGGAGGATCGTTCATGGAACACATCAGGCAGGCATTCAATAAATTCGCTCAGGACTATGATTCCCAACGGGAGTACGTCATCCCCGATCTGCAACCGTATTACGGAGCCGCAGTCTGGGCTATGGAGTCCGCAACACCAGCACCTTTTATCCTCGATGTCGGGGCAGGCACCGGTCTTCTGAGTGCGTTCCTTTTAGAGAAGTTTCCTGATGCCCGCCTCACGCTGATGGACATATCAGAGAACATGCTGGACCTGGCAAAGAAGCGTTTCTCCTCGCGACCCGGTACGGAATATATTATCTGCGACTACAGCCGCTCGGAGCTTGGCGGGCCGTATGATATCATCTGCTCGGCCCTCTCCATCCATCATCTGGAAACAGAGGACAAGCGCCGGCTTTTTTTGCGGATTTACACTGCACTGAAACCGGGCGGGATGTTTGTCAATGCCGACCAGGCGGACGGGGAGACCCCGTATTTCCGCGAGCGGTATCTCGATTACTGGAATGAGTTCCTGAAGAGCGGTCCCATGAATGATGAGCAGCACGCCGAGATCCTGAAGCGACGGGACACGCTGGACAAGAACGATAAACTGTCATCGCAGCTCGCGTGGCTGCATGAGGCCGGGTTTGCGGATGTGGATGAGGTGTACAAGAACCGGACGTTCATTGTCACCGTGGCAAGGAAGGCGTGAGTCCGTATCATTCGTGACACTCTCTCATCCCCGATTATTTCCGGATTGTTTTTATTCTTATTGGTTTCATATAAGACAGATCGTATCTTATGGAACTGTTCCGGGCAATGATCCTCCTGCTGATGGTATGCATCCTGCTGACGACCGGTTGCGTGAACCCCGGGGATCCTGCTCCCGATCTCGTTGGGAAACCGGATACAACCGCCCTGCCCGGACCCGTCACACCATCCCTTCCGGTACCATCCAATGAGATGACAACTGCTCCCGTGACTCAGACTCATATGGAGACCCTGACAATTCTCCCCGTTTCCCAGCGTTGTCCGGAACGGGAAGGTGATCCGTACTGGATTGCTCTTGATCCGGTGAAGGATCTCACCCGTGGCGATCAGATCATCCTTCGTGGCGAGACGAATATTCCTGTGGATGATACCATCGAACTCATCATTTACGAATCGTCATTTCATCCTCATTGCAAGTGCTGTTATGATGATGACCTGAGGGCCCGTGTCAGGGTACACAAAGGGCCCGGCTGCAATAATTCGTTCATGTTCTTCTTCGACAGTATGAATCTGCGCCCCCAGGAGTACGTCCTGACCGCCATGTATGGCGAGGAGATCTCCCATGCCGATGGTCGGATTTTCACGATTTTTAAGAATTATTCTACAGCATCCATTCCTGCAACAAATTTACCGTCAAACCTCACGACGAACACTACCCTCACCCTGAATCCCGTGTGGGACGTAAAGCACGGGGAGATGCTGGTCCTTACAGGCTATACCGGGAAACCGGATCGTGCAGTTCTGTATTCCATCCGTGACATCCGGTACAGTGCATCAGACTGCAGGTTTTCATGCCCGGGGAATGTTATGAGCGGGACCATGTACGCAAATGCCAATGGAGAAATACCTCAGCCGTTTTCGTTCCGGTTGAATACCTCTGATCTCGATGCCGGCCGGTATGTGGTCAGCCTGAACGCACCCTGTTCTGGTGAATCCGCGGAAAAGATGTTTAATATTGTCTCATAAAAAACGGCAATCCAGACCGTTCATTCTTTCCCTGTCTAACTGTGGCGGCCACCTTGGGGGAGATAAGAAGATTCATGGGCACTACACTCTGCCGCCTATCTATCCCCCGTTTTGGAAAATTTACTCCGCGTTTTTGGAAAAACCCGTATCACCTTATATCCCCCGCGGCAATTTTTCTGCCAGATGCGTACAATGAAGGCAATCTACCTTTTTGCCCTCACATACTCCAATAACTGTGGAAATGATATCAACGCCCCCGATGACCCGGATCTTCCCAACGGATACACCTGATACGGGTTGGAAAATGTACCCAACTTTTTTTAAATACCCACATTGCTTTACCCAGCCAGCACAGATTTATTCCTTGTTAATCAACAGAGGAAGAATATGAAGATCGTAAACAACATCCCGATCCTTATACTTACGGCACTCTGCATTCTGATTTCCGGTGTCACTGCGGCATCGATCTCATCGGCGCCCGCAGACACAACCGGGACACCCCCGCAGAATGTCACCGCGTACATTGATGAAGCACAGGCTGCAGTGTCTGCCCGGAACTGGCCGGATGCCCTCACCATCACAACCCGGGGTCTTGCGTGGTACCCGGATTCTGCAGGTCTTCTCGGTATCCAGGGGTACTCCTATCGTAAAATGGGGCAGTACGAACGAGCAGTTGAGGCCTTTTCAGAAGCCATCACGCTGGATCCAAAACCGGTCCTGTATTCCGATCGCGGGTATGTGTACCTGGCACTCAACAAATACACTTCGGCTCTTGCTGACGCGGAATCCGGCATCACTATCGACACGGCATATCCGGCCGCCTATGGCGTCAGGGCGTTGGCCTTGCAGGGTGTGGGAAAGAATACCGAAGCTCTTGCAGCCATTGAGACTGCCATCACCCTCGCTCCCGGCAATGCTCATTACTGGCATGTAAAAGGTCGTATCCTATCCGCACAAGGGGATTGTACCCGTGCTGCGGCTGCGCTGGAAAAGTCCTTTGAGATCGATCCCGACTATATCCTCCCGTACCCGGGCTTTGGCTCCGCAGAGAAGAATCTTGCATCCCTGGATACTGCCTGTAACCCTCAGGCTGCACTTCCTGCAACATCACCCGCAAAATCCCCATCCGGGGCAATTCTTCCAATTATCGCGGCATTTGCGTTTTTTGCTGTATTAAACGGTAATTTTCTTTTTATCCTGATCAAATCCGGCAGACGAAAAAAAATCTTTTTTATTATAATGATCAAAATCACCAGATGACGAGTCTGGCATCGTTCCACAGCAACGGTCATTCCGGATGATATCCGGTAACTCCGGCCAGATACGGTTACCCGCAGCTTTCCCGGGACAAGGCGGAATCGTCTGCCCAGAAACAGTATATCATCGCATGCATGGGGATTGTAGAAAAGATCGAAAGTCATCTCCAGTTCGCGCGGCAATACGAGGAGATCGGGAAACACGATCCATTCTGGCATTCAGCAACCGGATTGGTTGAACAGGCGATCACCGACCTTGACCCCGGCGGGGTGAAAATTTTACGGGAGATTCCGCCTGCTGAGATCTATGCGGATCCGCTCACGGAGAAAGTCTTCTACAACCTGTTTGAAAACGCTCTCCGGCATAGCAGCCCTCTCACAATGATCCGGGTCTCTGCAACGGAAGAGGATTCCGGGTACCTGGTTCTTGTCTTCGAAGATGACGGTATGGGTATTGCATACGGGGAGACGGAGCGGATCTTTTCCCGGTTCTATGGGAAAAATACCGGCCTTGGGCTCACATTCTCCCGGGAGATCCTGTCCGTAACCGATATCCGCATCCAGGAGTCTGGTGTGCCGGGTGCGGGGGCGCGATTCGAGATCCACGTGCCGCCCCCGTCCTGGCGGTATTCCTGATAGCCGGGGCATAGTGCCAAGAGGACGTACCGTACCAGAAACGACGTTGTTAAAAGAAGTAGCGAGGGATGGATTTGAACCATCGATCTTCGGGTTATGAGCCCGACGGGATATCCTGACTACCCTACCTCGCTTCCTATAATCAGGACTACAATATAGTCGGCATCCGCTGATATACTTTACTCCCTTTTCCCTTCCCGGGAATGGACTATCATGGTCGCTAGATTAAATTAGCTGCGGCAGAATAAATGAAAACCATGGATGACGAACTTGCCCTTCTCCGTGAGAAGCGCAGGAAGGAGCTTGAGGAACAGATGAAACACGAGAAGAAGACTGGCAGCGTAGAGAATGTCGATGAAACCCACTTCCAGCAGTTCATCAAAACCCATCAGTTTGTGATTGTGGATTTCTGGGCAGAATGGTGCGGCCCCTGTCAGCGGATCGCGCCGATCATGGACCAACTGTCTATCGAATTTTCCGGAAAAGTCGCATTCGGCAAATGTAATACGGACGACAACCGGAACCTCGCGATGCAGTTCAATATCGATGCGATTCCTGCCATGATGCTTTTCTCGAACGGGCAGCTGGTGGACCGGATCATCGGGGCGTACCCCAAGGAGGCGATCCGGGAAAAGATTGTCCGGAAATTCGGGCTGGATTAATCCCCCAATCTTTTTTTTCCTTTTCAGGGTCCCGCGTACGGGAGCGGAATCTCCGTGCACAGATCAGAATTCCCCGGGGAATGCCGGGCAGGTGAACCGGGTGAAACGAAACGAACTTTTCGGGGCCGCAAGAGCTGCCCGTGACCGCCTCCCCTACCGGGCGATTGCCCTGTTAATCCCGGTTCTTGTCGTGATTGTTCATATCGCTGTGATGGCGTTCACGCTCCCCAGGCAGGATTTTACTGCCATGCTCGGGCTCATGGTTGCGTACATGCTGCCCCCCGCAGGCAAGGAGACTGTCATTCCCGTTGGCATCGCGCTCGGGATCCCGTGGTGGTACATGGCGCTCTCCGTGGTGATGATTGACGTTGAGACCGGTCTTTTCATGGCCCTGAATTTCGATGTCGCGTACCGGCTCCCCATCATCGGTTCCCTGCTGTCAGATCTTACGAAAAAGACACAAGCCTTCCTTGACGATCATGGCTGGCTGGCCGGGCTCTGGTTCTTTGCCATCGTCCTGATGGTGATGGTACCGGTCTTAGGGAGCGGTGGGATCCGGGGCTCCGTTGCCGGAAAACTGCTCGGCATGAGCACTCTTCTGACGTTCCTCGCAATCTTTGCCGGGGCACTCATTGGTTGTTTCGGGATCGCGCTCGGTTCCGAGGTGATCCTTGCCCATCTTTGCAAGACCTGGATCCTTCCTGCGGATATCGCGGGACTGGTGTGCTCTGGGATATGAACCGGGATATGAACCATGCGTGGTCTGGTGTTACTGCCCCGGCAACCACGCCGGTTTTTCAGTGCTCCCGGTCTTTTTAACACGTATATTCACGTACGGTACCGGTCATTGGGGCAGGTTTACCAGCATGGCCCAAAGACAAAGGTTGATGTATTTGTACCCCCATTTAAAATAGACACGATTCCGGCTATCTTCATAAAACTACCGGAACTCCCTGCACGGTCCCCCGATGCAGGATGAACGCGGACGATAGCAGAATTGCTATCTTTACAACACGGTCCCGGGAGAAGATACCGGTGCCTGTACAGGTCAGGATGATCCACGGTCTCGTGGTGATGGCCCGCGTTAAAGGCCCCGGACCATACCTGACGGCCAGCGAGTGCAGAAGACCTGCACTATTCCGTTGTGGATGATCATCCACCTATGTACCGGGAGTTGCAGATGGAGGGAAACAGAGTGGCAAATCAGGAATGAGCGGTCACTGTTACACCTGCTGTGCAGCTCGCTCCTCCGATGTCACTGGTGGAATCCGCAGGAACCGGGAATGGGATGTCCGGCACCGCACCCGCGATGGAGTGCTGTCGTTCCCCGCCGGAACACGAAACGGGGAACCATTAAAAAGGGGGTGTCCGGTCTCCATTGCAGGATCCGGTCCCAGACAAGTCCTCCCGTGAGAAACGTACAATACCAGAACAACCGGGCATGCAACCCCTGGCAATACCCATCACATAAGGAAAATAAAAAAAGGAGATACAAAATAATGGAAATAGAAATAATTGCCGTAGGCGGATATGACGAGGTCGGGCGGAACATGACCGCTGTCCGCTGCGGAAAGGAAATTGTCATCTTTGACATGGGGCTCCGCCTCGACCAGCTGATGATCCACGAGGATGCAGAGGTTGACGAGATGCATTCCCTTGACCTGATCAAGATCAAGGCAATCCCGGACGACACCATCCTTCAAAATGTTGCGGGATCCGTAAAAGCAATCGTCTGTTCGCACGGGCACCTCGACCATATCGGGGCCATCCCGAAACTGGCTCACCGGTACAAGGCGCCCATCATCGCGACCCCCTATGCCACGGAACTGATCCGCCAGCAGATCTCGGGTGAGAAAAAATTTGGCGTTGGTAACCGTTTGTTCGCTCTCAAAGCAGGGCAGCGGTATACGCTCTCACCGAACCTTGTCCTGGAATTCGTCCGGACGCAGCACTCGATCATCGATACCGTAACCCCGGTGCTGCACACCCCCCGCGGTGCAATCGTCTATGCCTGCGACTTCAAGTTCGACCGGTCACCGGTCATTGGAGAACCTCCGGACTTTGCCCGCTTCCGCCAGATCGGCAAGGAAGGGGTGCTGGCCCTGATCGTAGAGAGCACGTACATCCATCGCCCGGGCCGGAGTCCCAGCGAGCGGATCGCCCGTGATCTAGTTCGGGACGTCATCACCAGTTTTGAGGATGACAAGAATGGCATTGTGGTCTCGACCTTCTCATCCCACATATCGCGGGTCAAGACCATTGCGGAATGTGCCCACGAGATTGGCCGGAAACCGGTCTTCCTCGGGCGCTCGATGGAGAAGTACTCCGTTACCGCAGAACAGATGAAATATGTCTCGTTCCCCCCTACGGCAAGTGTCTTTGGAAACCGCAAGACGGTTGACCGTATGATGCGCAGGATGATGAAGGAAGGAAAGGACAAGTTCCTGCCGATTGTCACCGGTCACCAGGGAGAGCCCGGCTCCATCCTCACCCGCATGGCGCTTGGCGACACACCCCTGAGCATAGGGAAAGGCGACAAGGTGCTCTTCTCGGCTAATATCATCCCGAACCCGATGAATGTCGGGCAGCGATACCGGATCGAGCAGTTCATCAAAAAGGCGGGAGGCAGGATCTTTGAGGACCTGCATGTCAGCGGCCACGCGTACCGGGAGGACCACTTCGAGTTTATCCAGCTGCTCAATCCGCAGCACATCATCCCTGCTCACGGAGATCTGAAGATGGGGGCCGGTTACGCGGAATTTGCCGGCGATCTCGGCTATACTGCCAATAACGATGTCCACCCGATGAGAAACGGCCAGCGCCTGCTCATAAAATAAGCCTCTCCTTTTTACCCTGTATCCCGGAACCCGGGTTTTACCTGTGATATCCAGAACCCTGTCAGCCGGGACCCCCCGGGGAATTCCCCGCCAGTGTAAAAAAAAAGGGTGAGTTATTGTATATTCTTCGACTTCGGGAAGAATCATCTCCGTTGGGCATTAACTCTCTTTGTTGTTTCGCATCCAGATGTCGACCTGCCGGAACGGTATCTCGATCTTCTCTTCCCTGAACCTTTTGAGGATCTGCCTGTTTATCCAGTCCTCGACCTCCCAGGAATAATCATAATTGTTCGTGTAGAGGGTCATCTGCCCGTTGAGACTGGATTCCCCGAACTCACGGAAATACACGCAGGGTGCGGGATTGGTGATGACCCATGGTGTCTTCTCTGCGGCCTCGCGGGCAATGGCAAGAAGGATCTCTGTTACCCTATCCATGTCCGTCCCATAGGCAACCGAGAACGGGATCCGGACTTTCAGGGTAATATCGGGCATTGAGTAGTTGATGACCACACGTGATGTGATGGTCGAGTTTGGAATCGTTACAATCTGGCAGTCCAGGGTCTTGATACGGGTACTACGGGGGCCGAGAGTCACGACATCCCCGAAAAACGTATCGATTTTCACACGATCTCCTATCCTGAACGGCTTGTCAAGGGCAATGACAATCCCGCCAAAAAAATTGCCGATGATATCCTGTGCTGCAAGTGCAAGTGCAATTCCCGCAATACCAGCCGCTGCAAGCAGTGCGGTGATGTCAATTTGGAAATTACTGAGCAGGAGAAGGAATACGATAAACCAGATTGAGTACCGTACCACGATCAGGAGGATCGGGATAAGCCGGGTGAGGTCCGTCTCTGTCTTTTCTGAAATCACGGTCCCGTACGTCCGGATGAGATTGGTCAAAAAGACTAAAGCAACCCATGCTGCAAGGAGGATGAATATTGCATTTATGACCTGGCCTGTACTGATCCCACCCAAGGTTGCAGGGATAAGGTCATACCGTGTCAGGGCGATATAGACCGACAGCAGGACGATCCCGATCACAAGGGGGGTCCCGACGGCCATGACGATGATATCATCCAGGTAGAACGCGGTCATCTCCGCCTTCTTTTTCAGCCACTGGACAATGCCATACGTGATGCCGGCTATGATCAATCCACCAACAATCGTGATTGCTGCGTAAAAAATACCCTCAAACATTCAGGTACCCTCCGTGCAGGGTTATTTTTTTATAATCCATCCTGCCCCCGTTTTCTTCATAGTTGTTTCCATACTATGGTGGAGCGGTGCGGCAAAACACTTTCCCCAGAACGGCGTGCAGGATGCACAATTGGTTATCCATGCGAATCCGCTCACCGGAACCGATCACGGGGATACGAAAAAGGGAAGAATAGCCTGATGGAGCGGATTTTTTGGGCTCTTTCAGGAATACCGGCTGATAATGCAGGTTTTTTGGTTTAATTATTAGAACAACCACATCTTTTTCGGCTCGAAATCCGTCAGTGCCTTATCGTAATCATCGAACCACCGTGCCACGGGATTTGCCCTGAAGACCATGAACTTCCCGATGTTGACGGAGTCGGCGGCCTGGTGGTACCGCATAAAGACGTGTTTGGTTGTCTTCCCGACAACTTCGATTTTTCCCGTTGCATGGGACATGATGAACCGTGCCCGTTTGGCGAGACCGGAGCAGGTCTGCCACGACTTCTGGATGATCTCGTAGGACTGTTCGACCGGTACCTGGAAGATCTGGTTGCCGGTGGTTGGCCGGCACTGGAAGACATAATACGGCGAGATACCGGCAAAGGAGACCTTGCGGAAGAGTGCAGTCAGGGTTTCCGGGTTGTTGTTGATGCCGTTTAAGATTGGTGTCTGGTTGACCACAACCACCCCGGCGTGTCTGAGGGCCTCTGCTGCCTGGATCGAGACCGGTGTTAACTCGCGGGGATGGTTGAAATGCGCCATGAGATAAATGCGCTTCTCCGGGGTGCTGTACCGGGAGAGTGTCGTTAGCAGATCCGGGTCGTTGATGATCCGGTACGGGTTGTAGGCCAGCATCTTGCTGCCAATCCGGATGATGTTGACATGCGGGATCTCCCGAAGTTCGCGGAGGATCGCTTCAAGACGGCGGGTCTCAAGGGTGAGCGGATCGCCGCCCGTTAAAAGGACGTTTGTTATCTCCGTATGCTTTCGGATATATTCGATGTTATCCGCAACATCTTTGACCGCTTCGCGTTCGCAGGACATAAAGAGCCGTTTCCGGAAACAGAAGCGGCAGATGCCGCCGCAGACGTCGGTCAGAAGCAGGAGGCCGGTCTGATCATATTTGTGCTGCAGGCCGGGTTGTTTTGTATAATCTTTTTCACACGAAGGATCCGCAGATCCACCGGTAGTTAGCTCACGGGAATCGGGAATCACGATCTTCCTGATCGGGTCGTGGCGGTCTTTCCAGTCAATGAGAGAGAGATAGTACTCATTGGAGCGGAACGGGAACAGATCCGTTACTGTCTCCATCATCTCCCTCTCTTTGGGGGCGAGCCCGACAAGGTTGTCAAGCTCGGAAATTGATGTAATGTATTTAGGATTCACAGGTGTCACCTCAGTTCTGGGGTCTGGCTCTGCCCGTAAGAGGGCAGGGATCGAGCGGTGCGGAAATTTCCGGATTGTCACGAACAGAAATTGATTGTATCTGAATGCACCACTCAGTAAACGTTTCTTATAGGACTCACTCTTTAAACCCTTTGTGTTATTCCCTATTCGTTCCCCGGAAATCTCAAACGGGGGAATTGGTCCGGATTAACAATCTGTATCCGCGGGAGTGATTCCAAGAGCTATCCACGACCGGTATTCTGTACAGGTATCCTTCATATCCATCCAGAGCCACGCCATACGGTCAAGGAACCAGAGTTTCCCGCAATAGACAAGTGCCATGCCAAAGACCGTTGGCCAGAGCTCGAACGCGAAGATTCCCCAGAATACGAAGAGCATCCCGATACCGGAAACGGCTGATAGGATGTTCGGGGCGGTCCGGTGGTGTACCGGTACGGGGAATACGTCGCGGTTTACCCAGACCCGCTCGCCGAACACAGCCTTTGATGCCCAGTGGTCGAGCGATTGCGGTGCCGGGAAGATCCGGGGGTTGTACCATGTCCACAGGATTGCAAGGATGACCGGGGCAAGGGCATACCACCCAAGCCAGAGCCGGCTCCAGAACGCGATGACGAGAATAGGCAGTACGGTATTGCGCAGCCCCACACTCCATGGGTTGGCGTGGCAGAGCCAGGTCTCGTTGTCCAGTGCAAAGGCCTGTGCGATCTTACGCTCAAGGGTCATTTACTACCGGTCCGGCTTGTTTGTTTAATATCATCGTGGCTCCCGATACTGGCTCGGGTTTTCCTTTCCGCTTCTCCTCGATACTTGAGCTGTAACGCTCGATGATAGTACTCACAATGCCCCGTGTATGGTGGCCAATCAGCTCATAGTTCCCGGCCCGGTATGACTGGACTGCCGGCCCGACTCAAATCGCGAATTGAAAAATTTGAACAGTTCCATTACAACAAGGATCAGGCAGGAGATGCCAAGCAGGACGCCCCACTGTTGCATCGTGACCGGCCCTATCTGGAGGAGGTCCTGCATGAACGGCACATACATGGAGATGATATGGATCCCCTGCGCAGCAATTATCCCGAGGATAAGGAACGGGTTGGCGCCAAACGGGATCCTGAACACCGACCGGTATTCCGACCGACAGTTGAGGGCATGCACGTTCTCTAACAGGACCATGAGAAGGATGACCAGGTTCCGGGCAGAGGTCTCATCCCAGCCGGCAGAGAGGAGCCAGTACCATGTGCCGAATGCGACAAGGCCGATAGCCCCGGCGGATACGAGAGTCTCCTTCACCATGAGGCGGTTGAAGATTCCCTCATCGGGCGGGCGGGGTTTTCGTTTCATCGCCCCTTCCTCCCCTTTTTCGAATGCAAGCGCTACGTCCTGGATCCCGTTGGTGACAAGGTTCAGCCAGAGGAGCTGGACGGCAAGCAGCGGGAGGGGCAGACCGAACCCCAGCGAGAGCGTGAACAGGAGCACTTCTGCAAAACCGGTGGAGATCAGAAGATACGTCACTTTCCGGATATTGTCATAGGCAAACCTGCCCTCCTCGATCCCGGCAACGATGGAGGTGAAGTTGTCATCAGTGATGATGATGGAGGCAGTATCCTTTGCAACATCCGAGCCGGTTCCCATGGCAACCCCGATGTTTGCCTTCCGGAGCGCCGGGGCATCGTTCACGCCATCGCCGGTGACTGCCACGTAATGGCCGTTCTTCTGCAGCGCATCTACGATGAAGAACTTTTGATCGGGTGTCATCCGGGCAAAGACGCGGATACCGGCAACAGTCTCGGGTAAGTTTGCGGTATCGGATGCTACCAGCGAGGCCAGCTCGGTCCCGGTCATCATCTGGGATTCATCCGTGGCAATCGCGAGGGTACGGGCAATGGACAGTGCCGTTGCCGGCTGATCGCCGGTGACCATGACGACTTCGACACCGGCCTTATGGCACTGGCGGATCGATTCAATCACATCCGGCCGGACCGGGTCGAGGAAGCCCACAAGCCCGAGGAGTGTGAGGCTGGGTGGTATTGGCCCGTCTGAATCAGGCTGGTTCTGCAGGCCCGTATCGATTCCTTCAGCAACCGCGAGGATCCGGAAGCCGGCATGGGCAAGCTCATGGATCTGGCCATCCACGACATCCCTGTCAAGAAGGATTTCACCCTCATCTGTGAGCATTGTCTGGCAATGACCAAGGACAACCTCCACGCCCCCTTTCACTGCTACACGGGTGCCGTCTCCCGTATGGATGAATGCAGCCGCGTACTGCCACCGGGAATCAAACGGGACTCGGCGCTCCTCGATGCTGCAGCAGCGGATCTCGTCCGGCTTAAGATCCTGTTTATAGGCAAGAGCAAGGGTAGCGACATCCATGGTATCGCCGGAATGGACCCATTTTTCATTTTCAAGGAAGAGTGAACCTTCGCTTGCGAGGACCGCTGCGTTTGTCAGTCGTATAAGCCGGGTTTTTTCGTTCTCTTCCGGAATGTCGTTTGTCCGTGTCAGCACCTGCCCCTCTCCATAGTATCCCGACCCGGTCGAATGATAGAATTCGCCTGATGGTAAGGTTACGATTCGAGCAGTCTGCTGGTTGAGGGTCAGGGTGCCGGTCTTGTCGGTAGCAATCACCGTACAACTGCCCAGCCCCTCAACAGCAGCAAGGTGCCGCACGATCACATTCCTGTTTGCCAGTCGTGAGGCTGCAATGGAAAGGGCTACCGTGATAGAGACCGGGAGACCTTCAGGGATAGCAGAGATTGCGAGTGCAACGGCAAAGAAGAACACATCGATCAGCGGGACATCCCTGCTCAGCATGATGATTGCCATCACCGTGCTTGCAAGAAGTACGGCAATGCCGATTCGCACGGAAAACCGTTCCATCCGGATAATCAGGGGCGGTTTTGTGGCAGCGGTCATACTGACCGAGCGGGCGATCTTTCCCACTTCTGTACCGGAACCTGTTGATGTGACAACCCCCACCGCAATCCCGGTCATTACGGTAGTTCCGGCAAAGGCCATGTTCTTCTGTTCTGCAAGCGGGGTGGTCATCTCAAGGATGCCCACCCGTTTCTCCACGGCAACTGACTCCCCGGTGAGAATCGATTCATCGATGCTCAGGCCGGCTGCGTGCAGCATGCGGAGATCTGCGGGAACATGGGACCCGGCATCGAGATGGACAATATCGCCCGGGACAACCTCCTCGGAAAGGATCGTCCTCTCCTTTCCACCCCGCACTACACGGGCAGATCCACGGAGGATCGATTGAAGTGCCTGCGCCCCCTGTTCGGCGCGGTATTCCTGGAATGCCCCGATAACGGCGTTGATGAGCAGGACAAGGAAAATAAACCCGGCATCCTTGAAATCCCCGATCCCGAACGAGATGGCTGCAGCAATCAGGAGGACGAAGATGAGCGGACTCTTGAACTGGAGAAGGAAGATCCAGGCCGGGCCGGGGGGTTCCCGCACGGGGAGGCGGTTTTTTCCATAGCGGCCAATACGGAGAGCCACTTCGGTCTCCGACAATCCCGCTTCAGTGCTGGAAAATTCTAATAAGACCTCATCGGTAGGGAGGGTATGCCACGGTCTTGGAATTAGCCCAGGTACGGGTTCTTTATCCATTTCGTTTCACATTGTTATTACCAAACGTCTTTTGAAACGCGTTTGTCTGATCTACCATAAAGAGAAGTTGAGTATAAGATGATATTGCCGGAACCCGCTTGAATCTCACGGACTTCATATTTCTTTAACGATTTCGGGCCCGCCGTCTCTTTTTTTTTTGGGAAACATGGCTCTTCGCTGCTTTGAAGGGGTTTTGCACGAATCGGACAGATTTCATAGATGGAGGCAGATGACCCCAGTACTTCCGAATACAATGAACGCACCCTTCCCCGAAGGGATGCCTCCGCGGGAGGGCAACCAAATTGTTTCTCTTAACGTGCTTCCGAGAGGTACGGTGGCGGGGGAACGCCTCAAATACATTATTACTGGGATTTCAGGTCGGTCTTTTCAGCCATCTCTTGGATTACTGTGGCATTGGGATGGCTTGATGGAAATGTAGTGCGGGAACCCCCGGTTCAATCCGTGGGGTGGCCTGCTGCTATCAGGACCGGGCGGTGCGCCCTGCGTATGACCGCGTTCGTGGTGCTCCCGATGAAAAGTGCCCTGAGTTCCCGCGTCCAGCCCTCTCCTGCCGGGCTCATCAGGATACTCGTTACATCCTCCCGCTCGGCTGTGGCAATGATCTCGTCGGGTGGATATCCGACATGGACGCGGACATCAGCTGCAATGCCGGTAGCAGCGAGGTCTTTTTTGAATGTGTCCAGCCTCTCCCGTGCGGACGTAACTGCGGTCTTGATCTCGTCCTCGGACTCGCCCTTGTCGACAATGTGGAGGAGGATGACCTCCCCGGCAGGATGGATGTCTTTGATGAATACGAGTGCATGCCCGGATGGTTCGGAGAAATCTACCGGTACCAGCACGCGGGAGAATAGGGTACGGCGTTGATCCGGGGGGCAGGACTCATGGGGGAAACGCATGAGCAGGACGGGTATCTTTGCGCGGCGGATGACATTGGCCGAGACGCTGCCAAGAAGGATCTCCTTAATGGTATTTCTTCCCCGTGCGCCCATCATGATCAGCGATGCATTTCCCGTCTCTGCTTTTTCAAGTATCGTGAGCGGAACATCACCCTGCATAATCGTGTTGACGATAGTCTCTATCACGACCTCTGCCTTCACCCCTTTCTTCTCAAGCGCCTGCCGGTTCTCCTCCATGAGAATCTTTGCATTCTCGATCTGCGGGGCATGGTCCCACCCCTTCCGTGACATGCGGGTGGCATCGACAACGTGGAGGAGGAGGACTTCCCGGACCCCGGGAATGTCCCTGATATATTCGAGGACTCTTTGTGTGTCCATAGAGAAATCCGTTGGAATCAGCACTTTTCCAAACATGGTTCTTGCACCTGAAAGATAGATGGTATTCCGGTTATTTAAGGAGCATGACCGGCACATACGGGGTTTGCCCGTTGAAAAAGAGGAAATTTGAAAAGAATGGTTTATTTCCCGTCACCAGTGCTGGTTCCATCGGCATTGTACGTGCAACACTCATTTTTGTAGAACCAGTTCCGGTACACGATTGGGGTGATGATAGTTGTGAGCAGGCTCATGAGCACGATTGCAACGTAGACACCCTGCCCGATGATGCCGGACTCAAGCCCGATAAGCGCCACGATCATCGCGACTTCTCCGCGGGGTGACATGCCAAAACCGACGATAAGGGAATCCTTTGTGCACAGGCCGCCCAGTTTTGCCGGGATCCCGCAGCCAATCACCTTGGTCAGAATTGCGACAATGGTCAGGGCAACCAGGAACAGGAGGATCTCTGACGTGACTTCGTGGAGGTCGGCAATGACACCCAGCGAGACGAAGAAGATCGAGGCAAAGATGATCTGGAGGTATTCCGCACCCTCTTTGAGACTGTGACTCTGGTGGAGCTCGACATCCTTGAATGAGACCCCGGCAATGAATGCCCCGACAATGGCCGAGAGCCCGACTGCCTCGGCGCACATGGCATAGAGGAAGGCGAGCATCATGGCAAAGAGGAAGATGAACTCCGGGAATTTCTTAACAAAGGGTGTTGTATCAAGCCTTACCAGGAATTTACTGACCACGAACAGTCCGAATGCTGCCGCAATCACGATGAATGCGAGTGCCTTTACGGTCACCAGCGCAATCCCGAGATAGGAGAACGAACCGCCGACAACATCTGTGCTGATCGCGAGGACGAGCAGGGCAAGTACGTCATCAATAACCGCAGCGCCGATGATCGCTTTTGCTGCTTCGGTCTGGAGTTTGCCCAGTTCTTTTAAGACATTGGCTGTAATTGCAATGCTCGTTGCTGTACAGGCGGTTCCGACAAAGATCGAACTGGCGGAATCGAATCCGAAGAGGGTAGCGAGCCACCATCCCCCGATCCATGGAATAATTACCCCGACCAGAGCAATGGCAAAGTTTCTCGGGTGGATGATATCCTTCATATTGAACTCGAACCCGATCACGAACAGGAGGATGACTGCCCCGAGGTGGGCAAGCGCTGCAACAAAGTCCGTGTAGGTGATCCACCCGAGCACGCTCGGGCCGACCAGGAGCCCGACAAGGATGAGCCCGATGACGGCGGACTGGTTGATGCGGGATGCAACCAGGTACCCGCCAAGAGCAACGAAGAGCAGGAGGCTCATCTGGAATTCCGGCGATGTTATGAGATTCTCCATCGGGAATAACTAGGAGGGATGAGTAAAAACGCTTTGTGATGCCGGGAACCGGAAGGGTTTTCTGGTGTTTAAAAAAAGGCAGGGCAGGGAATGCCCCCGCCCCCCCTGCGGGGGCAGGGCTGGCGTAAGGGGGGAATTGTATCAGGAAAATGGCTTTCACCTGAGTAAAAAAAAGGTAAATTATTGAATCGACTTCGGGATGTCGAGATCGTACCGCAGACTTCCCGGATATACCAAGTAGTATCTCCACCCACAGGCCGGCGAGTAGATCCAAATCATGATCGGTCAAGCACCCGCCCGGCAAGCTCCAGCAGAGTATCAATTATTTGTCGGGCTTTTTCTTCAGGAGTCAAGGTATAGTTGGTATTGCCACCCAGTCCGGACAGAACTCTTGATAATTAAAATACGGTTCTTTTAAAGGCTGATTATTATATCGATGCATGTGCACCAAATTCTGCTATCCAGCTTCCAACCAGACCCTGCTCTCAAAATTTCAAGCGCGATCATGATCACGATAAAAAACAATTCCGGATCAATCAGGATCCGATTTTCATTTTCAAATCGGATTACAAAAATCTGCTTGGTTTTTAAAGGAGTATTACTTGACTTCGTCCATCCAGTTCAGTTTTGCAGCCATGATAAAATCGTTATTTGTCAGTCCGCCGGCTGGGTAGGTATAGAGCGAGACTTCGACGAACCGGGACTCTCTCATGCAGATGTCCGGGAAGTGCCCCTCTTCGGTTGCAAGGGAGGTAATTCCGGTGAAGAATTCAATGCAGGATGATGCGTCAGGTCTCTCAAAGGTTTTTGTGATATGACCGTTATTGAGCGACCAGCCCGGCACCTGCCCCAGGAGCTCCATCGTCTCCTTCCGTGTAAGTGGCGGGGAGCCGGCTTTATACGTGATGCACTTCTGCTGTGCGAGTTCCATGGTTATTTTCTTGGCACCGCCAGCCAAAAAACGTTTCCCCGTAAAGAACCCGATCGGTCATAACGTGAACCGGAAAAAAGGAAAAAATTCAGGCCGCCGCAGCTTCTGCCGACTGCTCCTTCCCATATTGCAACTGGAGGGCGATCATGACGATCATCGATATGGGCAGTGCGATGACGATAGGGTCGACTGCGGTCCAGGGCGCACCGAGAAGCGTAACCTTTCCGAAGATCGCCTGGCAGATGCCCAGCGGTTTTGCCTCGGCTGCATGGAAGAACGCGGTCCAGGCAAACCAGACAACAGCGCCGGAGACCATGCTGTACAGGGCTGCTTTTGTCGAGGGGTTCTTCGCATAGACTCCTATTGCGAAGGATGGCAGGAAGGCGCAGGCGCACAGGCCCATGAACATTGCGGTTGCCCGGGCAATGATGCTGATGGGGAGGAGGAAAGCGAGGATTGTCGAGAGGACCATCATGATGACGATCCCGAACTGGTGTGCCTTCATGGAGAGGGCACACTCCCTGCCCCTGCCCCAGAGATCGCAGACCAGTGCCGTACCCATCGCATGGTAGAGTGCCGAGAGTGTGGACATTGCGGCGGCGAGCAGGGTGAGCATGAAGATGACGACAAAGAGGTCCGGCATTGCTGAATTGATGAAGAGCGGTATGATTGTATCGACATTGCCGCCCGCTGCATCAATAGCGAGCTTTCCGGTAGTGTTGTAGAAGTACACGTTGCTGAGTGCACCGACCGTGAATGCGACACCGGTCATCATCAGGATGAACGGCCCGCCCACGAGAATTGCCCGGTTTAACGTTTTGTCATCTTTGGCAGTCATGAACCGCACCACCAGCTGGGGCTGGGCCAGGACACCGATACCGACCCCGAGTACGAGCGTAGTTATAACGGTGAACCAGATCGGTGAACCAAGGGCTGGCATGGAAGTCCAGCCGGTCATTCCCTGGTCCGCGAGGGCTTTCGGGACGAGGCCCGCCATATTCGTCAGCGCCTCACAGCCTGCTGTGACCCCCCCCACTGCAATCAGGGTGAGCCCGAGGAGAACGGTCATACCAACGAGCATGATCGTGCCCTGGAATGCATCGGTATACATGACCGCAATCAGTCCCCCGAAAACCACGTAAACTGCTGTAATCACGGCAAAGAGGATCAGGGACGTGGTATAGTCAATTCCGAGCGTGGGTTCGATGAACCGTGCCCCTCCGATCAGGATTGCGGCGGTGTAAAGCGGCATCGAGACAACGATGATGAACCCCGCGATATACTGGAGCACCGGGGACTTGTAGAGCTTGCACATCAGGTCCGGGAACGTGACTGCGGAGAGGCGGTGCCCGATCTCCCGGGTTCTCTTACCGAAGAGGACGAATGCGAGGAGGATGCCCACTCCGATGTTCAGGACGGTCAGCCAGATCAGGCTCATGCCTAGGTTCGCAGCCTGGCCGCCGAACCCGATAATAGCCGATGTGGAAATGAAAGTGGCACCATATGAAAGTGCGATGACGACCGGGTGGCTGTCTCTGCCCGCAACCAGGTAGTCCTCGGAACACTTGGTCTTTTTGTACCCGATGTAGCCGATGACCATGGTTATTGCAATATAGACCAGGGCAAGAATCGTCATCGTCATCGGATTAACTGCCATTGCCGTTGCCTCCTTTGTTCCAGTTCAGCAAACCATACACGATACACGCAAGCGTAAAACCGATGGCCAATCCATAGCCGAGCAATATCTGGGGATCAGGGATTCCAAGAATCATGAGAAAACCTCTGGTAAACTCTTTCATCGACATTACACGGGGACCCAAATGTGCGAAGGTCCCCTATCTAAAGAAGAATGCGAAACGTGGGCTCGGGATAGAAACGGTATTACAAACCCACTGCGACTTCATTGTTTACCGGATCATAATCTGAAGACTGGGGTATATATGTGTTTTCAGATGTACTCTGGTGCACGCCCCCTTACAATGCTAATATGTAGCACGGTCGCGGCAAAGAGCGCACAAAGACCATATCGCTATCAAGCATACCTTATCTCTGGTACACCCGTGAAATCCGCGTTTTCCTCCCTGCATGAGTCCCTCCAGCAGGTGCTCTCCGAGCGACTTGAATGGACCGAGCTGCGCGAGGTTCAGGAGAAGGCATACACGGCAGTTGTTGCGGGTAATGATGCTCTCATTATCGCCCCGACCGCCGGGGGAAAATCGGAAGCTGCTCTCATCCCGGTGATGGATGATATTTTAAAAAATGGCAGGCCGGGCGTAACCTGCCTCTATCTCTCACCGCTGAAGGCACTCATCAACGATCAGGAGGACCGGTTCCGGACATTCTGCATTCCCACATCATTGTCGGTGATGAAATGGCATGGCGATGTTGCAAAAGGTGACCGCTCGTGGAAAGGGGAACCCCCCCATTTCCTGATGATCACGCCCGAATCGCTTGAAGTATTATTGCAGGAGAAGACACTTGCAGCCGATCTTCGGCAGGTGCGATATATCATTGTCGACGAGCTCCACGCATTTGTGGAATCCGAGCGGGGCGTGCACCTCAAGGTCCTGCTGGAGCGGATGGATCGTCTGGCAAAGCGGAAGATCCAGCGGATCGGGCTCTCGGCCACCACGGGAAACCCGGTCGAGATCCTCTCCTGGCTCTCGGATGGCCGTCATAACGAGGAACTCGTTGCTGTCCCGTCCAGTCCAAAGGAGAAGCACTTCCGCTTCATCGTGGAGCCTGAA
Source organism: Methanoregula sp. (assembly GCA_023228295.1). GTDB lineage: Archaea > Halobacteriota > Methanomicrobia > Methanomicrobiales > Methanospirillaceae > Methanoregula. Next base: position 33,145 of record JALOBP010000022.1, read on the forward strand.
GAGGACGGGCGGATCGAAGCGCTCATACGAACTGTTGCCGGCAAAAAAGCGCTTGTCTTTGTGAACAGCCGGAGCGTGGCAGAGACGCTCATGCAGGCGGCATCCGGGCGGGTTCCTAACCTTCACATCCATCACTCCTCCCTTGCACCGGCTACCCGGAAAGCCTCCGAGGAAGCGTTCCTCTCGCAGGACGGGGCATGCATCATCTGCACCAGTACGCTCGAGCTTGGGATTGATATCGGGGACCTCGATGTAGTTGTGCAGGTCGGCCCTCCGAATACTGTTTCCTCGCTCCTTCAGCGGATGGGCCGGAGCGGGAGGCGGGGGAAGGCGTCGAATGTGGTATGGATTGTCAAAAACCCATGCGAGTTTCTCTGCAGCATCGCCATCATCGAATGTGCGATGGAAAAGACGGTTGAGGATCTCCGTCCGCCGCAAAAACCCTATAATGTTTTTCTCCAGCAGCTTTTCCTCTTTCTGCACCGCCACAATGCGGTATCCCGCCGCCAGGTTGAGAGGGAGCTCCTCTCGCACCCGGCTTTTTCCACGATCGAGCCTGAGGATCCCGACCGGATCATCAGGCACCTTCTCAGCAAGGGATACCTTGCGGCCGATGGCGAGATGCTCATGCCCGGGACCGAAGCTGAACTGGTCTTTGGCAGATCGAACTGGAAAGACCTGTACTCGGTCATTACCGGGGGTGGGGAGTACCGTGCGGTCACCCCCGATGGGGATATGGTAGGGATGCTGGATGCCCGGTTCGTCAACAGCCGCGAGAACGGCTACGTAAGCCTCGGAGGCAGGAGCTGGTCGATGGTGAAGTGCGATGACGACCATGATATCGTAGTTGTTGTGCCGGGTGGATCTGCCCCCTCACGGACATTCTGGACCGGGAGCAGTGAAGAGGGGTACTCGCCGCTGGTCTGCCGGAAGGTTCGTCAGATCTGTGCCCGGGGCAGGACCGTTCTCCCGCTTGCAGCACCGGAGAAAGAGCTGCTTGGGCAGGTTTTTGCCCGGTTGCCGCAGGAATCCGAAACACCGGGACTCCTCGTCACTGAACGCAGGGGTACCCGTGGTCTCGAAGTTGTGATTTTTACGTTCTGCGGCAGCAGGTTCAACCGGATCCTGGCGTTAATCCTGACAAAAAAACTCGGGAGCATTGCGCAGGTACGGTACAATGATTTCATTGTGAAGGTCCAGAGAGCCGGTAAAGCCGGGGCGGCAGCCCGGGTCGGGGCTGCCCTGGATAGTATCCATGCTATGGAACGCTCCCGCATCGCCTCCGCCCTTCCCACGCCTCCCCGCGATGGCTGGAAATTTGCCCGGGTGCTTCCCGATAATCTCTTTACCGGTCTCGTTACTGCCGATTATTACAATCTTGACGAATTCATGGAAACCTTTGCCGGCATGAATATCACCATCTCTGTAACTCCCACCCTTCCCCCGGTTCCTGCTGCGGAAGAGTGAACGGGCACACTCACGGGACCGTGCTTCTGTCCGGTTTTCCGGATTACCTTCCCGTGCACCACCTTTTTATCAAAAACCGTCGAGATCACACTATGAAGAAGTTCCTCATCCTTCTCATGGCGGCGGCACTCCTGCTGGCGACATGCGGGTGTACCGAATCCACACCGGAGGGGATGTCAACCCCCGTACCGACAGCCCCGGCATCGTCACCTACTGATCTCCCGACAACGACAATGCCAACGCTGGAACCAACCCCGTCTGTGAATGACAATACAATCTCGATAAAAAGAGACGGGTTCAGCCCGGCCACTATGACCGTAAAAAAGGGATCAACGGTCCGCTGGGTGAACCTGGACTCAACAGATGACCCTGCATTATACAACCCAACTCACCGGATCAAAATCATAGGTGTTGACACGGGCCAGACGCTCTCCCCCGGGCAGGGCTGGAGCCGGGTGTTTACTGATACAGGTTCGTTTGATTACGAGGACATGATCCACACGGATATGCATGGCACGGTAATTGTGGAATAATCCCATACTGGAAGAGAATCCTATACCCTCATATTCGGAAAACCGGTGATCAATCCTCACACTTGCCGGGCTCCTGCTTACGGCTGCAATTCCTTTTCGGAACCGGAAGGGCATGGACAATCCCGTTTGCGTGGCATCCCTGGTGTGACCTGGCAACGGTACGTTGCGCCCTTCTCCATGGAACCCCGAGTCACCTAGAATTTCTTTAATAACGCCGGAAAGAACAGGAAGGATTGCGATCAGAGCCCGATCATGCGGAGGATTGCACCCACAAGGATACCGAACATCGATGTGGATGCAGACAGCATCCCCAGGAGGATATATCCGGCTATTGCCCCGATCTTCAGCGGCATGTAGGTCTGGTTCAGGTTAAGCCTGCGTATAGCGCGAAATGACTTAACATCCGGTGAAACGACAGGTTTATTCTGTTTGATCCGGATCATTTTTGCTCAACCCCTTACTATCGTGATGCGGGTAGTATCCCCGTGGGACTATGCGTACCCTGTAACATATACTATGAATATGATCTATTTATTTTTTGTTAAATTGGTAAAATGTGAATTTAGCCTTTAAATCAATTATTTGAACCAAATGCCCGTAATTTGCCCGTTTTTCCGGTGCCCTGCGGCGACATCCAGCATCCGGCCCGGATCGGGTTTGTGATTCGGGTGAAATGGATGAAAAACAGGAATGAATTAAAAAAAATTATAGACGCCGAGGGGGAGATTAAACAAAAGTGTTCAACTCTTAAAAAAAGGCTTTATATAGTTGATAACCCGCCTGCGAGCGATCCCACAAGGGCGGCAAGCCCTCCAAGGATAAACGCTGCTATCATCCGGCGGGTTCCTGGGTATCTCAAAGTGTTTAGGGGGTGGTGTGCAATGAGGCGGATCATTTTTTGCGGGGGGTCTTCCGGGTGTGTCCTGATACCTTGTAACCGTGGACATACACCCGCTTTCCGGGATTATGCCCGTTCTTGGGCTTTGCTGCGTGCTTGCGTTTTGCTGCCGTGGTTCTCACCTCCTGTTATGCGGCTGTCCTTACATCGAGCGTTAAGCCCGTGTTGGGGTCTGTGGTCTGTTCAAAAGTCCCGGTTGGGGATGGGTGCGGGTTGATCCCCCCGGGTCCGGTTATGGGTTCGTGTGCGCCTCCACCGGTGGGGGAGAGTGTCGGTACTCTGGCGTCCTCGGTGAGATTCGCGCCGGTTGCCGGCTGGGTTGGGGGAGTTACCGGGGCGGTGCTGGGTGATGGTGGCACATATGAGGGCGCGGAGGATCCCCCGGGGGCGGGGCTTGATACAATCGGAAAGAGCGGGGCAGGCTGGGGCAGGGAGATCGGGGCGGGTTGCCCCTG
>JALOBP010000023.1 GCA_023228295.1 Methanoregula sp.
ATAAAACACTGAACTGTCAAATTAGTTTTCCTGACAAAAAATTTGATAGCGATAGTTTACATCTTCTGCCGTTATGGATCAGACTGGCAAACTTGGGTTGTAAATACTGCGGGCAAAAAATAGGAGGATTTCCGATACCCTACAGGGCATTCACGAGCGAGTGCCGGGTAACGATCCCGGCCAGTTTGCCGTGGTCCATAACGGGAATGGCACTGATGCCCTTCTTGAGCATGATGCCGACCACATCGGCAGCACTTGCCGAGCGCTCCACCGTGATGAGTGGAACGCTCATGATGTCCCTGACGAGCATGTTCCGGACGCGGTGGTCCTGGTGGTTGTCGCCGACTGCCTCACGGAACTTCCGCATAGCGACTGCAACATCGGTCTCTGTCACCATACCGGCATACTTCTCATTTTCGGACACCACGAAGCGGGTGATGTTGTCATCCAGCATCCGGCGGCGCAGGTGGACCACACGTTCCTCGGATTCGATAGTGATTGCCTTCTCAATAGCGCTGCTGATCCCGTCATCAGGTACGTATTTCTTCAGGAGATCCCCTGCCGAGACCTGCCCGATCAGTTTGTGGTCGCTGTCGTACACTACCACCAGCTTGTAGCGCTGGAGCAGCGGGATGAGTATGTTGACGTTCTCATCGGGATATACGCTGGTGAAATCCTCTTTCACTACACTTGCCACATGGATAGATGCAGGAGCAATCGCAGAATTCTGCTTGCTCCCAAGCTTCTCCGCGATGGCCTGCCGGGATACTGTCCCGACAACGGTATTGTTATTGACTGCAATGAGCGGGTCGAGACCCTGGTCGAGCATCTTGTCGAGTGCTTCGGTAATCTTTGCAGATTTTGCAATGGTTGCTGGTTTTACCATAACGTCCTTGATAAAAACTTCTTTTGTCATTTCGCCACTTCCTTTATGATATCATCTCGTTTTATGATTCCAGATACGGTGTCATGTTCCATGACTACCAGGCTGTTGACATGGTGTTTTTCCATCAGTGCAATGGCGTCCGGAAGCAGGGTTTCGGGCGGGGTTGTAATGACAGGACTCGTCATAACATCCCCTGCCGTGACCAATGCTACCGCAAGCAGGCCCTGCCTGCTTTGTCCGGCCGCCGTCCGGTGTCTCGTTATGATTACTTCCTTTCCTGCTGAACCTGAAAATTTTGGCTCGGATGCATAGAACGCGAGGTTCGTCTCGGTAATGATACCGGCAGGCACACCGTCATCTTCCATGACGAGTACCTTATCGTGGCGCTCCCGCATCACGGTGATCACATGGTCGAGCGAGTGGTGGAGATTCACCTTTGATACATCCTCCATCACGTCCTTAACCGGGCAGTCCAGCTGCCGGACAAGAGCGGATTTCATCAGATCTGTCTTGGTAACGATTCCCGTCACGTTACCGTCATCCACCACCGGGACACTGCTGATGATCTTCTCAACAAATGCCCGGGCTATCGTTTTGATCCCGGTATCGGGCGCCACCGTGACAGGGTGTTGTGTCATCAGTGCACCCACCGGGATCCGGTCCAGCGGACGATGGCGCCAGGCGGGTTCGCCCTGCCGCATCCGGTATGCGATGTCCTTTTTTGTGATGATCCCCCGCAGGGTATCCCCATCCATGACAAGGATCCGGGAGATCTTGTGCCGCACCATCAGGTTCCTTGCATGGGCAACGGTTGCATCCGGTGCCACGACAAAGACCGGGGCGGTCATTACATCACGTGCCAGCATGCTCTTCACCCCGCCGCAAATGCCCGGACAAGATCGAACTCGGTAACAAGCCCGATAAGCCGTGAGTCTTCGATGACCGGAAGCGCCCCGATGTTCTTCTCAAGCATCTCGCGGGCAGCCTCGTTGATGTTCTTCTCCGGCGTGGTTGTACGGAGCTCCCCGGCAATGAGCGTGCGCACGGGCAGGGCCGTTACTTCCGCGACATTGCCGGTTTCCAGCCGGGTAAATACTTCGCGGCTCCCGAGGTAACGCATGATGTCGGTGGCCGTGACAATGCCATACAGGATATCGTCGCATACCACCGGAAGGCGCCTGAAGCGGTACTTCGTCATGTCACGGGTTACCGACGAGATCGGGCAGTCGGGGGCGGTTACACGGAGGGGGGAACTCATCACGTCCTCAACATTAAGTGTGCTCCGCCCGGCCCCGAGCACCCTGAGAACATCGCGTTCCGTCACCATACCGCAGAGTATTCCCTCCTTGTCCACGATCGGAAGCCCGCCTATCTTCTTTTTGAGGATCGTATCGACCGCATCACGGATCCGGGCATCGTTCTGGAGCGTCTCGGGTTTCGGGGTCATGATAGTGCGGACGCTCTCATTGACGGCTGCAAGCAGATTGCTATCGTGCCGTACCCTGACGAGCTGGTACTTGTCACCTCCGCCCATGAAGTTGATGATATCACCGGAGGTAAGAATCCCCCGGAGCTTGCAGGTGCCGGCATCCGTGATGGGGAGCCGGCGAAACCCGCACGTCGTCATCTGCCCGACTGCGGCGATGATGGTCCTGGTCGGCGGGGCGGATACAACGTCCTGCGTCGCGATCGCCATGATCTCGCCTTCCTGTGCTGTGATATGGGATTTGAACTCCACCGGTCCGCGGTCGAGTTTTCCCTGCATCTTGAGGAGCCTGTCGCCCTGCTTGATGCCCCGGTCATTCTGGTGCATGAACGCCTCCTTTATGGTATAATGACCTTTTTTGTTCCGGAATAATTCCGGTTTTCGTAAATCACGGTATTGCTGATGGTGTCTTTTTCTTTACTACGCCAGGGCCCGCAACACATCGTGGCGGTTTACAACCCCTACGAGGTTCTCCCCGTCAACCACGGGCAACATGCTCACGTCATGCGCCACGATCAGTTCTGCTGCCGCACTAATCGGTTCGTCCGGGGCGATAGTGAAGACATCCCGTCTCATTACCGTTTCTATGAGGGCCTGGTTGTGCTGCGCGATGGCCGACCGCACCCGACGGGTGCTGATAAGGTCGCGGCGCGAGATTATCCCTGCCAGGTGTTTCTTGTGAACCACCGGGAATGCTGTAAACCCGCTCTCGAGGATCATCGTATAGACCTTCTGGATCTCATCCTGTGGCGATGCTGTCACGACCTTCCGGGACATCCGGTCCCTGACCGTGCCATGCAGCTCGTTCCGGGAGATGATAACCGGGAAGAGGTCTGACAGCAGGACGCCACCGACCACATGCGGCTGGCTGTTGACAACCGCAACGCTATCCGTAGAATAGTCCCGCATTGTCTTTGCCACCGCCTCGATGGAATCCCCGCTGTGGACCGCAGGCGCATCCTTAACAAAGCCATCAACGGTCACGTTCGACTTCGTCGCAGTCACCCGGAGGCCGTCCGTGATGTCGATATAGCCGAGGAGATTTTTTTTCGCGTCCACGACATAGACTTCACGGAACCGGTCATCTCTCAGGATCTGGCGCGCCTTGGTTATCTGGTCGTTATATTTCAGCACAGGGATCTCGATGATGAAATCCTGTGCTGTCCTCATGTAAGGTTTTCCTCCTCACGGCAGCGGGCGCAGAGCATTAATGCATCAACCCTCCGTAAGTCATCAGACATCTGGTTGCAGCGGTTGCACAACCCGGGCTCTATTATCTCCTCACGGTTGATCTCGATCAAATCCTCGAGAAGATCATTGACTGCGCTTGAGACGGTCAGAAGGTCCCGCACGGTCACAATACCGATTACCTTGTCATGCTCATCGACAACCGGGAGCCTTCTCACCTTGTGCTTCACCATCATGTGAGCAGCACACCCTACCGTCTCGTCCGCACTCACCGTAATGAGTGGCGTACTCATGATATCGTTCACACGCACCGTACTTGGCTTGAGATCCTTTGCCACTACCTTGCAGTTGATGTCTTCCTCGGTTACAATCCCGAGGGGCTTGTTGTGTTCGAGGATGATCACGCTTCCCACGCCCGCATTGCACATGGCCTTTGCCGCTTTTGCGACATTGGCCCCTATGTCGATGGAGGTCGGGTCGCGGTTCATGACTTCCCGCAGGGGAACTTTGGTCTCAAACCGGATTGCATTGGATGTCTTTTTCATGAGTCACCTCCTTGAAGTGCTTTTTACAATTAGCATACTCCCATCCCCATGTATAAATCCATTTTGGCAGTGGCATGTTTTCATGCTCCACAGTAATACAAGGCTGTCCGCAATACCCGTTTCCGGCGGAACCGGTTGTGCAGGTTACGAGAAACCTAATAAAGTGCGTATTCAATACAGTACCTACATACTATGGCAGGTTCACACTACCCGGGGTCAGAACCGGGGAATCGAGGTGTCAATTGAAGATTTTTACCCAGACCTACGGTAAAGTGAAGAAGAAATTTGCTAACTTCCTCAATACATTTTTCAAAAAGAAGCGGACCCGCATCGGCATTTATGGTCCACCGAACGCCGGTAAAACAACACTTGCAAACCGCATTGCGCGGGACTGGACCGGCGATGCGCTCGGCCCGGTGAGCGAGATCCCGCACGAGACCCGCAGGGCGAGGAAGAAGGAGGATATCATCATCTCGGGAGCAAACGGCAACACGGTGATGATGGATATCGTGGACACGCCCGGTGTCACGACGAAAATCGATTACCACGAATTCCTTGAGTTCGGGATGGAGAAGGACGAGGCGATCATCCGCGCACGGGAAGCTACCGAGGGCGTTGCCGAAGCCATGCACTGGCTGCGCGAGGATATCGACGGCGTGATCTACATGCTCGATTCGACGCTCGACCCGTTCATGCAGGTCAACATCATGATGATCGGGATCATCGAGGCACGCGACCTTCCGGTCATCATCGTGGCCAACAAGATCGATCTCCCCGATTCGGCGCCGGCACGGATCCGGAGCGCGTTCCCCCAGCACCCGGTTGTCGCCATCTCAGGCCTCGAGGGCAGGAATGTTGAGAACCTGTACGAGACGATGCTTGAATACTTCGGGTGAAGACGATGCCGCACAAGTGTACGAAATGCGGGCGGGAATATAAGGACGGGTCAACGGAGATCCTCAAAGGATGCGCCAGCTGCGGCAACAAGAAATTTCTCTATGTCAAGGAAGGGGACATCAACGACGATGTATTAGAGGAGAAGTCCATCAGCGAGATCGCGGAGGATTCCAAAGAGGAAGTCCTCGAAGTCCAGGAGACGAAAACCAAAAAAGAGGTGGAGATGTATGACCGGGTCGAGACCATACGGATCGTCTCACCCGGCTCCTACGAGCTGAACCTCGAGAAGATGGCACAGGGTGACGAGCGGATCGTCAGCGTGGGCAAGGAAGGTTCCTATATCATCGACCTGATGTCGATGGCAAAGGATGAGCATGCGGGCAAGAAAAAGAAGAAGTGACGATTTCTTTTAACAATACGATTTTTCTTTTTTGATCGGTAAAATTGATCTGATAAAATTCTGACGCTCCCGAAGGTTCGCCCCGCCGCCAAGGCACCCCCAATGGGGATGACAACGTATTACCTGCAGCCGGACAGAAGGCTCCCGCAATATGCCCAACGGGCACAAGGGGGTGGCGATTCTTATCCGGTGACCGTATTATACGGCAATCCTATCGTGTCGCCATCTCGCCCCGCACACCCTCGTACGGCGCCGGAAGATCCAGCCGGCGGAAGAACTCGTCGGTGAAGATCAGGCTGTTGACCACCGCCCATTCCGAACACCCGTGGCCAAGGCACTTGTCCGGAAAGAACGGCACGTTCTTTGCAGCCAGCGGGTTGATGGCGAACTTCTTCCGCAGTACTTTCTCAAATTTTTCCGTGATGGTCTCTTCGCTCTCTTTTGGAGCCCGGCCTTCGCGGACAACCACCCACTCCCGCTTGTAGTGCATGAAATAGTTCCGGATCTCGATGAGATCGCGGATATTCGCAAACGCCGGGTCACCCTCATCAAACGGTGGCTTTTCCGCAATGGTGAGGATCTTCTGGTATTTTGTGAGCACCGGGGCACGGTCGAAGTTCTTCGCGTTTGTCCACCTGTCGTGGATCCGCTGCAGGAGCGCTTCGTGCTTCTCATCCGTAAAGAAATATGCCTCGTCGGAGGCATCGGCGTAGAGCTCGTTGATGGTGGATTCGAGGAAGGCAACCGAAGAAAGGACGGAGTTGAGATTGAAAGCCTCGTGCCGGAGCAGGACCTCGGCGGGGATGTCCCGGACCCCGCGGTACTCCTGCTCGATTGAAAAACCAAGCTGGCAGAGGAGGGCTGCGGACTGGATGTACCGTACGGAGAAACAGTCCCGGAACCGGATTGCTGATTCCTCGCCGCTGGTTTCAAGGGGGATCTTGTCCATTGCGTATCTATCTCTATTCTGTGCGGGAGATAAAAAGGGTACGGGAAACCGTCGGCCGGATTCTGCCACTGCGGTTCCTGCCGGAAAAAATAAGGGGAGTCCGGATGATTTCCCCAAATAGATATCAAAAACCGGATCTGAAACACCAGTTGATGAATAACCCGGATTTTAAGAAGTCCTTGTACCGGTCCATTTTCCTGGACTGTCAATCATTGCATCCGGACCGTCTTCACCATATGCCCAGGTTCCTTCAAAGGATTTGGCATCGGATGACAGGACCCAGTCAATCGGCCCGGAATCCCGGTCTGATTCAACCCCTTCATACTCAAACCATTTCCCGATGAGATGCGTTCCCTGTACCGTTCCGGAGATCCTGCCTTCATGATATGCATACGTACCGGTAACGGTTTCATTGGTCTGAACCAGAATCGTTACGTGATGGGATGAGTCTCCATCGAATGTCGAGTCCCAGGTTCCGGACCATGTTGGCCCGGTCACCGTTGTTGCTGCCGGTAAGGCTGACGGAGTTGCCGCAGCCGTTGTTGCAGCCGTTGTTGCAGGTGATGTGGCAGCTGCCGGGGTTGTTCCAGACGTGTTAGTACATCCTGCTGCAAGCATCAGGATACATAAAAATCCAACGAGAGTAAGAACGAGCACTTTCTTCATAAAAACACCTCAATATTATCCATGGCAATTACAAATAAACCTGTTGAATAAATGGTTGAGATCATGTCGTGAATTACACCGGTAGTGTCTCAAAAATCATCATTATCCGAATTTAGTTTCCACGGGGATTGCACAGGACATCATGCCCGGTTACGCGTGTAACGGAATAATGGAGAATTGTATTCGGGTATACCACATTCTGAATTTTATTTCAGGATTGTTCTTTCAAAAATCAAATAATTAAACATAAATATCAAATTGATTAAAATTATAGACGTTGGATGGTTATTGTGAGACGATTTGCAAGTATGGGCTTTCTGGCCTTTATGCTGGTTACTGCAGTTTTCATTGCAGGATGTACTGATAGCGGAAAAACAACAGCCCTGCCAACAACAGTCCCGGCAGGACAATCCGGCCAGGCACTAACGGTGCCCTATGGTGAGGATGTCCCGGTCACGCTGGATTCCCCGACATCATCTGAAGTGTACCTGACCATGACCGCCCGTGCGAATTCCGAGAAGCCAGGCGGCGGACGTTCGTTCATGAGAATCAGCGTGAACGGCAAGGAGATTGGCAGCGAACGGCTCGTCAATAAGAACCTGAACTTCACGTATAACATCAATGACTTCAGGACTGCCTACTACAGCCAGAATATGTCCGCATGGTACCTGTTCTTTTCCCCGGACTTCGTCTGGTATGCAAACCAGAACCATGTCGACTACATCTCCGAGGGCAATCCCTACGAGTACAAATTCGAAGTCACGGACATAGTGAACCGGGGTGCACCAAACGAGATCATTATCGAGAATATCGGGGATGAGGTCGCCGCTCAGTATTCCAATCCCAGCGATATTGAGTTTTACAAATCGGCACCCATCATCATAAACCCGATCAGGCTCGAAGGCAAGGGCACGGACGTGGTCCAGATCACCAAGACGGCAACGCCCACCCGGATCATTGTCGGCAAGAAATCGGTCGTGACTCTCACCGTGAAAAACGACCTGCCCGGCAGCATCTCCGATGTGGAGATTGACGATGCGGATGTACCGTCCGGACTCATCGGCAAGACCGTAACAGGCAAGCTTGAGAAGCCCATTGCTTCAGGAGAAACCTACACCGTTACCTATGAGGTCACCGCTGACAAGGTGGGGACCTACACGCTCGGTGCAGCAACCATGACCTTTGCAGATTCGACCGGCAACTACCAGAAGCTGAGTTCCGGTACGATGACAGTCACGGTCATCTGAATTCTTCAATTTTTGCAGTTTCGGTGCGCAACCAAAAAAATCATTTCAGGAGGCTTACCGCACAGGCAAAGAATTGTTGCGCTGACAACGTTTATGCCTCCAGACCACAACCTGTTGTGGTACACATGAAATCTCCCATCTGTGAAGATATCCCGTTCGGTGCGGTGATCTCCCTCACAAACCGCAGCAAATTCATATTCCTCAATGACCGGCTCCGTCCGCTGGGTCTCTCGGCCGGGCAGTTCCCGGTCCTGATACTCCTTTCAAGGAGGCAGAATATCATGCAGGATACCCTTGTCCGGCATTACCACCTCGACAAGGGCACGATTGCACGGGCGGTCAGGAAACTTGAGGATGGCGGGTATATCCGGCGGATCACCGATCCTTCCAACCGCCGGGCGGTCCGCCTCTTCCTCACAGAGAAAGGCGAACGGGTGACACCGATCCTCAAAGCCATAAACCACGAATGGGAAGAACGGATCTGTACCGGTCTTTCAGAGAACGAACGGCAGATGCTCAATGCCCTGATGCGCACGGTAGCAGAGAACAGCCACAGGTGTCTGCAGGAGACAGGAGAACGGTATGATGCAGGAAAATAATCCCCACAACCCGGTACCAGAGACTGCACCAGGTGCGCCCGCCACGGCAGGCATCGCGCTCCTGATGGGCGACCCGAAGAAGGCCATCATCAAGCTCTCCGGCCCCATGATCGCCGCAATGCTCCTGATGTCCACGTATAATATCGTGAATGCCATCTGGGTGGCGGGCCTTGGTTCTGACGCCCTTGCGGCAGTAGGTTTCGTCACCCCGCTCTTCATGATCCTCATAGGACTGAGCAACGGCCTCGGGGCCGGTGCGGCCTCCCTCATCTCCCGCCGCATCGGTGCAAAGGACAAGGTGGGGGCGGATAATGCAGCAGTCCACGCCCTCCTGTTTGTCGTTGTCCTGTCGGCAGTCCTCACGGTTCCCCTGATGATCCTTACCGACCCGATCGTCACGCTCTTCGGCGCCGGGGATACGGCCGGTCTTGCAACCGAGTACGGGCAGATCATCTTTCTGGGCATGGCCCTCCTCCTCTTCACCAACGTCGCTTACGCGATCCTCCGTGCGGAAGGGGATGCGAAACGGGCAATGTACGTCATGGGTGCATCTTCGATCCTGAATATCATCCTCGACCCGCTCCTCATCTACGGGGCAGGCATGGGCATTGCCGGGGCAGCGTGGGGGATGATCGTCTCTCTTGTTATGACCTCCTGCATTCTCCTCTACTGGTTCTTCATCAAAAAGGACACGTACGTTACGATCTCGTACAAGACATTCTCGTGGGACTGGAAGACTGTACGGGACATTCTCGGTGTCGGCCTCCCGGCAAGTGTCGAATTCTTCCTCATGTCGGCCATCGCGATCTTCATCAACGGCCTGCTTGTCGCAACAGCAGGTACCGATGCTGTCGCGGTCTATACCGCGGGATGGCGTGTCGTCTTCTTTGCCATCATTCCCATGGTCGCTATCAGTACGGCAGTTATCTCGGTGGCCGGGGCTGCATATGGTGCACGAAAATTCGAGAGGATCCGCACCACTCATACGTTCTCGATAACACTCGGAATTGCCATCGCCCTTGTCGTCAGCGCCCTTACCTATATCTTCGCCCGGCAGATCGCTGTCATCTTCACGTATTCACCGGAAAGCGCCCATCTCGCACCGGAGATTGCTGCCTTCCTTGCCGTCATGTGTTTCTTCTACCCGTTCATCCCGCCGGGAGTCATGTCGGGAGCGGTCTTCCAGGCAACGGGCCGGGGAATGGCATCGCTGATCATGACCGTCCTGCGGAACCTCGTCTTCATTGCGGTCTTTGCGTACCTGTTCGGGATCGTTCTCGGCTATGGCGAGCACGGGATCTGGTGGGGGATCGTTGCCGGGGACATCTGCGGGGGAACCGTGGCATTCGTCTGGGCCCGGTACTATATCTCGCGGCTGATCGCCAACGGCTGATCTCCCCCCACTCCATGTTTTTCCCCATCGGCGGTGCGGACCTTCACATCGTGTTGTTCTTGAGATCCCGACCTTTGCACCTAATGAGAATTTTAAGCAAATATTTAAATTGGACGATACTGAATCCGGAACTGCTCTTATATCCGAATCGGATAGCGGGACGCGGAAATGAACCTTCGGACCAAACTACTGCTCGGGATCGGGATTGCCCTTATAGTCACATTCGCATTTGTTGCCGTGTTTTCCCTCATCACGATGGATGAAAGTTACTGTATGCTCGAAGAGAGAGAGGTGATCACGACCGTCCAGCGTGCCCAGAGTTCGCTGTCTACAGACCAGAAAAGCCTGCAGTCGACTACCCGCGACTGGGCTGCGTGGATGGACACGTATCGCTTTGCGCAGGGCGAGAACCCGGGCTGGATCGATGCAAATATCGACAATGATTTTTTTGAACGGTTCGATGTGCAGGGAGTGATCGCGTTCAACCGTTCAGGAGATCGTATCCTTGCAGAAGGGTATAATCCCAGCTTCCGCGAGGCAGAGGATATTCCCAAAATCGAAATTGAGCAAATCCGTACCTTCAGCACGTCTTCAGACATCATTAATTCGAGCAAAGGATCCTACGTAATCCTGAAAAGCTCATCAGGCCCGCTCATCGTTTCATCCCATCCGATCCTGATGGACACGTATGAAGGGCCGGGGGAGGGATCGTTTCACATTATACGGAGGGCCGATGAGCGGTACCTTGCGGGTCTCTCTGCCCGTACTGGCAGCACGGTCACAATCATTTCGTCAATGGAAATCTCCGGCAACCAGACACTGACAGGCATCATTGCGGGCATAACTCCTGAAAAACCGGTTGTCGTTGTTGCGGAAAATCCCGATACCATCACCGGGTATGCATACATGGATGACCTTGGGGAAGCCGGACAATACTATATCCGTGTCTCCGGACCACGGACAATCCACCAGACGGGTGAGGCAACGATGGTTACCTTCATCCTCAGCCTGGCGGTTGCGGGCGTCTTCCTCATCACATTCGTCCTGCTCTTCATCGACAGGGTTGTTCTTTCCCGCCTCAACAACATGATCCGCACCATGCGGACGAGAACGGATACAGACGGCACAAAAGATACACCCGATGATTCCGGCGTCGACGAACTTGCCCGGCTCGCGCATGAGATTGATCCGGTTTTTGAACGGCTTGCCGAATCCCAGGTCCAGCTCCAGCAGAGCGAGGAGCGCTATCGGTCGCTTGCCGAATCTGCACAGGATTTCATCTACATCATCGATACCAAAGACCGCGTCACGTACGTCAATTCCTTTGCTGCGGCCGCTGTACAGAAATCACCGGCAGAGATTATCGGAAAGCCCCGTTCCGCCCTGTTCCCGGCCACTGAGGGTGAGCGTCAGCGCGGGAATATCAGGAAAGTAATCGAGACCGGCCAGACGGTCAAGATCGAGAGCAACCTGCCTCTGCCATCGGGAGAACTGTGGAGTGACACGATCCTTGTCCCGCTCCGTGACAGGAACAACGCGATCTCCGGGGTTCTGGGGGTATCAAGGGACATCACCCAGAGGAAGAGGGCAGAAGAGGCGCTGTACCAGGCGAACAAGAAACTCAACCTCCTCTCAAGTATCACCCGGCACGACATCCTCAACCAGCTCACGGCCTTAAGGACATATCTCGAACTTTCTCTCGATTATACAACTGATCAAGCGATGATCGATTTCATTGCAAAAGAGAAGGTGATCTCCGAGATCATCGACCAGCAGATCTCGTTTACCCGGGATTACCAGAAGATGGGCCTGAAATTACCGGCATGGCAGGATGTGGACGCAGTCGTGTCGTGGGTCATTCTGCCGCTCGCAAAACCGGCCGTGAAGGTTACGATCGACTGCCCGGGACTCGAGGTCTTTGCTGACCCGATGCTGGAAAAGGTGTTTTACAATCTTGTCGATAATGCCCTCAGGTACGGGGGGAAGAGCATGTCAGAGGTCCACATCTCGGCCAGGGATACACCGACCGGGCTTGTTATCATGATCGAGGATAACGGCGGCGGTGTCCCGGATGAGAACAAAGACCGGATCTTCGAGCGGGGGTTCGGGCAGAACACCGGTTTCGGGCTCTTCCTCTCACGGGAAATTCTTGAGATCACCAATATCACCATTCAGGAGACGGGGACATTTGGCAGGGGAGCCCGGTTCGAAATCCGGGTCCCGAAAGGAGCGTACCGTTTCAGCAGTGCCGGGCAGAAGGAGTGATCCGGGACCTGATCCGGCATTCATATCACGCTCGAGGGAGACGCGGCATTCCAACAATCCGCGAAAATGCCGGCACGTCCGGGTATTGCAAGGATTGCGGGCGGGCTTGTGAATGCCCGGTTGTTAAAATAAATGATGAATGCCAAAAAGGCAGGGTCAGAGCAGTTTAGTCTCTTCGGTTGGTTTGGGCACCTTGACCACGAGTACCCTGAACAGGGCACCGGACTCATTTGTCCATTTATGCGGGATGCGCGCCGGGCTCTCGACGAGCATGTCTTTTGAAACAACCTGCTTCTCGTCGCCGATCTCCACGACACCGGTGCCTTCAAGAACATAGAAGAAAACATCGACCGGCGTGATATGTTTTTTCAGCGCCTCACCAGGCTGCAGCGTGATGACGACTGCCATAGCGTGCGCGGTATCATAGATCTTCCGGGCGTCCACGTGGTGCGGGTTGGGGCCGGACACAACGTGTGCAACATTTGTGATTTTCATAGGATTGCCTCAGCAATTCTCCTGGAACCTGATCACATAAAAAGGAAGGTTTCGTGAACATCTCACGCTTCCGCTGCGCATTCGTCCGTTGCCTCCGGGCCCAGCGTATTTCTGATAGTTCTGAAAAACCTCCAGTGCAGGAGAAGATGGATAACGAGGAGTACGGCAAACGCAAAACTGGCAATGTCGTGCCAGAGCACCCAGTCATACCGGGGGACCCCCAGCCAGGTTACCCAACTGCCGCCCCGGCCCCCTCCGGATGGGAGGAAAAAGTACAGCACGAGCCCGGTAAGAAGGGAGGGGATAAAGGTGATGATGCAGCCGATATCCACCAGTTCGTTTGCAGTGACGCGTTTCATGAACGATTGTTATCACGGGCAGGAATATAAAAGATTGCCAGGCCCGGTTACCAGCCCTTCCAGGTCATCCGTCACGGGCACAATCGATATCGGATGAGTACGTCTTGATGTCGATGACCGGCGTCCCGTCAAGGGCATCCAGCCCCCGCACCTTCAGCACGCCGCCTTTTGCTTCAATGAGGTCAACCATACAGAGCGAGACCGGGTTCGGGCGGTCGGGCGAGCGGATGGCAAACACCCCTTTCTCAGCGGAGGACCCGGGCGGGACTGCCCGGAGAACCGACCGGTCTGACCGGTCAAACCAGCAGAGGATCCAGAGGTGCTTCCGTCCTTCTATCTGCAGGAGGGCGGGACGGTATTGTTCGTCAATCACGATCTCAGATATGGTATCCAAGAGACGACCCTGACGGGGGGCGTCGCCCCTTGCCTTGTAAGGTGAGCGGACAAAGCCTATCGGGTGGAGCTCGATGGGTTCGGGTGTCATAGGTAATGAGTGGTGGGCGGCGGGGGTATTTAGGGGTGACGGGAGCAGCCTTTGAGAGAGTAACCTGATGGGGTAATCGGTAATTACTATGATGACAGGGGAACTGATGGATTACTATATTTTTATAGTTTTGAGTGAAATATCCGGATAATATTCGAAGATATAACCATCGCTCAATTTCCGCTATTGGATACACAACCCGGTGAATACCATGGAACATGACAAAATCATCGAAGCCATAAGGAGTGTACTCTCAGGATTTCTCATCGCGATCCTCACCCTCTCGTTCCTGATGTTCATGTTTGTCTTTATCATCAACTGGGAGGACTGGTTTTTCGGGACAAGGCTGGCAGGCCCTCTCGCGGGAGCCTTCCTGTTTGCAAGGGCTGCCGCGGCGTTAATCCTGATATTCCTGCTGGTGCAATACCCCAAGCACAGGACTGCGTGGACACTTGCATCCATTGCCTACTTCGGCTTCCTGTTTCTCAATTCATCGGTTACCATCCGGCAGAACACTGCAGGACAACAACTGTTCTCAGTCCACTATGCGGTTTGCCTCGCAATTCCGGTCATCCTGCTCATCATTCTGCTTGCAGGAAAACAAGAGAGCGAACCGGCGCCTGAACAACAGGAGAATGATGACACTCTGGTAGCCATTGCAAAGGAAAGTGTTACGACTCCTAAGGTACAGCCGCTCATCCTGCTCCTTATCGCAATGGTCGGGCTGATGATCGTTTATATCCTCGTCATCCCGTTCGCTACCGCATTTATCGTTACCCATCTCCCGTCCGATACAGTACATTATGCCACGCCCTCGCATGATACCCTCATCTCAAAGATAAGTCCGGACGGAAGAACAGAATACCAGTTTGTCATGACACCCTGTAACATCATCCCCCTTGGGACTGCTGACGGGTCCGTAAAGGGCTATCTCATCTTCGGGGCTTCCAAAACCGCTGACGGGCAAAAGGCCGTCCCGTATCTGGTCATGCTCGACCAGAACGGAGCACGTATGTGGAACTGGTCACAGGACCCGGTTGCTGGGGAGGGTACACCACCAGTTGTTATCCATATGGCCTATATCGAAGATGACCACTACGGGGTCATCCTCAGTAACAAAAAAGAGATCGTGCTCGATAAGTCCGGATCTATTATCAGCGAGACGGTCTCATCGGAAGATGTTGATGCGCAGGCATCCTTCCAGCTCCTGTCAGAGCGGTTCTCTTCCAATTCGCTTCCGGCAGAAAGTGTATCGATACGGGTCCTGGCTGATGACGGGGAACGGGGGGAACTGATCCATTTTAAAGATACACTCCAGGGCCGGGAAATCATGGGTATCAATGCCATCCGTACAACGGCGGATGGGGGTCATCTGATTTCCGCCTCGGTAAAACCATGACAACTGAAACACCTGGACCGGCGAGTCCTGATGGACACGGGATCAGTGCACTAAAGGGGCAGGGTTTCCGGCATATGGGGGAATACGTCATGAAAAAAATCATACGATTACTTGATACTATCCTCTTTTCTGGACTTATCGCGATCCTTGTCCTGACCTCTCTGGCATTCACCGTTGCATTCAGTACCAGGTGGAAATGGCAGTTGTTCGGCCTTGAGCTGAACGGTATTCCGGCAGCGCTCTGCGTCCTTGCATACGCCATGGGTGCTGTGGTCATTCTGTTCATTCTTGTGCGCTATCCACATCACCGGATCGCTGGAGTGCTTTTTAGCGCCGCATTCTTTTGCGTATTGTTCATCGATATCTCAGTGTCACTCCGGAAAAATACTGCCGGGCATGAGTCGTTCTCCAACCTTCTTGCAACAGTTCTTCTCATCCCGATCATGTATCTTGCAATTCACGTCCTCATCAGGGAACTGGAAAAACAGCCAGGAGAAAATTCCAGTAATGTAAATCCCGCAGGATCCGGTTCAAAAAAGATAATCGCACTCGCATCCGGATCATTTGTCCTTCTCTCCATTGTGCTCGTGCTGCTTGTCACCGGTTATCCTCCCACGGAAAGCCTCTTTGAGGTAACGAACCAGGATACCGCCAAAGCCCATACCGTCCATATCCTTGTCACGGACGAAGTAACCCGGCAGCAGGTGTATGAAGGAACGATCCTGCTTTCCCCGGGCCAATGGACCGAACACAGGATTGCTCCTTTGGATTCACGTCGGGATTTTAACTTCACCATTACCCGTGATGGCACAGAGACCTCGCATTTCATCCTGGAACTGGGGAATGGGTGGCGGGGGATCATCGATATCGCTGACCCGGATGCTCATTCAGGAATTAATCCTTGCATTTTTTTGGGAGATTGGTCCATGCAGGGATCCGTTGATACCGGAAATCCCAAACCGATCTATACCGTGATCAATTCAGATGCAGACCTGACACATATCATCACCGTATCCGTTACCGATGCTGCCGGAACCATCCTGTCAGAAAACCAGTTTACACTGGCACCCGGCCAGGAGATCCGGTCACCGGTATGGTCTGCAATCTCGGAAAAACGATATATCGTTACAACAACGGATGAGAGGAACCTGACTTCAGGGTGCGACATGAGAATCGGCCCCCACACTGCAAACTGCAGGATGATTATCCAGGGAACCGGCATTGAGGTTGTGGATTCCCAGGGAATTAGGGTAGATTATGCCGCCAGGTACTGGACCGGGAAATGCAGCGGATAGGGCAATAATCCAGACCCTCCCCCTCCACAACCCT
The DNA here is from genome assembly GCA_023228295.1 of Methanoregula sp. Classification (GTDB taxonomy): domain Archaea; phylum Halobacteriota; class Methanomicrobia; order Methanomicrobiales; family Methanospirillaceae; genus Methanoregula. Next base: position 16,588 of record JALOBP010000023.1, read on the forward strand.
TATTATACCTCCCGTCGAATGATGGTAAGCACTTTTAACAATGTGCTGACAGATGTAAGTCCGACGTGCGACACCGCACTGCCTCAAAACTTTCAGGCTTTGGGATTACAGAGAGTCAGTAACCAATACTCGACTTTTCTGGACTTACGTTCTGATCTATCCAGGAGACTACACAATGGCACGAATGCACGCCCGCAGAAGGGGCAAGTCATGCTCCGTGCGCCCCTACCGGAAACAGGCACCCGCGTGGTCCGTAACGGACACAAAGGCAATCGAGAAGATCATCCTCGAACTGAGGAAGGAAGGCGCATCGAGCGCAAAGATCGGACTGGTTCTCCGGGACCGCCACGGCGTTCCCGACGTAAAGCTCGCTACCGGCAAGCGTATCGGTCAGATCTTACGCGAGAACAAGGTCGCAACCGAGATCCCCGAGGATCTCCGCGACCTGATGAGCAAGGCACTGGGCTTGAGAAAGCACCTTGCCGAGAACAAGAAGGACCTGCACAACAAACGCCAGCTTCAGCTGTGCGAATCCAAGGTCCGCCGGCTTGTCAAGTACTACACCGGCAGCAAGAAGCTCCCGAAAGAGTTCGTGTACAAGCCCGACCAGGCTGAGATCCTGCTCTCCAGATAAGTCAGTATTAATCGTCCGGATAACCATGTCGCTTGAAACCGCAGCAGAAACCGTTGCAGAACAGATCAAAAGGCAGGGGTTCGTGGAAGTGTTCGCACACCACGACGCCGACGGCATAGCCGCTGCCTCGATCCTCTGCCACGCGATGCTGCGTGCGGGTATCAGGTTCAGGCTCCGGGTGCGACCCGAGGTTAAAGCCTCTGATCTCACGGGCGATGCCGCGTACCTGCTCTGCGATCTCGGCTCCGGCCGGGATGACCTGCCGAAGACGACCATGGTGGTGGACCACCACCTTGTCCGGTTCGAAGGTGAGTTTATTGCAAACCCCCGCCTTGCAGGTATCGACGGCGACCGCGAACTCACGGCAGCCGGCATGGCCTATTACGTTGCACAGGCACTGGGGGACAACCGCGATCTTGCGGGCCTTGTCATCCCCGGCATTCTTGGCGACGGGCAGGAGTTCGTGGGCAAGAACATCGAGATCTTCAACGATGCCATCGCAAACGGGATCATCGTCCCCGATCGCGGGCTTTTGCTCCCGGGCAGGGACATGACCGAGCGGTGGTACATGGCAACGAGCCCGTACCTCGATGGGGTCAGCGGCAACGAGCCCCTGATCGCCGACATCCTCGACGCTGCACACGACACGCGGCAGGAAGGGAACGGGCCACGGCTCGATACCCTCCTCTCACGGGTCGTTCTTGCATCGGCAAAGGGCACCTCCGCAGGAAGCCTGTTCTCAACGTATGGCGACACCCTCCACCTCCAGCGCGAGGTGATTGAGGACGCCCACGCCCTGGCCGCGGTCATCGATGCCTGCGGCAAGACCGGCAACGGCGAGATCGGGGCAACGCTCTGCCTGCGGTCATCCCACGGCATAGAACAGGCATGGGAGATCACCCGTCAGCACCGCATGAATATCATCGAAGCAGTCAAAACCGCCCGCCCGCTCGATGGATCCCCCGGGATCTTTGAAGTGCAGGGCATAACGATCGCAAGCGATGTTGCCGACATCCTTGTCCGCGACCTTTTGCAAACAAGACCCGTCCTCGTCTATGCCCAGGGAAACGGCAGATGCCATATCTCGGCACGCTGCCCTTCCGGTGCAAAGGCGGATATCGGGCCCCTCATGCAGAGGCTTGCAGATGCATGTGGCGGAAGCGGCGGCGGACACGTCCTCAGAGCAGGGGCAACCATTCCCTGTGACCGGATCGAGATGTTCACCAAAGGCTGGCAGGAGGCGACTGCCTCATGATGCAGATCGAAGGAACGATCACCACCCGGCACGAACGTGCAGGGTGCATTGCAGCATCGCTGAAACCGGATAACCTGCAAAGCATGACGACCGTTGCAGAAGGAGACCGCGTGATCACAATGATCACCGGCACCCAGGCCCGGTCGGTCATTGCGTCCATTGACGATTATCTGATGAATCTGGCAATAGCGGAAGACGCTTTCAGGCGTTGTTCCGCGGCAGAATAATCCTTAAAGGTGATAATATGGCAAAGAAGAAACAGGTAGGAAGAAGAGTTGAAGGCTGGAAAGCCAAAAGCTGGTTCAAGGTGCACGTCCCCGAAACCCTCGGCACGGCGTACATCGGCGATACCATTGCAAACGATGCTGAGAGCGTTGTCGGCCGCATCATGACCGCAACGCTCGGCGAGATCACTAATGATTACGCAAAACAGCATGTCAAGATGAGCTTTAAGATCGCAACCGTCACCGGCGATGCGGCATACACCGAGTTCGTCGGCCACGAGGTCACCCGCGACTATCTCCGCTCGCTCGTCAAGCGCCGGAGCTCCCGCATCGACACCCATGTGCAGATCGTGACCAAGGACGGCAAGAAGGTCCACCTGACCATCTGCTGCTACACGTTTGCCCGGGCAAATGTTACCCAGGAGCACGCGATCCGGAACACTATTACCAAGGCACTTGCCACCCAGGCACAGGCATGGGACTTAACAACGCTCCTCAACGGGATCGTCTCGGGCGAGATCTCCCGCGATCTCTTCAAGGAAGTCAAGACCATCTACCCCACCCGCAGGGTCGAGGTCGTCAAGTCAAAAGTCGAGCAGGTCGCAACCCTGATCTCGACCAAGTAATCTTTTTTCAGCGATACGGGGGCCTCAACAGTACCGCAAATTCCGGTGCCGGTGTTCCGAACATTATTGAATTTTCCAACCTATACTGTACTCCATGTCTTCCATCATCGCCGATCCCACCAGGCAGAAGCTCCTGCTCGCAGCCGTGGCTCTCGGCGTGGTGATGGATGGTATCGACGGTTCGATCGTGAACGTGGCACTCCCGGTAATGGCTACGGATTTCGGTACGGACACCGGGACGATCGCGTGGGTGATCATCACCTACCTGCTCATGATGGCAGGGCTCCTCCTCGTCTTCGGGAAGCTTGCAGGCCGGGGTCTTGCAAAAAAACTGTTCCTGTTCGGATTTGCAATCTTCACGCTCGGTTCTGCAGCCTGCGGGATCTCCCCGTCGCTTGATATCCTGCTCGCAGCACGGATCGTGCAGGGTGTCGGGGCGGCGATGATTGCAGCCGTTGCACCGCTGCTCTGCATCCGGTATCTCCCGGCGAATATGCTGGGCACGGCGCTTGGCGTTATCGCCGCGTCGGCGTCCATCGGGTTTGCAGCCGGGCCCGCAATCGGGGGGATCCTCACCCAGTACCTGTCGTGGCACTGGATCTTCCTGGTAAATATCCCGATCGGCATCATAGGAATCATCTTTGCGGCCCGGGTGATCCCGAACGATAGGCCCGTGGCCCGGACCGCGGCATTCGATTACCCGGGGGCAGTTACGCTCTTTGGTGCCATGGTGTTCTGTACCTTTGTGCTGGAAGAGGTTGCAGCCCGCGGGGTAGCAGACCCGCTGGTCCTCACCTGCGGGGCGCTCTGCCTGCTGTGTTCAGCCATCTTTATTGCCCGCGAACTCACGACCCCGAAGCCGTTCCTGAACATACGGATCTTCCGGAAGTGGCAGTTTTCCTCGGTCATCATGTCATACCTGCTGGTGAATGTCATCTTCATGGGTATCCTGTACCTGCTCCCGTTCTACCTGACACTGGAGATGCACTTCGATCTCATGACAAGCGGCCTGTGCCTCCTGATTCCTCCGGCAATTATCGCCATCATGAGCGTCCCGGTCGGACGGTGGTCGGACAACAGCGGCCGCCGGACATTTACGGTGGCTGCCTGTGCAGTTGTCGTCATTTACAGTGCCATTTTTGCAGTCATTTCCCCGGAGGCCGGGATCGTCCCACTCCTTGCCGGACTCATCCTGATGGGGGTGTCCTTCGGGATGGCTGCCGGACCTGCCGCGAGCAGGATTATCGAGAGCGCCCCACCGGGCGAGGTTGATACCGGGTCCTCGCTGATGGTGACCACCATCTATTTCGGCGGCGTGCTCGGGACGGCAGTCTATGCGGCGTTCTTCACCTTCGCAACGGCGAGCGGCGGCGGGATTGTCCCATTCGCCGATCTTGACCCTGCTGCATTCCTGTCCGGGTTCAACGTGACAATCGCAGCAGGCATCGTGCTTTCGGTCCTCTCGGTCGTGCTCTCAGCAATCGTGCCGGATAAGAAGAGCGATGCGTGACCGGACATCTGGACCCGGAATACTTTTTTTCGCGATCGCAGGGTGAAAGATCGTGAGGCGATTGTAGGTTAATTATCCTACAATCAGGTTGTGTTACCTGCAATTGTTTTCTTTGTCCGGCGCGAACAGGCCGGCTGATCGATCGAATCGCGATTGGAAAATTGCGAGCGGGGGGGGAGGCAGAAAAAATTGGCGGGGTAAGGACCGTATTGTGGAAACGATGCCACACGCGCAAAACGCCTGTCGGGTTTTGCACAATTTATTACCGTTTCTGAAAAAAATTTTTCGGGGACGTTTCACGGAAACCGACATCCGTCCCATCACTGCCGGGGGGTGCCCAGTGGCAAGGGCTAATCTTGCCAAAGCCCCCAAGAACGTCTGCGGAAAGCCACCCGATTAACCGAGAACCTAATTACCCGGCCCGCCCAACCATTCCATACGAATGACCGCTAACAGGATCCTTTTCATCGTTCTTGACGGGATCTCCGACCGCCCCTGCCCGGCGCTTATGAATGTCACGCCACTTGCTGCGGCAAAAAAACCCGTCCTCGACAAGCTCGCTGCCGAAAGTATCTGCGGGATAATGGACACCATCGCGCCGGGTGTCCGCCCGGGATCCGATACCGCCCACCTTGCCCTCCTGGGCTACGACCCTTACAAGTACTATACCGGTCGGGGTCCGCTCGAGTGCGAAGGCACCGGCATCCACATGGAGCCCGGGATGATCGGGTTCCGCTGTAATTATGCTACCGTCAACCCGCAGGGGCTCGTCACCGACCGGCGTGCGGGGCGTATCCATGACACGGCAGCGCTGAGCCAGGCGATCCAGGAGGGTGTCGACCTCTCCCGTTTTGGCGTTGAGTTTGTCTTCCGTTCCGGTGCCGGCCACCGGGCTGCGCTCGCCCTGAAAGGCGAGGGCTTAAGCCACTGTGTCTCCTCAAATGATCCGAAAAAGGAGGGCATTGCACCGCTCACCGTGAAAGCGCTCAGGCAGGGCGCAAAAGACGACAAGACCGCGGAGATCTGCAACGAGTTTGTGAAGCAGTCCACGAAGATCCTCTTCAACCACCCGATGAACAGGGAACGGCTTGCACAAGGGCTTGCCCCGGCCAACGTTGTCCTGATGCGGGGCGCCGGCGAGATGGGGAACTTCGAGCCGTTCAATAAAAAATACGGCCTGTCAGGATCGGTCATCTCCGCGGCAAGCCTCATCACCGGTATCGGCAGGGCAGTCGGCCTCCCCCATATCGAAGTTGCCGGAGCCACCGGCTCGCAGAACAGTAACGTTAAGGGAAAGATCGAAGCTGCGCTGAACGAGCTGAAAACAAAGGATTTCGTGCTCCTGAACATCAAGGGTGCCGACGAGTCCGGCCATGACGGGCTTGCCGAACAGAAGAAAGCCTTCATCGAGAAGATCGATGTGCTTCTTGAACCGCTCCTGGGTCTTGAGGATACCGTCATCATCATCTGCGGCGACCACTCGACACCGTGCTGCATCAAGGACCATTCCGCCGACCCGGTGCCGGTCCTTGTCCGGGGCGACGGTGTCCGGATGGACGACGTTATCCGGTACGATGAATACAGTTGTGCGAAAGGCGGGCTTAACCGGATCCGCGGCGTCGACATCCTGCCAATCGCACTCGACCTTATCAATAAATCACACAAGTTCGGCGCCTGATGGCGGCGGGCGGAGGACTAGCGTGAAGGAACGATCCGTCAAAAACTGGCATAAGCACTGTCTCCTCCCAGACGGGACGGAACTGCAGGAGCACAGCATCAAGACCGACCACAACATCGTTGTCGGTGAGTTCTGCCAGATCGACTACGGGCTCCGTGGCGCGGACGTGTACGTAGGCGAGTCCTCGAAGATCCGCGAATACGTCTGGGCCAACGGCGATGCACGGATCGGGAACTGGTGCGAGATCGGAAGCGACGTGATCGCCAAAGAGGACGCGTATATCGGCGAAGGCGTGAAGATCAACGGCAAACTCTCGGTGAACGGGGCGCTTGACATCGGGGAGAAGGTCGAGATCAAAGAGGGGTTCGAGGCAAAAGGCAACATCGAGGTCCGCAACCCGATGCCGGTCTTTATGTTCATCATCATCTACTTAATGACCCTCCTCCACATCGAGAGCGAGAAGGAGCTCGACCGGATCATCGACGACCTGTTCAGTGAAGATGAGGGAAAGCCCGAGATCCCCCTCATGATCCCCGCACGCTCGAAACTGAACATGAAGCTCTTCAGTGTCCCCTCGACCATGAAAATCGGGAAGAACTGCCGGCTTCACGGGAACATCCGGGCCGGGTCCATCGATGTCCAGGCGGACACGGTCATCTTCGGCAGTCTCCGTGCAAAGAACCAGATCACGGTTGTCAGCGGCGTCACCGTGCACGGGAATGTGGAGAGCGGATCAACGGTCTACGTAAGGAAAGGCGCCCATATCCTCGGCAACGTGAAAGCGAAATCGATTGTCCTCCACGAGGACGCGAAAGTCGACGGGACCATCGAGGCGCCGCACGGCCTCCGGATCGAGCGTGGAACATGAAAGCCGCAGAAATTCTCGGAGTTGAAGATCTCGTATTTGTGGAGCCGCAGTTCTCTGTGCTCCCCGACCCCCGGTATAACACCACCCTTGCTCTTGCAGTAGCAGACGAAGGCCGGCTCCTGCTGGACGAGAAAGAAGACCCGATCGCCCTTGCGTTCAATAACGGTAACGGCTGGGTCGCCGCATCATTCCTCTGCCGGAACCCGAACGCAACCCTTATCGAGAAGTTCGAGAATGTGAACGGTGAGATCTACCAGGAGGACCGGGCATCATGGGCTGCAGCGGTCCGGGAATATTACAGCCTTGCCCTCAAAGCAGAGGTGCCGCCATCCATCGAGGACCTGAACCCCAAGCGGCGGGGGATCCTCACAAACCTCATATCAGGGTCCTGGAAGGCCAGGTCGGGCGAGATCTGCATTGATGCCTGTTGCGGCTCGGGTGTCGGCTCGCTCGTGCTGCGGGATCTCGGGTTTACCCCGCTCTCGTATGACAATGACGAGGCGCTCCTCTCGCTTGGCCTCGCCACCGGCCGTCTCCTCCCGGAGGAGACCATGTGGCTCGATGCAATGAAGACTTCCGCGTATATCGACCCTGTACCAAAGGGCATCGGGATCATGATGGGCGAGATCAACACATTCTCGGAAGATATATGGCACCGGATCGTGGGCGAATTACTGGCAGTCACAAAAGAGACTCTCATCACCGTCGGAACAGAGCCGGAAGCGAACATTATCCGGGACTGGGGCGAAGAACTGGGCCGTAAAGTCGAGGTAAAAGAGAATCCCGCCGATCCAATCTACGACCTGTGGGTATGCCGGGCGCTGCCGGAATAATCTTTTTTTAAAAATGGTTTTATTCAGTCGGGGGCCGGGCGCGTTTGAGGCGCTCGCTGACCGACACGCTGGATTTTGATGTTGTACCAAACTGGGGCGTACATGCCCGGATGCCCCGCGTCTTGGAGAACATCATGTCCGGGTTGAGGTCGTCCGGCTTCAGGGCCCGGGTCAGGCTTGCGAGATCCTCTTTTACCCGGAGTTCCTGATCATCAACTGCTTCCATAGTCATTAGTGGAGCAGTCCCCCTTATAAAGATAATGTTGTCGGTAAAATAAATATATTAATCCTGATTTGAAAACAGAGGTTATTTTAGGCGGTTTGGGGAGGTTTTTACGGATAGCGCACGGTTGTACACGATATAAAAAAGACCCGTGGGTACCTACCGTTTCCGTTTCGCGCCACGAGAATGCCCGCTTCCTTTTTCTGGCTCTTTTAAGGACGCCCCCGGCTTGCTGCCCCGGGTTTTGGGATCATTTGTCTTCTCCTTGTGCACGTCCTCGCTCTCGAGTTCCGCGATGATATCAACCGGCTCCTTCATCACTTTTGTCAACCGCACGATCTCAAGGAGCCGCTCCATACCGAGGAAGTGCTCGGCCATCACCTTTGCAAGCGGGCTCATCACCAGCTTTGTCCCTTTCTTCTGCACGAGCTGGTGGGCAATGAGATCGGGAAGGACCGGCTCCGTACTCCCGACCATCATGCCTGTGATACGGTTGATATCCGCCTCTTCCCCGTCACACGCAACCGCATTTGCCACGTACTCCTCCGAGCTCTGCTCGAAATCGTGGACCGGTGCCACCTCCTCCATCTCACCCTTGAGGAGCCTGATCGCGATCTCTTCCTCGGTCCCCGGGTTCTCCCGCGAATAGCTCCCGCCGGGTTCGGCAAGGATAACGACCCGGCCGAGATCATGGAAGTCCGGCCGGCCGGCACGCCCCGCCATCTGGTTGAACTCCTGGACACTCAGCCAGTCCCGGCCCATTGCCAGGGCATCGAAGATCACCTGCGATGCCGGGAAATCCACACCGGCCCCGAGCGCTGCCGTGGTAACGACAGCCATCAGCTTGCCGCCTTCGAACCGGGTTTCAACGTCCCGCCGCTCCTGCGAGGTGAGGCCCGCATGGTACGCTGCAGCCCGCTGGCCAAGGGCTTCGGCAATCGTATGGCACCGGGTGCGGGCGTTCGTGAAGATGATCGTCTGGCCCCGGTAACCCTTGGTAGAGGTGCGCTTGTACTCCTCGGTTGTCAATTGCTTGATTGTGGGGATCTTCTGCTTGCGTTCGGAGAAGATGAGAAAGCGTTCGAGCCCCACCGGGCGCTCGGCATACTGGACGAGAGTGCAGTTGAGTTTTTTCGCAAGAACCGTTGGCGAGCCGATCGTTGCCGAGAGATAGAGGAACTGCGCCTGTGGGCAGAGATACTTCAGCCGGGCGATCATCCCGTCGAGGCGGTGGCCCCGGTCCTTATCCTCGAGCATCTGGACCTCATCGATGACAACGGTTGCGATATTCCTCATTTTCTCGCCACGGCGGATCATGTTGTCCACGCCTTCGTAGGTACCGACAATGATCGGCGACTGGGGGCTCCGCTCCGCAACCTTCCTGGTCTCGGGAAGGTTCAGCCGGCTCACCCCGGTCAGGAGACCGGTCTTTGCCAGTTTCCCGTACCGCTGCGTGAAGCGTTCGTACTTCTGGTTTGCCAGCGCCACGAGCGGGACCAAAAAGAGCGTCCGGCCCCGGCCTTCTACATAGTTCTTGAGCCCGGCCATCTCTCCGATGAACGTCTTGCCGCTCGCGGTTGCAGCGACAACGAGCAGATCTTTCCCATGGAGGAGCCCTGCCTCGACTGCCAGCTGCTGGGCCGGCATAAGCTGGGTGACACCGCACGATTCCACAAACTGGCGGGGGAGCGGCAGCTCGTTGATGGGCGCCGTCTTCATCACCGGGTGCGCCTCAAGCTTGTCGAAGAGGGCGGAGGCCATCGTCATCTTGTCAGGCTGCAGCATGGCGAGGACACGGTCAAGGTTCCGGAACTGGTCGAGGAGGTTCTCGAGATGAGCGATCCCATCCCTCCCTAGCCTCCCGATATGTGAGACCTCGCGGCGGAGCTCCCGCTTGCCGCAGTCCATACAGATCCGTTCACCCTTCCCGAACTGTACCGTGGTCTCTTCGGTGAGCTCCGTGACACGGTCGTCCAGGAGGCACATCCGGCAGGCACGAATCGTTCCGACACTAACCTGGAAATCAGCAAGGAACGTCTCGAACGGCTGGTCCCGTTTTACCATAAGGACCGTAGACTCGCGGAGATTGGCGATGAAATCCTTTGAAGGCGTGTGGCGGTACTCCTTCTTGGTCCCCCACTTCACCCGGTACTTGGTTGGGCGGGGGCCGCGGGGAGTATCTGATAACTCGACAAAGCCACTCCCCCGGGTATTCCGCCCGTCAAAATAGATCAGTTTGTAGCTCCCGGTTTTCTGGGGCTGGACGAGGATTTTCATGGCGCAATCAGGTCATGAATAACGTACGGGAGATGCACACTCTCGAGCCGTTTTAAAAAGTCCGTGAACTCCTCGTCCACGATCACAATCGCACAGTCGATGCCGTGGAAGGCGGCCTCGATAACTCCTTCCCGGGCGCCAAAGAACATATCGGGTTTCCGGCCGGCTGCATTGAGCGCGATATAGGCCTCAAGCCCGACCGCGGCAACCATCCCGGCCCCGTTACAAATCTCCAGCAGGTCCTTCTTCCGGACCCGGCGGGAACCCCCGCTCTGGATCCGGGGCACCTTGCAGACATGGACTTTACCTTCCTTATGATCGATGATGCCGTTGAGCCGGGCGATACCCACGTCCTCGTCTTTCTTTGCATCGGCAATGACAGTCCCGGTTGCCGCAAGCGATTTCTTCCCGGCATACAGGAACCCGTCCTTCATGTACACGCCGACCACATCACCGGTTTTCAGGTTCTCAGCGGCAAGGGCCGTCCAGACCGAGACCTGCTGGATGATGTCGCGCCGGATGTGCCGGGCATAGGATTCGAGCGACTCGGCGTTTTCGAGCACCCACTCGATGCCCGATTTCGTTACCTCGTAGTTGCCACGGCCGCTTGCCGAGACCATGTTCTCTTCAACCAGTTCGCGGATATATTCTGAGATCGCCTGCGGGGTTACCCCGAGTTTTTCGGCAATCTCCTGCTGGCGGACCGCCGGCTGGTGCTCGGCAATTTCCACTAATATCTGGAGGCGTGAGACCTCGCGCTTGCTGCGCAGGATAGAATAGAGGGGATCCTTACCGCCCTGTGTCAAGCAGCACCAGTCCCTGCCCCTTAACGTCCATGTGGGGAATTCTCTTGGCAAGCCCTTTGACAAAGACGGGGCTCACGCAAAATTTCCTCGAGAGGTCGTTGATGGAGCTGTTGCCCTTCCCGAGCTCCTCCTCGATATTTTCCACAACTTCCCGGAGGTTCTCGTCGTTTGAGAGCGAGAGGTAGATGATGTCGGCGAGATCGGAAAGGTTACACTGGAAGTTTGCCCGGAACTTGTTGTAGGTTGCACGGAACTCCCGCTCCGGTTTCTTGCCGGGCTTGGGCATCCGCCACTGCTCCTCCACAAGGTTGCCTTTCTTTAAGATCTGGAGACAGACCGGCAGGCTGTCATCCGGCACATGCGCCCGGATCTCCTCTTCAGTCATCCAGGATTTGTTCAGTAATTCATAGACCTTCTTATAGGAAGGGTCGTTGAATGTCATCAGGAGAGGAACCAGCTCTACTGGATCGTTGACTATGCGAATGTGGCCCGGCACTGTAAAAACCCTATACATATATCCCCGCGAGTATCAATAAATTTTTGCGACTCAACCATGCAAAAATCGGGCAGGATCACGGTCAGGGGAATTGTGCAGGGGGTAGGTTTCCGCCCGTTTGTCTATACCCGGGCCACGGCCCTCAACATCTCAGGCACGGTGAAAAATCTTGGGAGCGAGGTGGAGATCTTCGCACGCGGGGAAAACTTTGACGAGTTTCTCGCAGAGGTCTCCCGGGGTCCCGCGATCTCCCGCATCGATTCGGTGGAGGTTTTTGCAACTGATCGGGAAATCCAGGACGGTTTTGTTATCTTAAAAAGCGGCACCGGTTCATTCTCCGGCATGATCCCCCCCGACATTGCCATCTGCGACGAGTGCATTGAGGACATTTTTAAAAAAGGCGGGAGGTACGAGAACTACTGGGCAACCTCCTGCGTCAACTGCGGGCCACGGTACAGCATCATCCGTGAGATCCCGTACGACCGCGAGCGGACATCCATGAGCGAATTTTTGCTGTGTCCTGCCTGTGCGGGGGAATATGGCAACCCGCATTCCCGGCGCCACCATGCCCAGACCATAGCCTGCGATACCTGCGGTCCTGAACTGACCCTCTACGATAAGACCGGGCGGAAGGTGAACTGCCCTGATCCGGTCCGGGAGGCCGCGGCCATGCTCGATGCCGGGCGGATCCTGGCAATGCGGGGGATCGGGGGGTTCCATCTTGCCTGCACGGAAGAGTCCGCGGGCGAGCTCAAGAAACGGCTCGGCCGGACCGAACAGCCGTTTGCGATCATGGTCCGGCCGGACCAGATCGACCAGCTGGCCCGCGTCACTCCCGATGACCGGCGCCTGCTTGAAGGCCCCGTCCACCCGATCCTTGTCCTTGAGAAACGCGACCATACTGCGCACGCAGGTATCAGCAACCTCCACACCATTGGCTGCATGCTGCCCTACACCGGCCTCCACCACCTCCTCTTCTCATTCCTGAAACACCCGCTCCTGATCATGACGAGCGCCAACATGCCGGGCTACCCGATGATCACCGAGATCGACCACGCGATGGCAAAACTGCACAACAGCGTGGACTTCTTCCTCTCCCACAACCGGCCCATCGTCAACCGGTGCGACGACTCGGTGATGCGTGACGGCCTCATCATCCGCCTCTCCCGCGGGATCGCACCGAGGCGGACGGCAATCAGTCTTGGGGATCGCTGCATCCTTGCCGTGGGCCCCGAACTGAACGCGAACGCGACCATCTACAAAAACGGGTTTGCCGTCACATCCCCGCATGTCGGCAATGTGCGGAACCCGGCAACGCTTGAATACCTTGAGGAGACGATCCGTAACCTCCAGCGGGTCCTCGGGGCAAAGTTTGACGTGGTGGCCCACGACCTCCACCCCCAGTTCCTCTCGACACGGTTCGCCCGGGAGATCGCATCCGACCATGGCCTCGAACTCATCCCCGTCCAGCACCATCGTGCCCACATCGCGGCAGCTACAACAGAGCCCTGCATCGGGATCGCTATCGATGGCGTGGGCTACGGGGACGATGGGACGGTCTGGGGCTCGGAGATCTTCAGCGGGCAGGTGCCGGACCTGCGCCGGGTCGCCCACCTCGAACCTGTTGCAATGCCCGGCGGAGACCTCGCCACCCGCTTCCCCGAGCGGATGCTCTATGGCGTGCTGCCGGACGAGCGGGTGATCGCACTCCTTGCCGGCAGGGGCTGGGGCGACGTTGAACTTGGGGTGCTCGGAAAGCAGGTGGTGCGGGGCTTCAATGTCACGCAGACAACAAGCACCGGCCGACTGCTCGATGCGGTATCGGCACTCCTCGGCATCTGCCGTGAACGGACGTACGACGGCGAACCCGCGATGAAACTCGAATCTGCTGCAGCAGGGGGCATGGCGGAAACATGGGACCTCACGATTACCCGCGACGGGGATCATGAGATGCTCTCCGGCAGGGCCCTGATGGAAACGGCGTTCGACCACATGGATGATGTGGGAGCCGGTGACCGGCAGGCCATCCGCGACATCGCAGCCTCCTTCCAGTACAACCTTGCCCGCGGGATCGCCCATATGGCCGCGGGTGCCGCGGAACGGGACGGCATGAAAACGATCGCGCTCTCCGGCGGGGTAGCCTACAACCATGCCATCCGCGAGACAATCCGGAGGGAGGTCATTGCACGGGGCTTCCCGTGCATCAGCAACACCAGTTACCCGCTTGGAGACGGCTGCGTCTCGTTCGGCCAGTGTGCCTATGCGGGCAAAGTCCTGCAGGACAGGCCGTAATACCGCTATTCTCGCACAATTTATCTGTCCTGAAAAGAAAGAGGGTGATGCATGGCAATGGAACCGGCCGACCAGCACCCGGATCAGGAGAAGAAAATTAAAAGCCTCGAACTGGAACTCAATGATCTCCGACAGGGCCTGGCCATAGTAACGGACTACTACATAGACCTCGAGAAGGCCTCCCGCCAGCACGATGCGGCAGAGGTGGTCGACAGGACGATCACCCGCCATCTTGTGGAAGATGAGCACGAGTTCGAGGGCATCTGGCGGTTCCACGAGGAGATGCTGGTAGCTGACCCGGAGGCCCGGGTCACTTTCCAGCATATGTACGATGCCTTTGTCGACTTCTGCACCCGGACCCACCGGCAGCCGGTGGAGCCGGATGCGTTCGTCTTCGTCTTCTCGCAGATGGAAAACCCGGCACCCGAGATGGGCAATGGCGAGTGGATTGGTTTCCGTCTCCACCCTGACGGGGCCTGATCCCGAGATATCCCGGACCTGTGTTACCATGACCCATATCAGAATCACGCGCGAGTCGGAGATCCCCCTGATGGGGTCGCTCTATTTCGGGGTCATCGACCGGGGCACGAGTCTTTTGCAGGTCCGGCCAAGCTGCGGTTGCAACATTAACTGCCCTTTCTGCTCGGTGGATGCCGGCCCGCAATCGAAGACCCGGGCCACGAGTTACGAAGTCGAGCTGGAATATCTCGTGGAGGCCGTCCGCGAGATCGCGGGATTCAAGGGGTCGGGGGTTGAGTGCCATATCGACTCGCCCGGCGAACCCCTGATGTACCACAACCTCGCCGAACTGGTGGCTGCATTCCGGGAGATTGATGAAGTTACGACCATCTCCGTCCAGACCAACGGCACGCTGCTCGATACAAAAAAGATCGCAGAACTCGAAGCCGCCGGTCTCGACCGGATCAACCTCTCGCTCCATGCCCTCGACCCGGACCTTTCCCGGACGCTGGCCGGCGTGGACTGGTATGATGTCGATCGGATAATGGATGCAGCCCGGGCTGTGGCACAGAGCAGAATCGATCTCCTCATCGCCCCGGTCTACATCCCCGGGATCAATGATGAGGAGATCCCCAAGCTGATCCGGTTTGCAAAGGAGATCGGCGCCGGCAAACGCTTCCCGCCGCTCGGGATCCAGAAGTTCGAACACTACCGCTATGGCCGGTCGCCCAAAGGTGTCAAGGCCCAGAGCTGGTGGCAGTTCTTCAACCGGAGTATCAAGCCGTGGGAAGAGGCAGCGGGCATTCCCCTGCGGCTGGATCCCGGGCGGGACTTTGGCACACGGAGGCAGCAGTTCGTCCCCTTATCCATGCAGAAAGGCGATAAGGTGACGGTTGAGATCCGTGCGCCGGGCTGGATCCATGGCGAGATGCTCGGGGTTGCCAACAACCGCGTAGTCTCGGTATACAACTGCCCGAAGCAGTCCGGGCAGGTGCGGGTGAAGATCATGGCAACAAAACACAATATCTACACCGGTATGCCGATCTGATCCGGATGATAAAACAGCCGGCATTCTGACGGAATAATTTCGGAATATTCATAGAATTGCCCGCGAGACAATCTCTCAATGAAAGCGACCACAGCTGCATTCATTTTTGGCATCATCATCATCGCAATCTGTTCTGCCTGGATACTGACCAGCAGGCCTGCAGATCCGGCCGGAACCGCGACACCTCCGGTTCCAACACCAGAACTCCTGATAACAACCGGGACCACATCCCCCATACATTCTCCAGCGGCCACGGCTGCATCCACGGTTGTTACTACTACCTCGCACCCGGTAACAACAACCACCGTGACACCGATTCCTACGGCACCGGAGGCCCTGGTGTCTGCAGGCAAGGCACGGGATCACTTCCTTGACATTGCCTACTCTCCCACCAACAGGCTCGAACGCTTCAATTATACCGCAGGCCAGGAACCGCTCACGATCTCCCTCATTGCATCGGACAGGACCGATACCGCATTCCTCCTGGCAACAATCGGGGATTTCAACGAGGCCTCGCGGACGGTAAAACTTTCCGAGAAGATCATAGAAGAGGACTCCGGGGCGAATATCCTCATAACGTTCCTGCCGGAAAGCGGCCTTTCAACGGTCGGGGGAAAACAGGTGTTCACGTATAGTGGAAAGACGGTTGCAACGATCTATGGGAGTAAAATCTACATCAGCAGTACCGTGAAGGGCGATGCAAGGAACCACTTAATTGCAAGGGGCCTCTACTACCGGCTCGGCGTGACCGGTGAGACCGCCCGTTACCCGGACAGCCTGTTCTATGCGGCAGAGAACACGAATACCCGGCTGAACATCGCGGACAAAAAAGCAATCGCAATTCTCTACGGGCCGGCTCTCGGCGACGGGATGACGCTGGAAGACCTCAGGAAAGTGATGTATTTCCCATGACGAGGGTAGTTTACTGAAGGCCCGGGGCCCTTCCCCATTGAATAATTTCACAAGATTTATTCAAGGACAGATAAAACAGAATATATGAAGGGTTCGATCGCTGCATTGTTTTTCGGGTTGCTCATTATTGCTATTGGGCTTGCCTGGATCCAGACCGGGGGGACGGCGCCGGCCATGGACGGACTGCCGACTCCCGCCACGACTACCGTGTCAGCCACGATTCCGGTAACGCTTATCTCACCTACGGAGCCGCCGGTCACCACTACAACACCGGTCCCGGCAGAGACGACAATCCCGGTAATGACAACGGTCATTACTGCCACCACACCCCAGCCGGAGAAACCGGCCACTACAGATCAGATCCAGAATCATTTCCTCGACATTGCCTACTCTGCCACCAACAAACTCGAACGTCTTAACCAGACATCAAGCCAGAACCGGATCAGCGTTGCGGTGATCTCCTCTGCAGAAACCGATTGCGAGACACTCTCATCGACAATAAAAGAGTTCAATTCGCTTTCGAAGACTGTCGCCATATCCGAGATGGTCAAGGAGAGCAGTATCGGAGACATCGTCATCAAGTTCCTGCCGGAAAACGGCCTTGAAAACGTCCTGTTCGATGAGATCCCCGATGCGGGTCCCAGTGCAGACTCCCTGACCCGGAGGGTGTTCAGCTATAACGGGAAACCGGCGGCGAAGGTCATGCGGGGCACGATCTACATCAACAGTAATCTCAAAGGGGATGCCCGTAACCACACGCTTGCGAGAGCCCTCTACTATGAACTGGGTGTGACCGGTGAAACGACAGAATACCCGGACAGCCTCTTTTACGCGGGCGAGAATACCAATACCCGGCTGAACACAATCGATAAGAAAGCAATTGCCGTCCTGTACGAGCCGGGCCTTGCCAACAGCATGACCATCGAGGATCTCAGGAAACTGATTGATATCCCGTAATAGAATCGGTTATTTTGCGTTTTGTATAAAGGATATCCCTTTATATAAAAAACTCTTTAAACTAGCGATTTTTAATATTTCTGGAATGGCGAGCAAAGAGCAGATCGGACGGCAATGCCCGTATTGCGGGGCAATGGTCACGTACGACGAGTATTTCTGCCGCGCCTGTCATAAGCGGTTCACCGACCAGAACGACCTGGACCTCCCGGCAAACCACAAAGCGGAAGCTTACGTTGTCCAGCTCCCGAAGGCCTGGGTCGCAGCCATCCTTTCATGCCTTGGCCCCGGGCTCGGACAATTCTACAACGGCGACACGATCAAAGGAATCGTGTTCTTTGTCGGGTTCCTCTTCGTCTCATTCGGGTATTATGTATCCTCGTATCACACCCAGATTTTAGTTGGAATCTGGATTGTTGCACTTCTCGAAGCGCTTTATACATCCGAGCGGATCGCCTGGTGCAAGCGGTCGTACGGGGGAGTCAGTTACCTGCTGTATGCGGAACTGGGCCTCCTTGGCCTTGTGGCGCTGCTCCATTTCCTGACAGGAGAGCCGAATATCCAGTATATGGCAAAACTGTTCCCGGTTGTCGGGTTGTGGATCGGGTAGACACGAACAACTGAACGGTGAAAATCAATCGGTCCGTGCAGTAACAGATTACCCGATCTTTTCGTTTGAAGAATTCTCGCGAAGTTCTCAGGAACCCGGGGAGACAAAACAGAGATTTCGTTTCACGATTTGCAGAGTTGGGACGATTTTTATCGTTTTTTTAATTTTTAACTATTTTTTGAAGAGAAAAAAAAGGATTAGCCGAACAGGGCACCGAGCCCTGCCATGCCGCTCTCTTCTTCTGCCTTCTTGTCCTCTTCCTTTGCCTCTTCCTTGGCGGGTGCTGCGCCTGCTGCTGCGGGTGCTGCTGCGACGGCAACCGGGGCTGCTGCTGCTGCCTTGATTGCGTCTTCAATGTTCACGCCATCGAGCGCTGCAATGAGTGCCTTGACGCGTGACTCGTCTGCTGCTACACCTGCGGCGGTCAGGACTGCCTTGACGCCGTTCTCATCGACCTTCTTTCCTGCCTTGTGGAGGAGAAGTGCTGCGTAGATATATTCCATCGTAGTTCACCTAATGTTTGTTAATCTCAAATATTATTTTACCAGGGTCTTGAGGACCTGGCTTTCTCGTGTGGCTTTACCGATAATCGCATCGACAACGTCTTTCTCGTAGATTGCGGCTTCGATTGCAACGCCGCGTGCATCCCGGACCGCCTTGGTCAGGAGTGCATCCATCGAGTCCTTGGTCGGGATCGCTGCTTCGAGCGAGAGGGCGAGTGCCTGCCTGCTCGCGAGCTGGATCTGTCCGAGGATGACCGTCTCGTCAACTGCAAGCACCGAGGGCTCGAAGATTCCGCCTTCATGGTAGGCGACCTGCAGGGCAAGTCCTACGTCCATGGGCTTGATATCGAGTTTCACAAGTACTGCTGCGAGTTTTGCCGAGATGACGCCGCCTTTCTTGACGACCGTCTTGGTCTCCTTGATCTTGACCTTGCCGCTCTCGATTGCCGCCGGGATGCCAGCCTGTTGGAGCTCCCCGACAATCGGGCCCGGCTTGAAGCTCGTGGGACCGCTGGGGATAACGATGTCTTCCGGTGCTTTCTCACCGGGCTTTGCCGCCATCTTGGTCTTGGTCTTCTCGAGCTGCTTGAAGAGCTTGAACGGGTTGTCGTTGGTGAAGATGATCGCCGAGTGACCGGAGAGGTACTTCGTCAGGTTCTTGACGTCCCCGCCGATCTCGTTGAACGCGTGGGTGATGAGGGTGTTCCTCGTCATCTTGATGACAGCCTTTCCGCGGAGATTCCGGCGGATCTGCTGCACCTGCTGTGCGGGAATACCGTACATGTCGACAAGCCCGATGAGCTTGTACGCTTTCGCGTTCTTCTTGATGTCTTCGACCTCTTCCTTCTTCCACGCGGGGAGGTGGTGGGTATATAACGCCATTATTCCAGCCTCACAGCGGGACCCATGGTGGTCTTGACAAAGACGGAACGGACGTTCAGGGGACCCTGTTCAAGGACAGCTTCGATCCTCTTGACGATCGTTTCGATGTTCTCAGCGACCTGTTCCGGCGTCATAGCCGTTGACCCTACTTTTGTTGAAAAGACCGTCTTGTCTTTCGTACGGATCTTCACCGACTTGCGCAGGCGCTCGACAATCGGGCGGATATCCTGCTGTGCGGGTATCGGCATCGGCATTCTGCCCCGCGGACCGAGCCGGGGACCTAAGTACCGGCCGACACCGGGCATGACCGCCGTTTCTGCAAGGAAGTAGCGATACTGTGACGCAACTTTCCGTGCTTCGCGG
>JALOBP010000112.1 GCA_023228295.1 Methanoregula sp.
GAATGCATTTTATACCATTTTCATCACTGCGGTCACAGGCCTCGTCCTCACCTACTTCACCATCACCGCAGGGGCCGCTCACGGCCACATCTTCCACGCATCCTTGTAATTGGCAATTCACGCATTTATTTACTCCGGCACTGCCTCCGACAGTACAAGTTTGATCTGTTTCGCATTCTTCAACATCGGACGCGACAGCGCCGTCGCCGCAAAATCCACCGAAACTGTTACAATCCCAAGCGCAAGAGTAACCGCTATACTCATTATATTCTCTGCAGGGTAAACTATAATACGTTTCCAACAAAGCGGCAACAATTGAATCGCTGGAACTTAAAATCGGAATATACGAACCAGTACCACCGGCGGCGGCCCACGTATCAAAACTGGCAACGTAATTTTGTATACCTATTACGGAAGTTAATATCCCGAGCGGCTTAAGCGCAGTGATAGTGGCCGCTACCGCATCGGTTCCGTCGCTCGTAGCGCCGTCGGTCAATATTACCAAATTTATCGGACGTAATTTATTATCAGACGACCAATTTTCGTATACAGTGTTTCTGAACCAATTTAGCGCGGCATTTAAATAGGTACTGCCACCGGCATGAAAACCGGCATTGGAAACAATCGAAGCGACCGCCGCTTGGTTATAATAACCTATTGGCGCCCATTCGTGCAGATGTTGGGGATAGGTCGTGGTTGAGGGACCGGAGAAAGAAGCAATACCGATAATGGACCTGGTGGCCGGCAAACTAAATTGATAAGCGATTTTCGGTAATTCAGTTTTAACATAATCAATGCGTAACGTCGGGTCGGTTGAAGAAAAGACCCCGCCCATAGAACCGGATAAATCCACGAGGAAATAGAAAATCGGATCTTGTTTTAAACCAATGGCCGTTGAAACACCGGCTCTGAACGTACATTTTTCTTTGCTTCCGGTAACCACCGTATCGCAAAACTCTCCCGCGTCAAGCAGGCCGTTGCCGCATGTCTCCAATATTCCGGAGCAAGTAGTATTGCATCGCCCGCGAGTGCCGTTCAACGCGCCGTCATCGCATGTTTCTCCGGCAAGAGATTGTGTCTTGCCGTCGCCGCACGAACCGCCCGCCACTTCGCGGCAGGTGACGCTAGAAGACGGCAGCCAATTGCACTGGTTGCTACAAGTCTTTGATATAGCCGAACCGGACGGACAAGCCGATGAATCATAGGTCGTTTTGCCCGGCGGGTCGCACTCTTCGGTGCCGCCAAGCATGTTGTCGCCGCATGAAACATGATATGGCGAAGCAATCTCATCATTCGCGGCGCAAATGCCATAATTAAAATTCACCCAATTGCCGACATAGGCTTTTTTAAATGATGGCCAATTGTTCGGTTCCGGCGACGCAAATTGTTCCAAATTGGCGCGGAGCAAGAAAGAATCCGTAGATGATACGTAAGTATAACGATAAGCGTATGAAGAGGTATTGCAAACAAAACTGAAACGGCGGTCTTCGGCGCTCCAGCCGGTTGTCGCGTCATGCAAAACGCAAAGTCCTTTGCGGATATTTGTAATTTCCATGGAATCCAGCACGCGCGAATAAAATGCCACATTATCAATCAAACCGTTAAATGATTCGCCGATTTCCAAATTCATTTCATTAAACGCGGCTTTTTGAACATCGTCGGCAGACACCACGACTCCGGCCGGTGGAATTCTGAAAGTAGTACCGGCCAAAACGCCGTCAATATAAAGCGCGCCCGCGCCCGCGGTTTTATCAAATACCGCGACAATATTGTGCCACGCGTTAATTGTAATCGGGGTCGCCGAATCAATGGCATAATAACCAACGGCTGATGATGACGCGGGAAACACCGCGAAACGAATCGTGCCATTATTAAAGTGGACTAGCGAGCCGTCAAATTGCATACCGCTGTATTCCAGAGCAAAACCGCCTTGGCTCGCCCCGCTGTCATCCGTACCGCCCTTTTTGATTATGGTTGCCGTATTTTTCTTAGTCGGATAAATCCAAGCCGAAACCGTAAATGTGTTGCTGTTGTATTCACTCTTGTGTGGAAGAGAAACATACGCGGATGAGTCGCCGGAGAATGAAAACGCCTTGCCGTGTCCCTTGCCAACGTCCGTGCCGACCGCGCCCACCATTGAACCCTTGTTGGCAAGCGTGCCTTCATCCGTGGCATCGCCATTATCCGCGGTCCAATAACTTAGGCGTCCCAACGCAGAAACCGGCGCGCAGTCGCTATCTTTGTAACAAGCGCTATAACCTCCGGCTGTATTCGTCAAATAACAAGTGCCAGCTTGCGCCAATTTATTAATTGGGTCGGTTGATAAAGTGAAACCGATTTCGGAACTGAGCGCCGCCCAAGAATCGGGCCATACGCTCAATGCTTGTCCGGTCAAAAATGTATTGCCGGCCATCTTTGGATATCTCGCGGTCGCGTCCACCGGTAAAGTGTTCGCGTACCACGCGCTTACTTCATCTTCGCTCAAAGCGCGACCGTAAATTCTCACGTCATCATAATCGGCGACAAAAGGAAGTGTGGTGGACGGAACATATAAATTTCCATGATAAGATGGAGCGCCAATACGCACCGGATTGGTAGTATAATTTTCAGTCATTCCATTGTGCGGGGCACGGGAGCTGGTCATGACGACAGAACCGTCCAAAACCCCGTCAACATAACAATCAATATGATATTTCCCGGACGAATTGGGTTGTTCTCGTTCAAATACCGCGACTACATGATGCCAAACGCCATCATTAACATATTTTCCCGAACATACTCCCGCCGTATATTGTATGGGATTACTACCTGTACCCAACGAAACAAGCAGCTGACCATTCGCCAAACTAAACCTGAAACCGTTTCTACTGGCCAAACTAGTGCCGCTGGTATTAGAAATCAATGTCGGCTGTTGAGCGGTTGACGTTGTTTTCAACCATTGTCCGACGGTAAATGACCTATCGCCAATCGTAGTCCCTTGAGATAATTTCAAATAACTTCTCTGAGTCGAGTTGGAAGAAGGATAATACGGTTGAACCAAATGCATGGCCTGGCCGATTGTGCCGGTAGTAATGGATATTCCGCTGCCGGTAGGACCATTCTCATACACTATACCATCCAAATTATGACCGGAGACATCAGCAACTCGGCCATAATTTATGGCATCCATTGACCACGCGCCGATAAGTCCGCGGCCATAAGTAATGTTTTGGGTTATCTGACGCAAATCTTTTAGACGGACATAATTTCTTTGCAATTTATCTTTCAAATTCATGCAGATGAAATTATTCACATAGACACTCGTGCTGTTCTTGTTGGCCGCGTCAGCCAGCGCGCGACAATCCATATCGTTCGCGCACGGCATGGAATAATTTATGTCCGACCCATTCAAAACATCGGCGCAAAACGCCTCGTTGCGAATTTTTTTGTTGAACTTCAAATTGTTCATCATTTGTTTGAACACCTCGCTCGTCTCCCCTGTCGCGTCATTGTTCAAACTGAATTGATAAATATTCGGATAAATAGTGTTGCTGGATTCGGTCTGTGTTTTCAACGCGTCAATATAATAATTAAAACTGTTGCCGAGCGCTTCGTAGCCATCAACCTTGAGCGCGCCGACACCGCCGGAAAATCCTTCATTTGTATACCACTCATTCACGGAAAAATAATTGGGGTTGAAAAATATTTGCATGCCGATCGCGTCTTTGTTGTCCGTGTTGGTAAAGACATAACGTTTGGCATAATCGCTTGATGCGGCAGTATATACGGCCGTGGATGTCATGTACGGCAAATCATCGGCAAACCCCGGGGAGCCGTAATCCATGCAATAGAAAGTTGAAAAATCGTATGATGTATCGTAAAACGGAAAATCACTTGCCGAAGCGGACGGCCACGGATTCTCACACAGGAACACCGCCACATCCGATTGGCCGGACAGAGAAACATCGGGCGCACCGACAATATTTTGAGTAATATCCGCGGTCGCGGTCAAAACAATTTCGCCATTGCGATTTTTGGCAGACACTAAATTTATTGAACTGGTAGTATTGGTGAGATTGATGATGTCGTTCACAGCCGGTCCCCAAGTATATTCCCAAGCATAACCAAACACCGGCTGAATCCTCTGTCCGTTCGCGGCCGTACTGCTCGCGACAAAATTGGTAGATTCGCCGGACTCGGTAAACATGTATTCAGATGGATTTACCGCTACATTATTTAATGTACAAATTTCGTCCGCAGTGATAAAACGCCACTTAGCCGAGCCGCCAATACTGACCCCGAGCATATCTCGGACATCGCGGCTCAAAATTACCGCGTAATCTGTATTGGTAGCAAGCGCGGTGTTTAAATTGATGACAACCGTAGACGTGGTATATTTGCCCATGGCCATATCTGAAACAACTGCCGCCGTTCCATAGTTATTTACGGCGCAAAACACGTCAGCAACATAACTTGTGCGCGCGGCAGACGCTGTATTTCCAAAAAGATTCTTTACAAATCCGATTACTCGATGCCAAATTTTTGCAAACCAATGGAGTACCCCGCCATCAGACGAATATGCCACGGAGAAATTAAACAAATCCGTCACATCAACTTCACCGCTTGCGCACACGTGCTCGCCCTCATAACCGCGCGCGATAAACACGCCGTTCGCCAAAGTATTCTGGTCAATCAAACGATCGAATTTCGCTTCAATGTAAGTATTGGGGCAAATATCATAAACCGGAGCCGTTGATTTTTCCGGATAGGTAGAAATTAATTTGGCAACATTGTAACAACAAGAGTTGTCGCCTACGCCGTAATCAAGACTCCCCATCGCCGACTGGCACTCTTCATCAGTCGTATATCCGCACATAATTTTGAACTGGCCTTTGCCTGACGCGGTATAGGTTTTTGTACCGATTGTTTGCTGGCCTGTACCAATGATGTCCGAGATTTGAGCCGGGGGTTCGCCTATGGGTGTTCCCAAACCAACGCCGGTTACGAGCGCCCACGGATCCGTATAATTGTGTGTGATTACAAAACCCGATTCACAAGCCGGGTCTTCGCCAATACCGACGTTTTCATCGCCGCAAACAGACGACGTGGAATAAAGAAGCGACGAGCCCTCGTGCTGTCCGAGTTCGCTACATCCCTCGATTTTTAACTCCACCGGGTGATCATAGCTAATGGCGGATGAGGTCGGTGTGCATTCGGCCAAACTCAATGAATTAGCCAAACAAATATTGCTACAACCGTCAGCCACCGGATGGGTTGTGCTAGCTGTTTCACAAATTGCATCTTCGCCCGGGCTGGCGATACCGTCTCCGCACTGGCTCATGGCGGTCGCGCAAAGTTCTAAATATTCACCTTGAGTAAACCCGCCGAAAGTGGTTGTATTAACCGCGCACCAATTTGCCGAAAGCGAAGTGCCGGTGTGCAAACAATTTGCCGAACAATATAATGTTGATGTTGGATTCAAATAATTGGCCGCGATTCCCAGGTCGCAATCCTCGCCCGCGCCCACCGTACCGTTGCCGCAAATACTCGCGCCAATATCCTCGGCGCCGGTTGAAGCGTTTGAACCCATATTCAAGCAATTCGCCGAGCAACCGTTTGACGCGCTAATATCCGGTTCGCATTCTTCACCGTACGCGCTTTCAATTGTGCCATTGCCGCAAGTCGCCAGGGCACTGCCCGGACGCAAACAATTTAAGGTGCAACTCTGCGCGGTTTCTCCGGAAACGCCCAAATCGCAATCCTCGCCCGCTTCAATCCTGCCATTGCCGCAAAGCGGTTCAAAAGATATACCATAGGCGATACTACTCCCCGTCTTAATACAATTTGCCGAACAGGCGTTGTTGTGCCCGTGTGTTACAAATGATTGTACCGTGGCCACGCTCGTAGATGAAGATTGCCACAACCAATTAACACTCCACGCATTGAGTAGCTGACCTTTGGCATTACAAGCGTCCGGAGCTGAACGCGCTTCAGCCGAATAAACTTTTTTATCGTGCACATATATCGCGCTGAATAGCGTTGGCATTATCTGAACATTATCCACCACGCATTTTTCATTTTTGGTCATGAAACGCCAGACGAATTGTGTCTGCATCGGGCGTGAATATAAATTTGAATTTGTAGAACTTGCGCCCGACCAAAGTTGCCCATCGGCTGAGCTGGTGCTGGTATGCGACAAAGTTACCTGATAAATCGTATTGGTCGCGAGCTGAGCTGATAAATCGTCGAGGGAAATAATTATTGTGCGCGAATCACTTTCGTTGAGTTTCGGCGCGATGGGCACTTCTTCCAGTACTGAACAATTTTCATCTTTGCAAATATCCAATTTTACCGTATTATCATTCAAGTTGTGCGAGGACATCAAAATATTAAATTTGGCGGCTATTTCGGCATTCGTACAAGCTTCCAAACAATTCGGCCAATAATCAACAACTCTGGGGTTGGATAAATCAATGGTGAGAGGACTCACGCCGGTTTTTGATTCCACTGTAGTTGGTCCTGAAACCGGAGCTACATTATTATAAATAACTTCAATTTCTTCATTCGACAAAACTCTGTTATATACCCTGATATCATCAACGGCGCCTTTCCAAAATTCAGACGGCGCAGAAAATACTTGCCCGCCGATATAAGCATAATAGGGTTGCAGATTCCAATCTAAGTTCGCGCTGGCGATCGGCGCGCCATCAGCATAAAGAGTGGCTACCCTGGATCCAATGTCGCCATTATAAGTTAAGCAAATATGATGCCAGTTAGTGTCCCAGAAATGATCAAAAATAATATCATAAGCCGCGCCAAATCCGCCGCCGTCTAATTTTACGCCATCTTGACCTATAAACATTGCTCTTCCCTCAGCTCCAGTTCCATTTCCATAAGCAAACATCCAGCGCCAGCCGGTGTTTAAATCATCCGGCTTGCCCCAAGCGCAAATTGAGCGGGAGCTATAGCCGCCCGGAAAGGTTATCGGATCATCCAAAATTATCGCTGTGGAACCGTTCAGATAAAGAGCTTCCGTGCCTACTTTTCCAGTTATATAACTGACGCTGCCCCATTTCATACCATCGTGGCCGTGTCCGCTATTATCTATTACGTTGATTCCGTCTTCGTCAAAATTCCACCAAGCAACCAGCCCATCAGTTGTTGGCGACGACGCCGGAATGGTTGAGCCGTCCTTTGTCGCCGTCCCAATAATATTCACGGCATTGTCCGGGTCAACCAAACCAACCGATACAGTATTGGCCAAAGCCGAAACTTGAGTCAAATTGCCATGTGTTCCGGTAGGCATGCCATATGTAACGGCATAATCCGCCTCACCCGTACTCCAATCCCAATTGAAATCATCCATGTTCATCATGATGCAATGCTGGTCGCTAAGCCCGTTTCCTTTATAATACAATGCCGTGCCGGGGTCGCTCGCGTTGTCTTTAAGAACGCGATAATTCATCGGCGCTTCCAAAACCGCGGTCCAATATTTTTTAGGCGTGATTATAACTTGGTTCAATTTACAGGTTTGCGAATCGGTTCTAAAAATAAAACAATAAGCCGTACCATTGCCGCATGGACGCGTCGCTTTCAAACTTTGCTCCCCAAGATAGCGAATTTCATCACCATAATAATAACTGGTGGGCGCAGATTTTAAATCATCCGATAAAACAACTTGGTAATAAGCATTATCATCCCAAGTATCTCCGACCGGAGACATGGAAATAAAATTATTTGACCCGCCCGCTTCCTCGCCTTCGGCCACAAACAAATCATAACTTGTCGGTTGCATAGCGACGGCGGTTGTTCCGTGCGCGCAAGTATTTACATTCGCGCCCAAAGTAGAAGTTGATGGGATAGAAGTACATTCAAAAATTTTTATGTTATTTTGATCAATCGTGCTCGCGAGCATTTCCATGGAAAATTCAATATTAACGAGCGCGGTACGGCATACATTATACTGGTCGGTATTTCCACCCGATGTCCAACGGATATCCGGAGACGGCGAAGGTAAATTATCGCCAAAGTCAGTGGCCGCGTTGCATCTCTCCACCACTCGAGCGGTCGGCGGAAAAGGTCCGGTATTAAAGCGCCAGATATAACCGGTGGAACGCGTATCACCGGCGCACAGATCACCCTCCGGTATACATTTACCGGCGTCCTCATTTTTGGTGCAACATTTGTAT
>JALOBP010000024.1 GCA_023228295.1 Methanoregula sp.
AACAATGGGTCTACTGAAACAAGATGATGACCCGTTGGAGCACTGATGCGCATGTCGGAGAGACCCGTCGATCGTGAGTTCAAATCTCACCAACCCCACATTTCTTATTCAGGTGTTTTATAAAGACCGTGCAGGTTTTTGTTTTACCAGCGAAAGAGGGACTGGATGTAAGGATCTCATGACCGTTTACAGCAAGAACCCCCTCCCGAATTCTTAATAGTCCCCGGCACGCAACCACTCTTCCATGCAAGCAGAACTGCACCTCGTTGATGCTTTCACCAGTTCCCCGTTCCGCGGGAATGTTGCCGGTGTCTGTATCCCGGATGGTCCGGCCGATGTGATGTGGATGCAGCAGGTGGCCGCGGAACTGAAGCATTCCGAGACCGCGTTCCTCTTCCCGTATGGAGAGGACTGGAACCTGCGGTGGTTCACCCCGGCAAAAGAGATTGAACTCTGCGGTCATGCCACGCTCGCCGCCGCGTCTGTCCTGTATTCAACCGGCCGCGTGCTCCCAGACAAGGCAATCATCTTTGAAACGCTCTCCGGTAAACTGACAGTACGGCAGGACGGGGACTGGATCAGCATGGACTTCCCGGCAGAACCCCCGGCCACATCCATGCCGATCCCCGGCCTCGGGCAGGCGCTCGGGGTCGAGCCGCTGTATACCGGTCGTAACCGGTTCGATATTATCGTGGAACTGCCCCTCGCGGACGACGTCTGCACGCTCGAACCCGATATGGACGCACTCTCTGTCATCCACGCCCGGGGTTTCATCGTCACGGCAGTTTCTGATCTCCCGCATTTCGACTTCGTTTCCCGGTTCTTTGCGCCATCCGTGGGCATACCGGAAGACCCGGTGACCGGCTCGGCCCACTGCTGCCTGGCGCCGTACTGGGGCGATAAACTGGGAAAAAACGAGATGACCGGGTTCCAGTGCTCGGGCCGGGGTGGGTCGGTCCGGATGAAACTGAACGGCGATCGCGTCATCCTTGCCGGCCAGGCAGTGCAGGTATTCTCGGGAAAGCTGCGGGTATAATTATTCCCTGATGGACCTTGCGGACATTTTGGATCCTGTTGAGCCATACTGATCCGGATACCTGACAGGCAAAAACGGGAAGGCCGGACCGGGTGTCCGGCGCCGGGCCGTCGTTCCCGGTCACGCTATGCGGAGAAAAAAGTGGTTCACTGAAAGAAAGTTATTGGAATCTCCCACATCCCTCTTGGCAGACCAGGTAGGCGGGATAGCAGGTAGCACCGCAGCCGGCATAGGCGCCAGAACCCCGGCAGGGTGCCAGGCAGGCTGTGTATTCGTAGTAACAACCACAGTCATCTGCGTTGGTCGGCGCCTGCAGGTTCGCCTGCTGCGGGAGGTCCACGGCATAGTAGTGCGCACCGGCAACAATAGTCCCTGCGATCGATAAGCATACCATAAACAATATGAGCCGGGCAAGCGGAGATTTTGGAGATTCGGTCATTTTGTAAAAAACCCGTCCTCACGAACCAGTCGTATTGTCTGGTTGGGGTGAAGGGTATATTAACACTGGGAACCTGGAAGAAAAACAGGGGGGGGAAATTCCAAATGCCAACAGAATCCGGCGGGACATCTTTCCTCTGTCCCTCATCGGCCGGAATATTCTCGTTTCGTATCTTAGCAGGATAACATCCGCAGACACATTCCCGGCATGAACGGGAACCGAGGTCCCTGCAGGAGATAACCTTCGATTGTGGGTTCAAATCTCACCATCTCCGCATTTCTTAAAAAAAGATCTTTTGGATCCTCTTATCAGGAGTTACGGATATCTTAACCTGAGCTGAAAAAGGGGATTTACATCCCGGCATAGTTCTCGTTACTTAATCGCAATGAATAATATTCCATCCTGATTATCTGGCCCCACATTGGTTTTTGTCCATTGGATATTTTCACCTTGACAACCGGTGACTGGGGGAAATGAACCGGTATTGAAAAAACGTTATTGTTTCCGGGGGGTTGCCCGGTAGCATCAGCCTCATAGACAAGATTGTCATTTATTTCGATTTTCATCCATCGCCCTGCAGGGACATCACTTCCTGATAAGAGTCCAACCAGCGTGAGAGTGTTCCAGCCTTTTCCGGAAGGATCGGAAAATGTTCGCCAGATACTCGATTCGGTGGAACCGGCAAGGAGATTGACTTCGGTCCCATATTCGCCATGCCCTTCAACAATCCATGGGCCGTTCTCTGTACAGGATCCCACAGTTTTCCCGGACCATGATGCAACGTGTTCCCATGCACGCCAGTCATCCATGGTATTCCAGATCACCGAGAGGGAATTGTCATGCGGGATCATGGCCTTGGGGGATTGCGCGGGTGTGAACGTGCCCTCCATGGCAGGCTCCGGAGTGAGATTGAGAAAACTGAATGCGATTATGCACAGGATGATAAAAATTGCAATCAGAAAAAATGCAATAATTTTATCGATACCGATAACCCCCCCGGTTTTTTGAGGTTCGTTAATACGGCAGCCGCAACCGGGGCAGATCTCAGCATTATCGTATTGCATCTGTTTTCCGCATGTCGGGCAAAATTTCATTAAAACTAATTTTTTTTAATTGTGATAATATTTTTGATTTATTTTTCCGGGTCGCTGATGATGATACTTGCCAGTCCATCTTGAAATGTTTATCATATGTTAAAGGCACATACTACACACAGAATCTGGAGAATTTTTGATGTATCTTGTCGGAGAAGCACTTATTGGCGACGGCGCAGAGCTGGCGCATATCGACCTTTTGATGGGAGATAAGGAAGGTCCCATCGGTTCAGCGTTTGCAAATGCCGTATCGCAGTTATCCATGGGACACACCCCGCTCCTTGCGGTAGTACGGCCGAACCTGCTGACAAAGCCGGCAACGGTTGTCATCCCGAAGGTCACCCTGAAGGATATGTCGCAGGTCAACGAGATGTTCGGCCCGGTGCAGGCCGCGGTTGCAAAGGCAGTTGCGGACTGTGTTGAAGAGGACCTGTTCAAGGGAATCGATGTCGAGTCATGCGTTATTCTCGTGTCCGCATTCGTCCACCCGGACGCCAAGGACTACAACAAGATCTACCGGTACAACTATGGCGCAACCAAGCTTGCCCTTCACCGTGCCCTCGACAAGTTCCCGGATGTCAAGACGCTCGTGTTCGAGAAAGACCGTGCAGCACACGGTATCATGGGATTCAAGGTCACCCGGCTCTGGGACGCACCCTACCTCCAGGTTGCCATGGACCTCGTGGACATGGGCAAGGTTGCCCAGGTCTTGAAGGAAGTGCCTGAGAACGACCACGTGATCATCGAGGCAGGAACCCCGCTCATCAAGAAGTTCGGTCTCGGCGTCATCGGCGAGATCCGGAAGCTCCGCCCGAACGCGTTCATCATCGCGGACATGAAGATCCTCGACACCGGCAACCTTGAAGCCCGCATGGCAGCCGATGCAACCGCGGATGCAGTCGTTGTTTCCGGCCTTGCCCCTACCTCGACCATTGAGAAGGCAATTTCGGAAGCTCGCAAGGTCGGCATCTACTCGATCGTCGATATGCTGAACGTGACGAACCCGGCCAAGCTCATCGCGAGCCTGAAAGTCAAGCCCGACATCGTTGAGCTCCACCGTGCCATCGATGTTGAGGAGAGTGCCCATGCATGGGGCGACATTCCGGCAATCAAGAAGGCGGCTGGCGGGAAACTGCTCGTCGCAACCGCAGGCGGCATCCGTGTCGATGTTGTGAAGGACGCACTCAAGGCTGGCGCTGATATCCTCGTGGTCGGCCGTGCAATCACTGCGTCGAAGGATATCGGCCATGCAGCAGATGAGTTCCTCGACCAGCTGAACCGGGATGAGATTGACCAGTTCAGGGTTATGACGGATTTCTAAATCCGGTCAGAATCCTTTTTTGCATATCCGATTTTCTGCAAATATTTTACCGGTACTGCGGTATCTTTCCTGTTGTTATCGGCTCAGCCATGACCGCATTTCTTTTATAATCCCAAGTGCATATGACCGGTACGTATGACTGAAACGCTGGAAACCGTAGTAACCGGGGATCCAATCGATATCCCGAAAAAGATGCGGGAGATGCTCCGCATCCAGAACGGGGACCGGATACGCTGGACCTATGACGGGGACCTGCTGGTCGCAGAAGTCATCAAGAAGAAAAAGGGCGTCCTGAAGTCCCTGATCGGGAAATATCATGGCGAACCTACGGACTCGGTGGCAACCCACAATATCAGCGGCGCACGATGAAGACTGCGGTCATTGACTCTGTGGTTATCATCGGCGCTTTTTACCGCAGTGACCAGTGGCATGCGCAACGCCGATCATCCGTTCGGTAGATGACGGGGAGTCCCCCGCTGTCATCACGGATTTTATCCTTGCCGAAGTACTCAATTTCCTGCATCAGAAGGCCGGCCACGATGCCGCGGTCGAGACGCTCGAAGTGCTGGAATCCTCTGAAAATATCACGATCGTCCGGATCACCGATCCCCAGTTCTCTGCCGGTAAAGCCCTTTTTGCGAAATACCCGCGGCTGTCCCTTGTGGATGCGCTTACTGTTGCGTGTATGAACGATCTCGGCCTTACTGATATCTATTCATTCGATTCGGATTTCGATGGTATTCCCGGCATCACCCGTAGAGACCAGCCAGGCTCCTGACATATATTATGAGGAATGGTATCTTCTGATGCACCCCTTCGGAATTGTTGTGGAGAAACACCTGGACGGCTATGTTGCTTATCCGGTTGATCGGAAAGGTATCGTTATCGGAGAAGGCGATACCAGTGAGGAAGCAGTTGCCGAGGTCACCTCCGCGATCCAATTCCATAACGAGACGTTTGACAAGGGCAGCGGCGATTACACCAAAGAACGGAAGCAATGGCTTGAGAAGGATCCGGAAAAATATCATACAGCGGTCATTGCGCACGGGAAGAAAAAAACCCGGTCGTGATTTTTTTATTAACTTTTCATGAACGTTTCATAATTTTACAACTGGTTCAGGATTGAACCATATGGAACAACAGTGAACCGATTCGACCGCCCACGCATGGGGAGACATCCCCGCGATGAAGAAGGCAGCAGGCGGAAAGTTACTCGTCGCAACTGCCGGCGGTATCCGTGTGGATGTTGTGAAGGATGCACTCAAGGCCGGTGCTGATATCCTTGTTGTCGGCCGTGCAATCACTGCGTCGAAGGATATCGGGCATGCAGCCGATGAGTTCCTCGACCAGCTGAACCAGGAAGAGATCGACCAGTTCAGGGTTATGACTGACTTTTAAAAAGTCAGAATATTTTTTTACATTCTTTTTGGAATCGCCGGGATCGACACCTTCAGTCAGGTCCGGGCAAATTTTCATTTGCAGTGAAATGACCGGTCATTATTTCTCTCTTTTATTCAGACAGACCATTTCTCCATTTATACAAGGCACAATCTTTATCGTCGCATCTGGCCAAGATTGTACAACTGTATAATCTTATACAGGTTCATGGAGCATTGGAGTGTTATTTACCATGGAGACCGCAAGCGAAGTTGCGAATAAAAGGGTTGCCTTGACGCCGAGCACCTGGGCCGCTCTGTCGGTCCTGAAAGAACCGGGAAAATCCCTTGGCGCCCCGATGGCCGCCTTCACCTGCCCGCTGTGTGCTATGAGCTGGATCTGCACCACGACAACGTTGGCGACTGCGGCGGTGATGATGCGGATGAAGAATCTGACGAGATAGCCCGAGGGGTCAGCGGCGACCGGGGCCGGGTTGATGTGCAGGATGACAAGCAGGTATAGGAGGCCGCTTGCCATCGTGGCTGCGAATACCACGACAGCAGGTGCACCCAATCGTGTCTGAACCAATGTCAGAATGTGTATAAAAAAAAATTATCGTTATTTTACTATTCCGATAACCATGTCTCTCTCGTGAGAAAGATCAACCCGATCAGTGCCGATAGTACAGGTCCAGCAGTGTCCCGGTCTTTGCATCCACCCAGCCATTCGCCGGGACCGGCCACTGCCAGCCCCGGATCGTCTCATCATTAAACTGCACCTTCCATGCAAGCGGGACGCTGCCGGGCTTCGGGATGACCTTATCCGGGTTGTGGAAATCCATCCACCGTAATTCAGCGGAAACGATTTGGAGGCTGTCAGCGGATGCCGGATAGATCTTTTCTGCCTCCTGCTGTACGGTTTTTATCGCCGCATCCCTTGATATTACCGGCTCTGCCGGTAATGCTACAGCATCCTCATTAAGACTCCATGACTTGTGGTAGTTGACGACATTTCCTGCAACGGAGTCCACCGTGACAACGATCCCGTCGCTGTCGCAGGGGACGCCGTGGATGACTCTCCGGTAAACAAAGACATATTTCCCGGCGATCTTCTCGCCGGGCATCCCGAGAGGATCCAGCCGGGCATCAACTTGGACGACGGGTATATCCCCGTTGCGTTCACGGATCTCCCAGTTCGCTGTCTGTTGTGCAGCATCCATCGTGACAGATGGTGTCTCGGGCCGGTCCTGGTGCGTGATACCAATGGAGTACGAGCTCAGGTCGCCCGTGTCCGCATCGAAACTTCCCTGAACGAGTTTTTTCTCGTCCCTGTACAGGATAAATTCCCATCCCCGCAGGTATTGAGAGCCGTCAGAAAATGTCATCCTTACCCGGTCGGGTGTCAATTGCGGGAACGCACTGCGGGCAAGGTCTTTGGCTTTTTCGATCGAGATCTTTGCATCTTCCTGCGCGGGATTATAATAATCACCGGTCATCGCATCGATGAAAACTGTTTCATTCCGTGTGGATTGCATACTCGCATCCGGCACCAGTTCGATGATGTAGAGTGGTTTTTTCTTGTAATGATCAGTCAGTTCAATCCGTGTGATAGAGTGGGTGTGTTCGCTATAGTCATCACGTACAAGTGTTATCGCCTCCTCCCGGGAAATACTGGGAGATGGGTTCTCTGTCGTAGTTGTTGCCATCACCGTATTTGATGCGGTTTTTGAAGGACCCACATCACGAATCACGGAAGATTCGTTAATGGGTGGAGACGAAAGGGAGGTGTTCTTCATCAGAGGCAGGATAAGGAAAATACTGGCAGCAACAAGGACAAAGACCGTCGTTATGGCAAAAGCAATCAGATCTTTTTGTCTCATGGACCTATCCTCCACGAATTTCCTCCTGCAATATCAGGAAGCCCACCAGAATGCCCCAAGGAAAAGAAAGGAGAGAATGTGATCCTTCCCATTGTTCCACCAGATCCATTGTCAGGAGCGAGAGATGCTTTTCCTCGCTGCGGTGTGATCCGGAAAACCATCGCATTTTGACCTGACACTAATGACTGGTCCCACCCGATCTCAAAGAGGTACTCCCCGGGATTAAGCCCGGTGGTGTCGAGATTGTATTCCCATTGGTTCTGCTGTTCACCGGTCCGTATCGCAGTGATCGTCTCCGTCCTGGCGGGTATGCGCAAGCCGGTCTTCTCGATCACGGAGGTGTCCTCAATCCTCACCATGATCCGGTTCTTCGGCGCCATATTCATCGTCCCGGAGAACATCACATGATCCCCGGTAACTACAGTCAGCGACTCATCAGGGTCCCCCTGCTGGAAGTGAATAGATGGCTCTTCCACGAAAGTTGTCAGGAGCGTGTAAGAGTCGTCCGTATACCCATCGGTCATCTCATCTCTCAACCGGTCTGAAAGATCTATTGCGGCACTGATGTTCAGGAAATTCTGTTCTCCTTCGAAAAGACCCATGCCGTTTTCCAGTATAACATAGTTTTTTTCCTCTGACATGGCAGCACGGAGCGAGTACTGCCGGTCCTGCCCGGGATCCTGGACGATAATCATGAGGGGACCGCTCCTGAAAGTTCTGGTCACATCTCTCCCGAGGGTCCAATTGATCGTCCCGTCCGGTGCAGCCGGTACCACTACATACGTGAAAAATGAGGACCCGATCCCCCATATCGCTACTGAGCCGTTCATGGCGCCAGTTCCGGTAATCGTCATGGAGTCGCCTTTGGCAAGAGCGATGTTTGAACTTGTTTGAGCGTGAAAGCCGGCAGCACAAGGTGTGATGAGAAGGATCAATCCCACGATTACCAGCGGGATTACAGGAATACACTTTACTGACATCATTTTTATCCCGAACTTACGTGTTCGATAAGGAATTGGATGGATATTATAAACGATCTCTGTGATATAACCTGAACAATAGAACAATACCAGTATTCATGACCACCGGTAGTGACTCCTGCCTGGCCTGTCACGCGTTTTATCCATTGATGTTTCAAGGATCCTGATACATTACATCAACAAGGAGTGGAAATTATTTCAGGGGATTGCCTGAACCGGAAGGTTTTCAGGTTAAATTTTTTGCCCGATGATTCCCTGAGAGATGGATTCAGTTAAGGATGCCGGAATAATGGAATTCTGTATTTTCCGGATCGACTCTTCCGCTTCATTGGTAAGGGCAACACGGACCGTTCTTCCCTGACGATCAATGTTGACTATTCCTTCATGCAGGAGTCGCTGCACTCTCCAGCTTATAACCGGGGGTGAGATACCAATGGCACTTCCTATCTCCTGCTGGGTTGCATTTGGGTGATTGATAAGATAGGTAAGCATTGCACGATCCGGTCCGCTCCGGAACCTGCAGACCACGATCGTATCGTTCCTGGATATTTCGAACTCTTTAGGAAGATATCGCGAGAAGATACCGTCCCTGACACAGGTTATTTTTTTTGTGAGGATGAGGATTGCAAGGTGATAGCGGAGCGTTCCCCGATTTATATCGATCAGGTGCCGGAGTGCATTGAAGTGGATACCAGGATCTTCTTTGATCGCGTTGAAAATTCTTGCCCGTGTCGGCTCTTCAAGGACGGTCTTTGTTGAAATAATGCGAAAGGTGAGATATATCCCAAAGCCAGCACATGAGAAGAGTATTATCTCAACAGGATTCACCAAGGCAGGTGACACAGAATGGATGAGGTAAAGTAAGAGATCAACGGGTCTCATCTGCCAGCGGGGAACGGGTATGCCATCGGTGTGGACACCAAACAGGGGAATGTAAACCAGTTCAAGGAGACAGAACCCGATAAACAGGCCCCATGCTGCCAGACAGAGATATCGGCGAATTGGGTGATGCGCGTGATCCGCGCTTAATCTCTCGCTCCCGTTCATGGATACCCCATTTTTTATGATCCGGATTTTGATAAGTCTACAGATAACTTTTCTGTGCCAGATCATGAACTGTCGTTTGATATTGTTCTGATTCTGTCACAGAGATCCTTTATACAATTCATCATATTTCTATTTAGGGGGCGAAATAGAATTGCTCCCGATTCCGCAGCAGACGGCTTATCGTATGTAACAGTGCCGGTACTGCCATTCAATCCGGCTTCAAACCAAGGGTATTTAGAGCGAACGTTTTACGGGCCAGAAGGAGACAAATCGTGAACGCAAATGGATTTAAGACAGGGACGGTTCTTCTCATCACCCTCCTTCTCGCAGCCTCACTTTTTGTCACGGTGAGCGCAGTTGAGGAGAAGGGTGTCGTGAGAACCGACGCAAGTAAAGTACAGTTGGAACTGATCAACGAACTCCATGGGAAGGATATCACCGTTCTCGATTATATGGAAAAAGTCCATCCCGAACACATTGCAGGGATTTCGGAATCCGCTAAAAAGAATATGGCCGCTCAGAAAATGAAGTGGTGGGGTAAGGAACTATCACCCGGTGAGAAATCCATCCTCACACCAGCAGTGTCAGTTATTGCTACCGGTTATACGGCAGACTGGCGGACCATACATTTTGAAGGTACTTGCACAGCATCAGGAATGGCAAATCCTCCGTCATATATTTATGTCGAGGCATTCCTGATTGACACAGAAACGGGAAACAGTGTAGATTCTACATCGGCGAGTTCAAGAGATGGCGTGTGGTCGATAACTGCACCGAAGAACAAGTTATATCCTGACAATGGAGAGTATAAAGTATATGCATGGGGATATATCCCATATCCATACTATGCCGATGATGAAGACGAAACAAATGAGTTTGATTTCCCATAACTTTTTTTCCTCTCATGAATAATCAAAAGTTCAGAATTTTTTCAGGTATAATCTTGTTCTGTCTGATCACACTCTCCTCTGCGTCTGCATCTGAAACAGCACCCGGAACCGAGACAGTTCTCTTCACTCTCCATGGTCAGCCCACCCACTTCGCCTTTGATTGCGACAGGCTATTCTTCCTTCAGGATAATCGCCACCAGAACGCCACTGAACGGGGATTGTATCTTTATAATCTTACAAAGGGATCAAAACGGCTTGTTATCCGGATTGGGGAACGATCAGAAAGAAATTTATCCGGGAACATACCTGCTGTACTTGAAATTGCCGGGATGCCAGTGGTTTCCGGTGATCAGGTTGTGTTCAGTGAAATCGGGATTATGCTGACGAATATCTCAACAGGATCAACCGTTCAGCTCACGAACAGGGATGATGCAACGCTCCCGGTCTCAGAGCTAAAGCATAACCAAAATCCCTGGATTGACGGGGATCGGATAGTCTGGACCGAACATGGGGGAGGTTTTTATTCCAGCAATTCTGGGGGGAGGGTAGTATTGTTAAACCTGACTTCCGGTGAGAAACAATATGTTCCGGCCAGTATACCGGGAAACCAGAGCTACCCGAGGATATCTGGGAACTATCTTATCTGGAGGGACTCCAGCAGCGAAGGACGGGATTACCCGGACCTCTATCTCTTTAATCTCATAACCGGAACTGAGACGCGACTTACTACGCCAAAGATGTTGAGAGGTATTCCGTACATTCAGGGCGATCATGTGTTCTGGGAGGAGAAGAATCCCATGGGGATTGATACCATCATCCAGTATACTCTTTCAACCGGGACTCGCTCGGATCTCGGACCCGGATGGACGAGTCAGATCGATGTCTATCCCCCGGTTTCCGATCACAGAATTGTGTGGTTGGCATCCAAGAATCCATTTGCGTCCCAGAACCTGTTTACCATCATTGAAGAAGAAGATGCAATAATGGTCATGGATTTGGATACCGGGGAAAAAAACCAAATCACGCCATTCAGCGGGGGATTGTCTTTCCCCATGATCTTTGGCAACAGGATTATCTATACCAGGGGCGCAGGGAAAGACTGGGAACGGGAACCACGGGAGGTTGTGCTCTTTACCCTCACCCCGCGTCAGATGCTCTCTGCAAGTACAATAAAGGCCGAAACAGTGACTGGGGCAAACGCAACTCCTTCCATCCCACCAAACCAGAAACCGATATCCTTCCCCATGACAACCCCGACAGCATCCCCGGGGTTTTCATTAATATTCCCGATTATCGGCCTGATGGCAGTCATTGTTCTCAGGATGAACCGGTAAGAATTCGGGGATTATAAAGAAAGCGAATCCCGGTTGTTCCAGGAATACGATCTATCTGAAATAATGGAGAGATCGTTCAGTGCCGATAGTACAGGTCCAGCAGTGTCCCGGTCTTTGCATCCACCCAGCCATTCGCCGGGACCGGCCACTGCCAGCCCCGGATCGTTTCGTCATTAAACTGCACCTTCCATGCAAGCGGGACACTGCCGGGCTTCGGAAAGGATCCTGATCCCGACGACCTCTGCCATGCGCAGCGGTACGACCATTACCATAAGACCATAGGCAACGATGAGGAACACAATGCCCACCAGGATTGACAATGTTTCAGCAAACAGCGGATATCCATTGTTCAGGACCGTCCCGCAGACGAGGAGCGCGGCAACAACCCATGCTTCCCTCACGTTCAAATTTTTCTGTGTTATAGCCGGTCTGCCCTGCGGACGATTAAACAAACCGGGTTGATTGCGGGGTTGTGTTATTATCGGAGCGGGCCGCTCCAATCCCTCTGAGGCTCCCGTAAAAATCACCGCAGGAAATTATTTTTAGAACCCGCCCAATTAAAAAACAGCAAAGGTCCGATGCCGATACATCGATTACGAGGTTTTTCATGAACAAGACACTGACGGCAATTCTTGCAACCGCGATCACCCTCTGCCTCCTTGTCACGGCAGGGTGTACAAGTACGTCCTCCACGGCCGCAGGCCCGGCAGTGCAGGCAACCCCGCACTACCCGGCCGTATCGATCAATGCAACGCCCGTACAGTATGCGGAGGTCAACGGGGTTACTCTGGCATACCGGGAATACGGGTCCGGCGACCCCCTCATTCTGGTCCCGGGATTCGGCGCCACCATGGATACTGCATGGAACGAGACCTTCCTTGGGATCCTCGCCTCCCGGTACCATGTCTTTACCTATGACCACCGGGGGATGGGGTATAGCGGCGACAATGATGCGACACCGACAATTCCCCAATATGCAGAAGATGCTGCCGGGTTGATGACGGCTCTTAAGTATGACAGCATGCACGTGTACGGGGCCTCGATGGGATCCACGGTCTCCCAGCAGCTGGTCATCGATCATCCCGAACGCGTCCGGAAACTGGTTTTGGATTCCGTGACCTACAGCATCCGGGTCCCCGAGACAAAACTCCTGTTCACCATCATTAACGAATCTGCAACCGATCCAACGCAGACGGCTGGTGTCCGCGAGGAAGCGCAGGCAAACCTTGTGTGGAGCGGCTCATGGGACAACCTGTCCGGGATCGACAAGGATGTCATGCTGGTCGTGGGCACCGATGACGTCCTGACGCCCGAGGCAGTCACGGTACAGATGGCCGGACAGATCAACGGCTCCTGGCTCGTGCGGTTCAAGGGTCTCCCGCATGTCGGGTCACACTATGCTCCGGTCGAGTACGGGGAGAATGCCCTCAATTTCCTTGGCATGGACGAATCGCCGCTGGCGTGAGCGGATATCCTTTTTTTTAGTGGCGGGGCCTCGCGGGGCAAGGTCTTGGATCGGTGAAGGAGTACGGTAATCCGTAGCGCAAAACCCGGGCGTGGCGTTTTCGTGCGTGGGGCATCGATAAGCGATTTCCAAAAAAACCGGTCATCACATCCCAGCCATTGCGTACAATTCAAACCCCACGGCAACAAATTATTCCAAATGAGCTGGACAGAACCCGATGGACTCAGGATCCTCGCCCAATACGAGCGAAGGAAATCCGAAGAAACGTACCAGGAATCCCTCCGGGTCGATGGCCAGGGAATCATACCGCGGGCAGACCCGAAATACTGCGTGCAGATCACCGTAACGGACGATCCCGGCAATTATCGGTTTCCCATTCCACCGGAATTTAACAAACGGGGCTATTTTATTATCATGGCAACGGAACTGCCGGTTACCATCCCCTACGGTGCGGAAGTGAAAATTTCCATCATCGAGACAAACCGGAAAGGCGAGATGATCCTCGCCCAGTCCCCGCTGCGGTACCGGACGATCTGACGGGGTTTCCCGCCGGCATCCCGAAAGGATTCTTCCCCCGTCTCCATCGCGTTTCCCTCCCCCGGAATTGAACTCCTCTTCGCCGCAGTACCCCCTCTGTCGGACAACTTCCCGGTATACCCCCTTTTACGGGGTAAGAAATCCGGGCCCTTAAAAGGCCCGGTTGTACGCGTTTTGCCTCACCCCCTGATTTTACAGAGGCAATAAATCAGGAAAACGCGGTAATTCTCCCGGAAAAGATCAGGTTTTTCCGACGGGAATTATTGAGGTAATTGGTAGCAACGTTACAATCGCTGATCGCATAAGGGCATTCACTAGTGCGGGTGTGTGGGGACCGGCAGGGGGTGTTCCGGAACATTCCCTGCCGGATTAATCCCGGCTGATCCCGTGTCGGACATTTGTACCCATACGACCCCCTGCACCCTCTCTTTGACTCACGGCAAAAATTTCCGATGTAAAATCCCCAAAACTCCGCACAAAAACGCCCATAGCCGAAGGGGGTCGCATGGGTACAGTTTGATCCGGACCGGCAAAACACGCTCCGGTCCCGTACCGAAAAGAGTCACCAACTCTGGTCGTCATCCGGTGACAATTTCCAGAAAAAACCGGTCCGCACCCGGTATTACCTGACCCGGCCGGGCCGGCATATTGTACCCGCCCGACCCACATTTCCCCTATTCCATCAACCCCGCGCCCATATCGTGAACGGTGCCCCCCGGCCTCACGCTGTATTTCGCTCTCTTTATTATTTATCAGAACCAATGAAAAATTACAAACGGGAATTTACAAATCTCCCGCAGGGCTGGCACGGGGATTCCCGTCCTCCTCATAGGAAGGGTCATGCGTTTTTTTTAAAGTAACTATATATGTGGAGACAGACCATGGAAGAATTCCCCCCGCCATTACGGATCCTGCAACTGATTTTCACCGGGCTTGCCATCTTCCTTTTCCTCTTCCTTGTCATTGTACTTGCGATGCCGCAGGAGTTCTTCGGTATCCCTGCCGTTGCCATGGACAACTCAAGTTCGGACGGACCGCCCTTTGTTGTCACCCGGTCCTTCCTGTTCGGGAAGCAGTCCGAGACGGTCACGGTCGCAGTTGACCGGTCAGTGTACGAGGCATCGAAAGACACCCACCGGAACATCATTCTCTTGGGGGACCAGAAAGTGGCGGGAGCACAATATTACAGTGCCATGATCTACGACCCGTCGCAGGAGCAGATATATACCGATCTCATCAGCGGGTTCCGGAGGATCCGTGCAGAGCGGAACCTGACCGATGACGAGTATCTGGAACTGATAGCGGCGTGCATCCAGTCAATCCCCTACAAGGGCGGCGGCAACGCACCCCCGAAGTATCCGGCC
The DNA here is from genome assembly GCA_023228295.1 of Methanoregula sp. GTDB lineage: Archaea > Halobacteriota > Methanomicrobia > Methanomicrobiales > Methanospirillaceae > Methanoregula. The sequence goes on from JALOBP010000024.1 coordinate 14,764, forward strand.
GAGCTGCTTGTTGAGGGAATGGGGGACTGCGATGACAAGAGCATCCTGATCTCGGGGCTCCTTGCCCGCGAGGGATACACGGTTGTTCTCCTCAAGTTCGGCCCGGAGGGCCACATGTCCATGGGTGTGGGATCTGATGCGTTCCCGTATAAGACGACCGGCTACACGTACCTCGAGGGGATGACCCCGGCCTACGTGGGCTCCCCCACTGCCCACCTCATGATCTCGCTGAACTCCGATCCCCTTGTAATTCCCGTAGGGGATGGCACGAAGATATACCACAGCGGGAACGAGACGCAGTATCTCATTGCAATGTCCAATCTTGCAAAGGAACGGGCAGCGGCGCTCTCGCATCGGCTTGACCCGTACCCGGCGTCGGAACAGAATAACACGGAATATCAGGCGCTTGCAGCGGAGCGTGACCGGTATACCGCCATCCGTGCATATATCCTCGGCCACCCGTATGACCGGATGGGAGTGTACAAGTACGTGCAGCAGGAGATGGCAGAGAAAGGCGGGACGCCTGTCTGATCGTTTGCCAGGAGGAATGCAATGGGAAAGAAACGCATTACCATCATTATTTGTTTTACCACCCTACTTGTTCTTCTGTCGTTATTCCTTGCCGGTTCCATCTCGGCCGGCCGTGTAGAGGTGAATTTTATTCAGCCGGACACTACACGGTTGGATCCCCCTACCACACTGGTGACTCATACGTTCCCCTTTGAAAAGGGCAACGTAACCATATCAGTCCCGGTCAATAACTCCGTGTACTGGGGGGCAAAGTTCACAAATAAGAGTGTGAAGACCTATGGAGATGTCCCCCTCAAGGTCTGGACCAGCAAGAGTTTCCATGCCATGATTTTTGATCCGGCACAGGATGAATTGTATAACGATCTTCTCACTCAGTTCCGAGACATCAGAACATCACAGAACCTTTCGGATGATGAATATGCTGAATTGCTGGCAGCATATGCACAGTCATTGACGTACAAGGCAATTGATGATAATCCGGCAAAGTACCCGGTTGAGACCGTGTATGACAAAGAGGGAGATTGCGATGACAAGAGCCTGCTCCTTGCCGGGCTCCTGTCACGGGAAGGATATAAGGTCGCCCTGCTGTTGTTTGAGAATGATAAACACGTGGTGGTGGGGATAGGATCTGATGATAACCTCTATCTTGATTCCGGTTATGCGTATGTGGATATTATGGATTACTCATTTGTCGGGATCCCGGTCAACAAGCTGCGGGGTGCGAAGAAAATGTACCTGGATCCTATCGCTGTCCCGATCGGGTCAGGGACGAAGCTGTACCACAGCGGCGATGAGACGCATTTCATCAGCGACATGGCTGTGTTTGCCGATAACCGTTCCGGTACCCTTGCATTGCAGATGAAGGAGATTCCCCTGGATACTGCGGAAAATATCTCGTTGTATGAACAGACACGGAAGGAGTTCTATAATTATTCCGCGATCTACACCTACGTCATCCATAACCGGTTCGATCGCCCGGGTGTTTACGAGTACCTGAAACGGGAGATGCCGGTGTGACCGGGAAATACTCAATCGGAAAACTGCCGGGGGTATGAAGTATGGGAAAAAAGCCTGTTCGAATCCTGCGTTCCATTATTCTTGGAGTTCTGCTTTCCTTCATGACACTGGGAATTATTCTCGTTTTCTTTCCCCCCTCCGCAGCCAGCATGCCTCATATCACCCCGGACATATCCGCCCTGCAATCCTCCCCGGTTCTGGTAACGCACACATTCCCCTTTGAAGATACCAATGTGACCATATCCATCACGGTGAATTATTCCGTCTATGCAGGAGCAAAAAAAGCGGACCGGGATATGATCATTATCGGAAATGCCAGGGAATCGAATAGGGAATTCTACCGTTCGATGATCAACGATCCTTCCGAGGAAAGCCTGTTCCGGGACCTCCTCGGGCAGTTTCGTGCAATCAAGGCAGAACGGAACCTTTCGGACGATGAATATCTCGAATTGATAACGGTGTATACCCAGTCGCTTCCCTATACGGTTATTGCCGATGCCCCGGCAAAGTTTCCGGTCGAGACGGTCATGGACACGGCGGGGGATTGCGATGACAAGAGCCTGCTGCTCGCCGGGCTCCTCGCACGGGAAGGCTACCCGGTGGCCCTTTTCCTGTTCGGTCCTGAGAAACACATGGCCCTCGGTGTCGGTTCCGATACCTTCCACTACAAGTCAACCGGGTACTCGTACATCGAAGCAACGGATTACTCGTTTGTCGGCGTCCCGTCCTACACCCTGAAAGGAAATGGCACGCTCACTTCAGATCCCCTGATTATCCCGATCAGTAACGGGACGAAACTGTACCATGCAGGGAGCGAAACTAGTCACATCGATAATATGTCGGCACAGGCCGGCCGGAGAGCAGCGGAGATATCGCTGGATCTTCGGCAGATGCCAATTTCTTCCAGGGAGAACCGGTCGGAGTATGTTGCCGTGTTCAACCAGCTGAACAGGTATTCGGGAATCCACAATTATGTGCTCTCCCATAAGTATGATCGAAAAGGTGTATTCGAGTACCTGAAATTGGAGATGCCGGCCGGAACCTGAAGAGATCAAGGCCGGTGCCGATACCTTCGTGGTCGGCCGTGCCATTACTGCATCGGAGGATGTCGGGCACGCAGCGGATGAGTTCCTCGACCAGCTGAACCAGGAAGAGATCGACCAGTTCAGGGTTATGACGGATTTCTGAAATCAGGATATCCTTTTTTTCATATTCGGCCATTTGGAATCGTAACCGTTTATTATCCGAATGCTGATCCGAACCAAACGTTTATGATAATAAACAGCTCATGTTAGATCATGGCAATGCCTACTCAGTACGGTTCATTTATAATCCCGGCAGCCAGGGTTGGGATTGTACTCGATCACTTAATCTCTGTCGTGAAAGAAGACTTAGTATCATTCACAAAAAACGATTTTATCCGGATTATCGGAGCTGTCCAAACGAGTAATGGCCCCGCAGATAAGCTACGAGATATGGTGGCATATGGTCTGATAATTAAATCCGATCAGAGATATCTTATAACCGAGTTAGGTAGATCTGCAGTTGGAGGATCAGCTACTGAAAGACCTAGAGCAATAGAGAAGGTAATCCGAAATATCCCCCTTTGGAACTTGCTTCTTAATAACATTGGTAGTTCCCCCACAAATGAATCGTTCGTAAGTGCCGTTAAAAAAATAATTACAGATGATCCAAATCTCGAAAAACATCTTAATCGTTTGTTGTTTGCTTACAAAGAAGATATTTCGTGCATAACAAAAATCCCACCATATTCAAAGAGGTCTGCAAATCTTGGTAATCCAAGAATTCATAAACGTGATGCAACTGCTATTGTTTCTAAACCGGATCTTCAGAAAGATCGGCTAACTCCACAGATACTCGAGACGAAACCCTCAACATCTCAAGACGGGAATCAAGAGATGATATATGCGAATATTCAAAAAAATAATGAATTTAATTTAAATTTCGGTGTCATCGAGTATCGGGGTCATCGAGTCGAGATTAAAGATGATCTTACATATGCGTTTGCAGCACAAATGATGAAAAAAATCAGGCACGACTTGGTCCGGAAAACCGGTGGTATGTTTGAAGATTTTTAATTCGCAGATTGAGGTTGTTTCTGAAATAAACAATGGGGTCGGACCTCGTAAAAACCCAAGCCGATTCTCTCATTTTATACTTTTTATTCGCTCCAAAAAGTCGGTATGGTCTAAGTACACAAACCAAGATTTTTTTATTCACATACAACCAATTAGGTATGTGAAAGGGGTGGTTTAAAAAACCCGAATGGGAAAGGCTGCTGAAGGGAAATCAGCAAAAGGGTGATGGAGGGATGTGCGTGAACACATTCCTCCTGACCTGACAATCAGAGATTGCAGGGGCTTCAACAAAACCAAATGAGTTTCTGCGTCTCTCCTAATAAACTTTATTCAATGAACACATGATAGGAATGCATTCAAGGTGTTTCTGTTATGGAGCGGAGAAATCCGCACTCATTCAAACAAATATGAAGAGATCTGAAAAGAAACAAAAAAAACAGTCACGCTCTTATGAGACTGACTGCATGTATAGCCCAATGGATATCCCCCCAAAGGGGCTACTTCCATTGATGTATGATATGGTGGATTTGCTACCAAATCATATGCGACCGCAGGGAAAAAGTATTGTTGATATACTGACATTGTCGGTAATCGCAATCGTTGCCCTTTACCTGATTGGTATGTTTGTTGCGACTCTTACTGGTCATGCAGATCAAATCATGACCATATTCGCTGCGGAGATCACACTTGTTGGATCCATCGCCGTCTTGTCAATTGTCCTTACGGTGAAAAAATCCATACACTAATTTTTTCTTCATGATATTTTGGTAAAGTCCTGCATCAGAATCCGTGAACGGTAATCCGTAGCGCAAAACCCGACGAGGCGTTTTGCGCGTGAGGGTTCGCAACAATCATACCGGTTCTAATGGCATGTCACGTTCCAAAATGACAACCATTTCATACGTCAGAGATCCAATTCCCGGAATCTGCCGTGTGGCCATTTCCTTCACACTCCATCCATCAAACCCATAGGAATTTAGTGTGTCTTCAATTTTTTTGGCATTAAACTGACCGCCGCTTCCAAAATCCCAAGCATCCTTTATCACGAAAACTTTGAACTCCTTCATCTTCTTGGCGCGATTCTCCGGAGTATCCTTTGGATACACCTTTTTTACATTTGCGACAGGACTAACCGGAACACGAAGTAAACATTTAGGACAGAATTCCTTACCTGGTATTAATTCTGCACCACAACTCTTGCAAAATAATTTGGCCATATTGATGTGATATTGGTTAATATCAAGATAAATGTTAATTTTGAGACAATTGTTTCAATATCAGAAAACGAACCGGCCTCCCACATCCCAGCCATTACGTACAATTCAAAACACCCGGCAGCTCAATACTCCACCATGAGCCGGACAGAACCCGACGGACTACGAATCCTCGCCCAATACGAGCGAAGGAAATCCGAAGAAACTTTCCAAGAATCCCTCCGGGTCGATGGCCAGGGCATCATACCGCGGGCAGACCCGAAATACTGCGTGCAGATCACCATAAAGGACGATCCCAAAGATTACCGGTTTCCCATTCCACCGGAATTCAACAAACGGGGATATTTTGTTATCATGGCAACGGAACTGCCGGTGACAATCCCCTATGGTGCGGACGTGAAAATTTCGATCATCGAGACAAACCGGAAAGGCGAGATGATCCTCGCCCAGTCCCCGCTGCGGTACCGGACGATCTGACGGACCAGAGCAATAAATAGTTATGAACCCCCATCTAATCATCATTTTTTATGCATTTCCATCCCCACAATCACGCCACCGGCTGGTTCTGGCGGAGGAAATCCCGGAATACGGGCTGTAACAGGTGTAAAAAACAGAGCTTATGGAGCACCAAATTACGGTGGACATTTTTAATTGGATGTGCGGAAAATTCCCCGACGGTGATCCTCTCTTCTCTCGACTGCGGTGGACACCAGTTCCACTGCAGGTATGTCCACCAAAACGGGGTGCCGGCAAACGGAGGCAGAAATGGCCTTTTAGGATCACTGGGGAGATAAGCTCCCCTCAGGGAGGCTGGCACCGGGAGTAAGCAAGGGGCAGATCCGGCTGGTACTCCCTTCGGGGGAGAGTGGGGCCCCCCTCATTATCTTAAAGTGGAATTCACGAATATCCAAAAAAGGATTTTTGAAGTCAGAATTTTTTTTTAAACAACCTCTGAACTAAAAAAATGTGCCTAAAGTTTGTCCGTGCCGGTTATTTTCCGGTCAGGGCCCCGTAAAAAAATCTAAAAAAAACTCCGGAATCCAAAAATATTCAGGATGGCTTACTCTCCCGGTCCCGCGAGATACGCTTTCACCGGTTTTTCCGCAACCATGAAAATAACCTGGACCACGACTGCGTTCACGACCGCCGCTGCCGCAACCCGGAACAGGAACGCATCCGTAAAGCCCGGCTGGGAAACGATCAGGTTCGTGTTGAAGAGGAATATCAGCGCCAGGTACGCACCGCCGCTTGCAAGGGTTGCGAGGAACGCTGCGGCAAACGGGGCCACCTGACGTACCCGTGCCGCAAGGAACAAAAAGGCGAGGAAGCAGACCGTGATCCCGACGGGTTCGCTGACGAGGTTAAAGAGCGCCATGAACAGTACTTGTTTGGGGGCATGCATCCCGAGGATTGTAGTCAGGTGCGTTATATCCGAGAGAATGTTGATGACGCCGGCAAGGATCCCGATCCCGATGACTTCTCCCATTCGCAGGGGCACAATGAGCATCACGGCAAGACAGTAGGCGATGATGACAAACTCGATACCTACCGGAATGGCATATGCCTGTGCGACAACCGGATAACTAAAATTCAGGAGTGCCCCGAAAGCGAGGAATGTGACGATAAGGAAGACTTCTTTTGCATTCATGTCTGCTGTTTCCTGTCTGATTCTATTCTGTCACCAGGGATTAAAATCCTGTATGTTTTATTCCCGGGCCGGTACTGGCCATGCACCCCCGGGCGCAGTCCTTGATGGAGATACGGTCCCGGGCAGGGCCTTTTGCCGTCCGAGACCCCGGAAGTATGTCCCGGGCTGCCACTCTCTCGCGAAATTTTCCCCTCCCGACATCCCCCACCGCCATCCCCGCCAGCGTGAATAATTTAGCAGTAAAAGACAACCGGTACATCATGAGTTTGGGAATCCCCTGGGACGAATCCCGGAAGGAATGGAAACCGGTCGATATGACCGTCACGTATAACGGCGACGGGGTATTTACTGCCAGCACCAGCACAATAACCTTTCCGATGGAAGCGCCGGTCGGCATGGGCGGGCATGGCACGGCACCCAATCCCATCCAGTACCTGGTCGGATCAATGTGCGGGTGTGTGGGCGTGAAGATCATCTTAGCGCTTGGAGACAACGGCATCGTGCCGGACGAACTGAACATCGCATTTCACGGGACCCGGAAAAAGACCATGCCCGCGTACTTCGACAACGTCCACCTGAAGATCACGCTCCGGGCGGATGCGGACGACGCGATGGTTTCAGCGATCATAGAACAGACGCTTCACCGCCTCTGTCCAATCGCTGCGATGTTTGCCGAAGTCGGGGAAGTGACCTTCGAACACCGGATCATCCGAGATCACACCTTATGAAAAATTTCCGGTTACGGTAAACGGTTTTTTCCTTTCTTCATGAACCCTCTTGAGGAGGGTGCGGGGCGGTCGTTGATCCGGCATATAAGTGAAACAGTGCGAGCTCTTTGCCGATGTTCTCATCGAGGATATGCATCTTGTTTCCCGCGGAAACCAGTCTCATGGCCGCCAGAATGGCAACGAAAGGATAATATTCCCTCTCAAGGGGATGCCTGTGGCAGATATCAAGAAAATCCTTCTCGACCTTCCGCTCCATTTCCGGGATGTCGTAGAGAGGTACATGCGCTTCGTCAGGTTTTTTCATATTCCAGCCGCTTTTAGGGTCGAGCTCGAGACCTTCACATACGCCGGCCATGAACGTCACAATAATATCCAGTTCCTCCGCCCGCCCCGGATACAACATCATCTGACCGGGTTGTAACACGGCAACGGCAGGTGCCAGACGCCTGAGGACCTGCAGGCCTGCAACGCTTGCAGCTGCAGAGATGTCTGTCTCGATATGCCCGCCCTGACGATTGGTAAATCGCGGACCGAATAGTGCCATCATATCCCGCGAAGCTTGGTTGATTACCGGATAATTATTCTGGAGACCTGAAAAATCCATGCGTAATACTCCCTTCCCAATTCTTTGTTTTTAAAAATTTTATATTATTTCCTGTTTGTTAACAAGGCGTGGCAAACACCTGAAAATTAAATGTTTTGTTTCGCACGACGTCATATTATCAGGTTTTTTCACAACCGCTCCAACCACAACCCCATTCGGCCCCGCCAAAACGGCTCAGTACATATGCCCCGCGGCCACAAACCCCTCGCAGCCATCCGCGACGCAAAGAAGTTCGCGGAGAAGATGGGCTACAGATGGCAGAAGAACACGGACAACCCGGACCCCGGCTACGACCTCCAGGTCTTCAAGCCCGGCTACACCATTCTCTTGAAGGTCCTGAGGGTGCGGAACCATATCGACCCGGACTGCTTCTACGAAAATCTGCTGGCCGATCAATCATCGCATCCAGGGATACCAGGTAGTCCTTATTTTTTCCGCACCAGGTGGATAAGGGATATCAGGAGAAGAATTGCTATCCCGCAGCCGGCCCCAAGAAATATCCAAGAATTATCCGGATGGATTTGCACATCGGGTATCCCCGCAGATATCAGCGCCATCATATCAGGATCCTTTGGAAACCTGTGGCAGAACGTTGTTACGGCCGGCGAAACATTCACGGTGAGCAGAATGGCTCCGGAATTTTTGTCAACAAGCTCGACCGTGCGGATATCCTGGTGATACGGGATGAAGAGGGGCAGGTCAATATCTTCTTCCTCCGAGGTAAAATTAAAACCCTTTTCGATTTCTTCATCTTCCATCCGTTCATGCTGCGCCATCCTTTTCTCCAGGCCGTACTGGCCAAACGGGGTCCGCGGGTCCCATACATTGAAGGTAAAAAGCGCCGTCCCGTTCGCTGCCCGTACTATCGCGGTGAAATTTCCCTGCTGGTGACCCAGGTTCGGGGGGTGCCCGTACTCCAGTTCAACGGTCTCCTCAAACAGGATATCATCGTAAAGACCGATGACAATCATAAAGATCTTTGTCTCGTCCTCCTTGATATCGCTGGCAACAGACCCCGCGATCAGGATGATGATTAGGAGCATTATCCCGATCTTTCTGCTTTGTTTCATAAATCCCACCGGTTGATGTTTGCGAGTTCGTTCCTGATGCGACTTGTTGCAGCACTCCCGAATTTTCCCGAGAATAATGAAGTTCCCATGAGATCCGGTTCTGGATCATAGCGCCAGAAATTTTTCTGGCAGATCTCCGTACTGCCTTGTGGGGCCTTCCCGGTAATCTGCCGACAGAGCCCGGGATCCCACTGATTTTTTTCCGCAGTAAGCAGGCAGCCTGCGTAATCCTCCCATACATTCGGGTTGGGATCGTTTTGCGTATAATAGGTCTCCCCGCAATACGTGTCGATCAGGCCGAAGACTGCATGCGCGGCTTCATGGGTGAATACCGGCAGGTTATCGGCCGGCGTCTTGAACCAGGTTTGTACTCCGAGGCCCAGGCTGCTGGTACATCCTTTCGGTTCACACGGCGGACCGGTATACGTGCCAACATATTCCGGGTAGATAATAACAGCGACATCTGTAAAGGGGGCCTCCTCCCAGAAATCTTCGGGAAGCATGCCGGCACATCCGCTGAAGGCATCGGCAAAATCGCCCGGATCCGAGTAATAATAAAAATTGAACTGTTCCTCGAAATTTTTGGAAAGAACGATGTCTTTAGCGGTCAGCGATTCGAGAAGAAGAAAACGTTTCTCGATAAGAGTATTCACATCATTCCGGAAATTCTCTTCGTTCGATGTATAGTAATCGGTGGTAATTTTTACTTTTCTTGTACAGTCATACTGGGTTTTTGAAGGAACAAAAACAATATCGATCCGATCCTCTACCGGGCCCGGGTTCCCGATCGGGATGACTTTTACAGGGTGAAGAGCGATGACCGTTTCTTTCTCATCGGGGATGTGGACCGTAATGATAGTTGCCATATAACCCCGGGATACCATCCGTAAGGTATGATCCCCACTGGAAAGTGAAGATAGTATCAGACTGCCTTGTTTTCCGGCAGTTGATCCCTGATACTCTCCATCAAGGTATATCCGGACATCAGCAATACCCGCGCCGGTGACCTGGTCCCTTCAGGTGATCATGAGATCCGATGGCCCGGTAGTGCCCAGTGTCGGAAGTGCCAGGGGAACCTCTCCCGGAACGGCGCTGACCGGTACCAGCATACAACACATACCGGTAATAAACAACAGTGGCACTAGAGATGACATTCGTCATGCGGCTTGGGGATTCGGTGCCCCTTTTGCCCAATAGTTCTGGACGTGTTCCATGACAGCAGCCGGTCCATGACACATACGCTCGTACCCGGGCATATGCCCGGCAAACGCATCCTGCCTGCTACCTGATATAGCAAATTCAGTATATAATGGTAATGCGTTTACCGGGTGGCATACCGTGAAGAGAGTACCTGCGTGTTTCCAACACCCCCCCATTCATATCCCATTTACGCTTACCAGAGAATACCACCAGGTGCATGAGGAATGTTTTCCCGTCATGCCTGAACCTGACCGCCGTTTGCCCGGCCTGCAGTATCCATTATCTGCGTATCGATTGCCGGAAGTTTTATTGCCGGAATGCACGCTGCGGCCGCTGGCGTTCTGTTGCAGAACGGGATGCCGTCTCCTGCCAATGAGGATGGGACGGATATTGCATAACCGTCTATGATCCGTACGTTGCACAGTATTGCACCGGCAGAAGTATTCTGGATGAACGGTTTGAGTAGGCGGGGAGCATATCTGCCGTGAAACGAAATGGTATTGAATCCGACGATGCCCCTGATTGCCCCCTGGGACCCTACGGATTCCTGCAGGGGTTTTGGAGATCCATTTTTTTGAGAAGATTCACGTAATACAAGGCATTTTACGTGGGGCAGTAAAACCCTTTTGCGATCTATTCCCGTGCCCTGCGTTTCTCTTCCGTGATATCCAGTGCAATGAAAATATTGCCTGCCGGGGGGCTGGACGAATCGATCATGGTTCCGAAGAGCAGGATATCCAGCAGGGTCCCGTCTTTACGGACAAACCGGGTTTCCACGGTCCCGACAGTGTCTCCCCTGCTGCGGAGAGAATAGAACGTTCCTGCACGGGCATATTCGGTATCATCCGGGTACAGGAACCGTGCATTGTGCCCGATCAGATCGTCGGTGGAATACCCCGTCATCTCGCAGAACCGGTCATTGACACGGAGGAAGACCCGGTCAGCAGACATAAGGCCGATGCTGACGGGGGCAGTACGGAGGATACCGGCGATCTCGGCCTCGCTCTTTCGTAAGCGCTCTTCACTTTTTGTAATATCATCGTACTGTTCCCGCAGTTTCTCATCCGATGCCTTGAGCTGTTCGTACGCAGCGCGGAGTTCGTCATGGTCCCGTTTTGACCGGGTGATGTCGAGGGCACTGTAGGTCATGGGCGCCAGAGGGTTGGACCGGTCCACCGCAGCCGCCGTGACAAGGACGTCGATGATCGTGCCGTCCTTTTGTTTCTAGGGGACCACGACATCGTCCGGCACGCCATCCCGGTATGCCTGCTCCCGCATCCTGCCGACCGCTGCATAGTCCTCGTCGTTCAGGTACAGGAACCGGGTGTTCAGCCCCTCCAGTTCGTCGCGGGGATAGCCGGTCAGCGTGCAGAGACGCTCGTTGACCCGGACCAGGATCCGGTTTGCAACAACAGCGATCCCGACCGGGACGGCCTGGAAGAAGCTTGACATTTCGCTCTCGCTCTTCCTGCGTGCAACCGCCTGCCGTACCTTGTGCGCCAGCTCGGCAAACTGTGCTCTCGGGTCACCGCCTTTCTGGAGATAAAAGTCAGCGCCGTTATTGATCGCCTCGATCACGACCTCCTCGCGGCCCCGTCCGGTAAAGAGGACAAAAGGAAGATTTCCGGATAAGTGCCGGATTTTTTTTAAAAATTCTATACCGTTCATAACGGGCATCTGGTAATCGGCGATGATCGCATCGTACGACATAAGTGATGGGGAGCGAAGGGATTCCTCTGCAGAGGGTGAAGTAGTTACGATGAAATTGCCGGACTCCTCAAGGAAGAGTCTGCCCAGCTCAAGAAGGTCGGGTTCGTCATCGACGTAGAGAACCCGGATCCCATCTGCCATGAATGACCCATATCACAGTTATAGCATATCCATATTGCGCATGTGCAGGATTATGACGGCGGCGGGGAGCTGTGCGTGGGGATGATCCGGCTATCCATCCGCAAATTTTCAATTAGCATGAGTTTAAGCACTGACTCGTCACATTGGGGTATATGCTTGAGGAGTTCTGTGAAGGAAAACACTGCGATCAATACATCCATTCTGCTGGTGGGTCTTATGCGCAGTGTCTCATGGTACAGAGGGAATTATCCCGGGTCGGGAACTGTCCACTCCGCTATGACAAGATCGAGGTAAAAACTGTACCTGAAGAACAATCCAATCCAGGCGGAGTCAAAGGCAAACCGCAGAGAAAGAAAGGGTTTCCCCCAGGATTCAAGTGATCTGAAGTTTTGGATGGCCGGGAAGATCGTCCATGCAGGGGAAGACATCCCGGCTATCAGGAAGGCGGATTGTTGCAACTGCTGACGGCATCCGTGTCGTGGGTGTGAGGATGCACCAGGGGGGAGATTATTGAAGTCGGCCGTGCTTTATTTCCCCGGATGATGGGGCGCCGGCGGCTGATGAGTTCCACGGCCGGGGGGTGTCGCGTGCATTCCGGATTATAACCGGTTTTTTAAATATACTGTTTTTTCAGGGCAACCTGTTATCAGCTCCCGGTAAAAAATACACACTATATCAGCCGGTTACTGAGTACCAGGGAGTGCCTGTCCATGAGATGCGGTCTGAGTTCCACGAATGTTGTCTGTCTCTATTCCATCCCGGAATTTTCAGAGGGGATTATCGAACTGAAAAAATATTTTGAGGAACAGAAAGGGTTTACGATTTCGGAGTTCTGCACGAATGCCAGTGTCGGGGATCTTGCAAAGGTTCCACGGTGCTCGGTCTTTTGTTTTGCCACGCATGCAGGCCGGACACGGGACGGCCGGTATTTTCTCGTGACCGGGACGGCAGATACTCCCGAAAACATCCGGGAATGCGATGCACTCTACGATATCCCCGACCCGGACAACCCGGTCTGTGCTGACTATGACCATTGGGTGACGTCAAGAACTGGGCTTCTGGTTGCCACGGCCTCGAACCGTATTGCAGTTTCAGAAAAATTCATTGCGAAGTACTGGCGTTTCGAACCAAACAGCCTTGTCTGGATTCAGGCATGCAATTCTATGAATAAGGAGAATGCGTCATTCCGGCGCATAATCCAGGATATATGCGGAGCCGGTGCCTTTGCCGGCTGGACCGAGGACTGTACCGGTTATGATAGTGATCTGGCAATGGAGTACGTGTTCGACCGGCTCCTCGGCGTTAACATAAACCCGCACGGGGAGACCCCACCCCAGCGACCGTTCACCTGGGACACCGTGCTCACCGACCTGAAAAACCGTAAGTTTAACCCCGTGCGATATCCTGATCTGGACATATGGTCGGAACTGTGCATCGAGGCGGGAGACAACGGCGACTTCGGACTTCTTGCCCCAAGCATCGAATATGCAGATATTAATGAGAATGATAAGGAAGTAACCCTGCACGGCTACTTTGGCACCGACCAGTCGAAGATCCGGGTGTTTGTCCGGGATTGCAGGAAACGGGGGGATCCCGGTATCGAATACGAGCTTATCCGAAACAGCTCGACTGATGCCAGGACCATTGTCTGCAAGGGTCTCCCGGACAGTGGCACCGGATCAGCGGGCTACCTTGTTGCCGTGGCTGATTATGGTAACGGGAAATTCGTGGAGAGCAACCCGGTTCCGATCACGTCATGGAAGGGAAAGTTCACCTATACCATGCGGTTGCCCGGCGAGGACTCCGACAGCGGGATGGGGCAGATCACCATTGACGTGGTTCTCCGGGGAGAGATTCACCGGCCGCGGAAAATACCGGGGGGGGATCTCCTTTCCCGGGCCTGCATATTCAATTTTGTGCAGGACAAGTCAAATACGGCACAATTCACGAGCAACGGCAGCTATACCGACCGGGACAGCGGTTATTCGTACAAATGGTATGGTTCTGGAAAGCTGAGTCCGGGTGATGAAGGGTCGGGCGGCAGGGCCGGAATCTTTGGCTGGCACCGCCACATTTCAGATCCGGCCCACCCCAAACTTTTCGTCAACATGTTCACCGGGTTCGAGGAGGCACGGGTAGATATCCGGGATCAGGAAGGCAGGGAGATCATAACAAAACTGACAAGCCCGATCAACGTGGCCTATCTCGCAAGTGAGAAGAATCGCACTACCCCATTTTTCCTTGACTTTCTCCAGGGATCCCTGACATGGAATGAGGGGGGATTGTACGCTCCTTCCTATGATATCCCTGAAAAAACCATCACCGGCCCCATCATGTTCGGTTTGATTTCTTCCACCAGGAAGATCCTGACTGCCGAACTGACGTGGGAGACGTTAAAAGCGGAATATGCACCGGATGATGAAACACCGGGATGAGGCGGGATTGGGACATCGCATGATCATTAAACATTGAACACTATCGCGGGACCTTTGCCCGGTTTGCTTGTTTTCATATATCCGTCGTGGGATAGGAAAAAAGAGCCGGGCAAAAAATTATTTTATTTTCCCTGCGGCAGTACCTGCCAGCTGTTTAAGTGTATCGTAATCGGTTGCGGTCCCGTTTACCGACAATTGTTCAAACACGTCGTATTTCACAAATGCGATTACGTACTGGTTTATGGGATCATCTTTTTCGGAAACTTTGAGGGCACTGCTGGAATCCCCGACACCCGGTGCCGGCAGTTCTTCAAAGGACAGATTTTCCTCTGCGACCCAGGTTCTTATATTCTGTACGGTATCCGGCACGATCAGGGTGATATTTTCTGCGGGATAAACAGAGATAACCTGGTCAAGGCCGCGGACTTCCGGACCACTTGATTCGTAGTAGACACCGTACCCTTTTTTCCAGCCCTTGTCAAGTGCCCAGGAACGCATATCAGAAACATTTCTCTCGTATTTTTCCAATAAGGTGAAACCCGCCGGGACATCGGATGGCTGCAATGCCATCTGCGAAGGCTCAATCGTGGACAGTTTCTGTTGTGTTGCCGTTGGTGAAGACGGGGCCTGCGATGCACATCCTGCAATACCTGCACAGAGGATGATGAACAATGTCATTACCATTATCGTCAAAGTGACGTGTTGATTTTTCATCACTACCAATACCCGTGTGTTACGATTAATGTTTGCCAGTAACGCATTTCACTGAAAATTTTTACAGGACGTATAGAGCACCAGGCCACGGTATCCGGAAGAACAATTCGCCCCGGGATCAATCCTCTGGGTTTGAGTGCATTTTTCCCAAACGCCATTACCGGGAGAGGCTGCAGGCATATAAGCAGGTCCCGTTTGCGGGAAAAATGGGGGGAAAACATCCAAAAAAAATAATTATGTTTTTTGGATCGTTTCCAGATCCGGATCTGCATTACTCCCGGGCTTTCATCGAATCCTCGATTTCCCGGATATAATCCAGCAGGCGATCTGAATAGACATCTGCGAGTATGTGGGCTGCCGTATGTGAATTGCAGGAACAATTGGAAAGCCCGATCGTCCGGATCTCTTCGGGATGCGGGTCACCGGCTTCATAGATCGCATCAATCGCCTTCCAGGTCTTTGAACACCAGCCGATAAAGTCGTAATATTCAAGGCCATGGGGGTTTTTCCGGATCGTTTTCATATCATCGATCCTCTCATTAATCAGGAGAATTGCTTTTTCGGGGGGGATTTTCAGGGTAATCATTTTTCATCCGGAATAGTGATTCAATGATACCAGAGAAAAATGTTTTTTATTGATTTTCTCTGGAAGTCAAGTACACGGGCGTATTATTTCCAGGGCCTTATTTTGCCAGATGGTTGTATCTTCCTTATCACGGGCGTCTGGGCCGGACTATTGTTCTGTAATCGTCCGGTACATTGAACCGCCGAATATCAGGAAAATGACAAGTCCCACCCCGATTAGTATCAAGTCACCGTCATTGATGAAGATCCCCCAGAGCATCATGAACAGGCCGAACAGGGTCGGGAATATGCAACATGCAATCCGGATAATCCGCTGCGCCGGAGTAAGAATGGATTCTAGGGTATCTGCAATTTCCATTACTACTCGTGCAACCTGCGGGCTATTTGATGGTTCATCCAGTACCAGGAAATGTTGGTATAACATTCAGATAAAAAACCGGTCCCGCATGAATGGTCCTGCACTGCAGCAGTTATCGTGCTGCAAGGTACCGGGCCTCTTCTTCCCGTGCTTTTTCTTCCCATTGCATCACCGTTGCATTGTAGGATTCGAACCGCGGGTTGAATGAAAGCCCCGTCACGCCATCCTCAAGCCCGGAAACCTTCCCGCCACTGGTAAAAGATCCGTCCAGGTACTCAACGATGCCCGTGTAAACAACCCGGTCCACCCGTTTTATCACCGATGCCAGGACAACGGAGGGCCCGAGGGATGTCTGGTCGGAGTCCACCCCGATAACGTACCGGCCCGGCCTTTCTTTTGCCCCGGCTACTGCTCCGTTGTTGGAGTAGCCGGCAACCAGGTAGATCACATCGGCCCCGTCCCGGTACATTCCGTCCGCAATCTCCTTTGCCCGGGCCGGGTCGGAGAACCCGTCGCTCGAGTTGTCCCGGACATATGCCTCCTGCACGCGGATGGCGGGGTCCGCGGCCCGGGCCCCGTCTAGGTACCCCTGTTGGAACGCTTCCATGAGGTCAGACTGCGTGCCGAGGATGATGCCGATATTTCTCGTTTTTGTCACCGATGCCGCAAGGACTCCTGCAAGGTAACTCCCGCCATAGGCCGTGATCTCGTATGTTTTCACGTTCGCTGCGCCGGTCCCGGCCTGGTCGATGGCAAGGAACGTTATGTCCGGGTTGTCCTGCGCAAGCTGCATGGTCTCGTCCGTATAGGTATACCCGAGCGTGATGACGAGCCCGGGCTTCTCCCGGCCGGTGCTCTTCATGAGACCGGGCAGCCGCCCGCGGTCAGCGCGGGTAAACTCGCGCTTGTCAAACAACAGTTTTTCCTGTGCGGCAAAGAGCCCGCGGTACGCGCTGTCGGCATACGAGAGGTCCCCTTTGCCAATGTCATAGACCATGTATACCATCGGCCGTTCCGGCTCGTGGGGGGCAGTGATGAAGACTGCGATGAGCACGAGTGCTGCAGCAAGGGCCAGGCCACCGATGATACCATAGACCGGTTTCATGGCTGCAGGAACTCCTGTACCGGGACATCGATACTCCCGAAGTTCTCGTTGTTCAGCATCCGCACGTGCGAGCCGGTAACTTTCTCGTAAGTCACCGTGTAGAGATCCCGAAATGTAATGTCCGGGTTGGCCCGGATCGCGTTCAGGGCACCTGCCGTGAACTCGTCCGAGAGCCACTGCCTGATGTCCATGTCGTAGACCGCCCCAAGCGACGGTTCGGAACTGGCTGCACCGGTGAAGTAGAGCATCCCCTTCGCGGTTGCGTCCTTAGCAATACTCTCCCCAAAACAGGTATCTACCATATACACGATTTGCCGGTACCTGCCCTCCCGCTCCATGGTCGCGGTCAGTTCGGTAAAGTCATCGGTAGTGAACGGTTCCTGTTTCCCGTAGAAGACGATTCCTCCCTGTTGCCCGTGGCTTGCGATATACACAAAGACGTCCGTGCCCTGGTCACTGTCAAGGACAAACGGGGTCTCTTCGGTCCGGTTGCCGGTCAGGACATTTTTCAGGGTCCGGGCCGACACCTGGCGGCCGGTATAGTCCACACCGGCACCGGAGCGGAGGTTGCTGCCTTTGGGGATGTTATGGATATCCCCACGGATCGGGTTCTGCGGATCGGTCGGAATATCGTCGTAGAGCATAAGGATGATATTGTCATCGGGAACACCGTTCTTGCGGAGCAGGGTGTATACGGCAAGCGCATCGGACTGGTGCCGGTAATTGTTCCAGCCCCGCGAGGGCCCGACAACCACGGCCATAAAACCGGTCCGGTTCTCCGGGGGCTGGTATTGCGCTGCACTGGTTCCGGAAAGTGCCATGAGACTGGTGGAGGCATGGGTGCGGGCGGATGAGGTGCCGGATGAGCCGGCTTTTGCCGAGCCGAGGACTTCTGTGGTGTGGAATGTCCCCTCCTCGACAACCCAGTAGGAGTAATAGGTGACGAGCGGGTCGACCCCGAACTCCGTATCATAGTCGAGCGGGCCGCTGGCGCCGGCAATGGCCGGGGTCTGGCCGGAACGGATCGCGACAAGCGCCTCGTACGATTCCTGCGCATCCCAGCCTTTGGGCGTGCCGTTGCCGTACACGACCTTCCGCATCGAATCGGCCGGTGATTCAAGGAAACTCGCGTCCTGACGGGCGGTTGCATAGGTTGCGAGCAGGAGGGCGTCATAGGCCGACGCTGCATAATCTGTCGGGGGGTGGCCGAACTTCTCGTCATAGGCAACGGCAAAGCCGGTGCCCGGGTCTGCTGTCGGGGATGTGCCTTCGATCCCTTCTGCGGCAGCACCAAGCGAGCTGATGAGTGCGGGTACCCCGCCGGCATCGGTAAGGAAGAGTTTTACGGGTTTTTTGCTCCTGTCAATCAACCGTTTTATGACTGCAGCATCCGTATCCCCGCAGGCTGCAAGAATATATTCAGGGTCTTCGGCCAGGGCCTCCTGCACATCGGCCTCAAGCGTACTGCTCCCCGGTTCGAACTGGTGGATGGAGGTTATCCCGATCCCGTACTCTGTTGCAAAGAACCCTGTCCAGTCATAGAATGTCTCGCCATAGGACGAGTTCTCGCACAGGACTGCAATCCGCTGGACCTTCTTGTCATTCAGGACCGAAAGGATGGCTTTTACCTGCCCCACATCACCCTGGGCAGTCCGCCAGAAGTACCCGTTCTTCCCGAATGCACGGATGATGTCTCCTGATGTGGTAAGCGGGCTGATGAGGAGTTTCTCTTTTTTGATAAATTCCGGTGCCAGCAGGTACACATCGTCGCTTGTGGGAGGGCCGATGACGATGCGGACCGAGTCGTCAGCAAGCAGCTCACGGGCCAGGGAGGTTGTATCTCCCTGTGACGTGTCCTTATACACGAGCTCGATCTGGCGCCCGCCAATCCCGCCCTGCCGGTTCAGGTTCTCTTTTGCCCATTCGAGGGGTTCATTCAGCTCGATATCGCCAGTCATGGGGAGAAGGACGCCGATCCGCACCGGGGTGCTGGCATGGTAAATTGTGTACCCGGCCCAGCCGGCAGCAAGGATGAGGATGAGGATGAGGGGGATGAGCCAGAGTTTATTCTTATCGATGATGATCACCTTGGTGGAGGTCTGGATTACCGGTTCCTTTTAGAATTGCGCCCCCGTTCAGCCGGCATTGCTTAAGGAGAAGATGGGAAAACCTGCCTGATAAGGGTATTTATCCGATACATGATGGCGCAACGGGGTCACAGAAAACAGGTGCCTTTGCCCGCGAGGATTCCGGGATGTTTGTGGTCGTTTCGGGTTCATGATCCCTGGTCTTTGTGGATGCGGTCGGCCCTTTTCCGCAGACCAGAAGGTCACATTCAGACATGCAGGCGTAATAATCGTTTGCCAGAGAGCAATTGGATTTGCAGGTATTGCAGTCGCTTTTGATATCAAAGCTATTCTCCGGCAGCGGCCCGTTCTGCTGTTGCGGCAGGTCCACGGCAAAGTAATAGGCCCCGGCAACGACACTTCCGGCGATTGCCAGGCAGACGATGAAGAGCACAAATCGTGCGAGGGGTAATTTTGGGGTTGTGATATGGTCATTGTACCATCATCCTCATGGTCCGGTTGATGCATTCTGGTTGTAACAGGGGGTATATATATGCCGCGAAATTGGAAATAATCTTATGGCCGGCAGGGTCTGGAGAATAAGAGACGAACCTGTCAGTGTTCTTCGAAGAAATACAAGGATAAATTCCCATTCAGGAAATGCAGGAAAACTCCCCAAGCGCCATCTGGACACGTATCAGGCAATCCTGAATTCGCAGATCTTATTCTCGCTGCATTTCCTGCAGACCTCAAGAATAATCCCGCAGTGTGCACAGTCCGGCTTCTTTTCAAGCTCGCACCGGTCACAATCAGGTTCGTACTCGTCCCGGTCCGTCCCCTCATCCCCGATCAGGTCGTCCTGATGTGCGGGTTTTTTCCTGAATTCCTCAGC
>JALOBP010000113.1 GCA_023228295.1 Methanoregula sp.
ACGGGAAGGCAAGGTCACATCCCTGCGGGGGACGCGCGGGGTTTTTTATACGAATCGGGAGAGAACGGATGACAGGGATAACGCAGAATGAAAGGTAGCATTTTAGGGGCCGATATCGCATTCTTCAGCCGGTTTTTGTCCGCTGAGCTGGAGTAATATCCCAGAGTTTCCATCAGGATAAATGACCATGGGATACACCATTACACGGGGAATTGTCATTTGCGACCGGTACCGGTCGTGTGCCGGGGCAAGCACCTGCGGACGCTTGCACAACCGCGAAGCTGCGTTTGAGCGATTCAGACAGAACGGAGAAACAACCTACTGATACCAGCTCACGGTTAAAAAGGGAACATACTCATGACGTTCTGACAGATCATGAGGCCATCAAACACTTCAATCGCGTATTACGAAATCGTCAAAGGGAACCGGATAACCGAGATGGCAATTAATGACATCCGGCAATAAGCCAAGAGAGAGATTTACTATTTTCATTTAATTTTTAGTAAAGTGAATTCTAATTAATTAACTATATTAGGATATATGACACATATGAGCGTTATGAAAAAGATTCAGCAAACCTTCATGGTCACACTTCTGATTGTCTGCACACTGGTTGCAGCCGGCTGCACGAGTTCCGCAACCACAGGAACACAATCATCATCCATTCCATCAACAACCATCATTCCTGCAACTCCGCAGGAAAGCCTCATCGTGTATTCTGGAGCAGGGCTCAAAGCCCCGATGCAGGAGATCGGGCAGGTTTTTACTAAAGAGACCGGAATTGAGGTCCAGTATAATTTTGCCGGGAGCGGGACGCACATTTCCCAGATGAACCTGACAAAGAAAGGAGATATCTTCATCACAGGCTCCACGGTTGAGTTCAAGAAAGCGCAGAACCAGGGGCTCGTTGGGGATTATCAGCTGGTTGGGTATCATGTCCCTGTAATTGCGGTACAGAAAGGAAACCCGAAAAACATAACAACAATCCAGAACTTCGCACAGCCCGATCTGAAGATTGCGCTGGGTGATGTCAGTGCCACGGCAATCGGGAAAGCAGGGCAAAAGATGTTTGAGAAATACCACATCACCGATGCGGTCGAGCAAAATGTCGTAACCCGTGCACCGACCATCAACGAACTTGTCATCATTATGAACACCGGGCAGGCAGATGCAGCTCTCCTCACCCTCGACCAGATCAATGAAGAAACCATGGACGCCATCTCTATCCCGACCAGCGATAATGTCGTGCTCATCATCCCCGTCGGCGTTACAACGTTTACGAAAGACCCTGAAAGTGCACAGAAGTTTGCAGACTTCGTTGCATCGGATGAAGGAAAAGCAATCTTTGTCAATCATGGCTTCCCCCGTTATCCTGACCCTGCTTACGCGGACGTCAAGCCATAAGAAAAACATGAATAACGAGGATCACCATGATGAATTTCACACCAATCGGCATCGCCCATTCACCATTCAGGAACGCCGGCGCTCCCCCGTTTCAGAGCACATTCTCGCAGGCAGAAGGACACATTGAGATCTTTCCGGAATTCAAGGAAGGGCTCACGAGCATCGATGGGTTCTCCCACCTCATCATCCTCTCCCATTTCGATCGTGCAGAGCGGCAGGCACTGAGTGAAAAGCCATTATCAGACGGAGAAACGAACCATGGGATCTTTGCTACCCGCCACTTCAACCGCCCCAATCCAATCGGTATCTCCTACGTAGCGCTCAACAGGGTGGAGGGAGGGATGCTCCATGTCACCGGTCTGGATCTTCTTGATGGAACACCAATCCTTGATGTCAAACCCTATGTGCCGGCATTCGACAGTATCCCTCATGCTGTCACCGGATGGGTATCTACCCGTCACATTGAAAACATCCGGGAGACAAGTATCCGCGCCCAACAGGACATCATCAAAACTCAACAGTCCCGGTAATCTGGAGAGGACAGTAGATGCGAAGGATATCGCTCTCCCTCACATACCTGATTTTTCTGAGCATCAGCGCAATCATTTTAGGTCTGGTTTTTTATTCCCCCATGCCGTCCCTTGCTGGAAGTCTTGCGAACCATGAAATCCAGTTCGCGGTGATGCTCAGTCTTGTAACGAGCGTTCTCTCAACCCTCATCTGTATCGCGATAGCCATTCCGGTTGCCTATGCACTTGCCCGATACGAGTTTTTCGGAAAACGGGTAACAACGCTTGCCCTGACCCTCCCCCTTACCCTTCCGCCGCTGGTTGCCGGCATAGCACTCCTCCTCTTCTTTGGTACAACGCCGTGGGGCAAGGCTCTGGAAGCCGCAGGTTTTGCGGTAATTTTCACACCGCTGGGCATCATTGTTGCCGAGGTGTTCGTGAACATTCCGTATATGATCCGTATCCTGCGATCTGCATTCTCCACGATTAACCCACGATACGAACATGTAGCAAAGACCCTCGGCTGCACTGACACCGGTGCCTTTTGCAAAGTCACCCTGCCGATGGCACGCCACGGCCTCCTTGCCGGTGCAGTTATCACATGGTCAAAGGCAATGGGGGAATTCGGGGCGGTGTTGATGGTTGCCGGTGCTACAACCATGAAGACCGAGACACTGCCGATCGCACTCTATCTTAATATCTCGACTGGCGATCTGGATCTCGCGGTAGCAGCCGCGACCATCCTGATCCTGATTTCACTCATTACCCTGTGCGTGGTGGAATACTTCGACCGGGGCGTGCACGTTTTTTAGGGGGTTACTGGAAATGCTGCGTATTAAATCCCTCTCCGTAACCCTTGGCGGGTTTGCAGTACGGGACGTGTCGCTTGAGATCCAGCGTGGCGAATATTTCATCATTCTCGGCCCGACCGGTGCGGGAAAGACCATCCTCCTAGAGACCATTGCGGGAATTCAAGCACCGGATACCGGGATAATCCTCCTTGGCAACCGGGATATAACTTCAACAGAACCTCGCCTGCGGAATATCGGGATAGTATACCAGGACTATATGCTCTTCCCTCACCTGACAGTAAAGGACAATATCGCGTTCGGGCTGAACCAGAGAAAAATACCCATTGATCAACAGCACGCCATCATTGACGAAATGTGCACACTGCTGGAGATCGCCCACCTCTCCGGAAGGTATCCAGGATCCCTTTCCGGGGGCGAACAACAACGGGTTGCACTGGCCCGCGCACTTGTCCTGAAACCTGAAATCCTTCTCCTTGATGAACCGATGAGCGCGCTTGACGGACGGACGCGGGAGCGGATGCGTATGGAACTCTCCCGCATCCGAAGGCTCACCGGGACCACCATCGTCCAGATTACGCATCATTTTGACGATGTCTTTACGCTTGCCGATCGTATTGCGATCATGCGGGAGGGCCGGATTGTCCAGGTAGGGGAGACCTCGGAGGTTTTCCTCCATCCTATCGATACCTTTGTTGCAGAATTCCTTGGAATCGGTAATCTCATAAAGGGGCAATCGTCCAGAAGCGGGAATATTGCCAGGATCACGACCGGGTCCGGCCCGGTCTTCTATGCCGCTTCATCAATTTATGGGGAGGTGGTTGCCACACTGCATCCCGAAGACGTGATCCTGTCGCAGGAGCCGTTCACATCCAGCGCCCGAAATTGTCTTTTAGGGGTCGTTTCAGAGATTATTCCGATTGGGAGTACGGTCAGGGTCATTATCGATGTGGGGTTCCCGCTCATGGCGCTCCTGACCCGGGAAAGCTGTCACGACCTGCATCTTGGACAAGGTTGCCGGGTGTACGCCACATTTAAAGCATCCGCAGTGCATGTAATTCCGGTCACGCCGCAGGAGTGTAAAAAGAATTAAAGCCTGCACCGGGTGTAACCCTACCACTCCAGTTTCATTCCAACGCCGGCTTCCTGCATAGGACAAAAATCTGCAAGCGCGATCTTCGCGGCAAGCGATGTGCAATGGCAGGCATACACAGCACCCGGGTGAAGGCGGTTGAGGTATTTTCCCGTCTTTTCCAATCGCTTCGGTTCCGGTGTGAGAAGGTGGAACCCCCCGATAATGTCCCGGACATGTTTTTCGTTACAGGTTTCCCGTGCGTACTCCGTGATGTTGCAGATCCCGGCGTGCGAACATCCGGAGATGATAACCAGCCCCTCTTCCGAGCGGAACGCAAGGGCGGAGTCGTCGAGGAGATGATCGGGCTCCCTGCTGCCATCCGGCAGGACTATCTTCCGCTTCCCCAAATCACCCGCCTCGAACGGGAACCTGCGGGGAATTTCTCCAAGGAAGACAAGGTCACCCGTGATCCAGACAGGTTTATCGGAAAGGTTCACCACAAACTGCCTCCGCACCTCCTCTTCGGAAAGGATTGAACCGATGTTTTCAAGCGGTTGTTTCTCCTTGGGGTAAAAACAGCGGGGGTGGGCAACCAGTTCCGGTATATTGTGAGGCTGATCCTCAATCTTTGCTTCATTCAGGAGCCGGATCAGCGAAACGAGCCCCCCGGTATGATCGAGATGCCCGTGCGAGAGCACGACATAGTCCAGATCCAGCAGGCTGATCTGCATCTTCTCTGCATTCCGCAGGAAAACATCAGAATACCCGGTGTCGAAGAGGATCTTTTTTCCGTCGGTTTCCAAAAGGAACGAGAGGGCAGGCTCAGCCGTGAAATACCGGTCTGTAAGCGTTGAGTTATCAACAAGAACTGTGAGGGAGAGCCGGGGCGTCATGGAAGAGTATCTCGAAAGAGAACGTGATGAGCCTTTTGTTTTCTTAAATGAAACGCAGGGACTTTTTTATAAACCTCTCACTCTCGCAGGCAAAATAAAAGAACCAGGAAAAAATTTTTTCCCATCAGGATCGTCCCGGGGTCAGAATGTCCCGGCCGGTGCAAATGGTGCCCGGGACCGGATGGGGGGGTCAACCAAAAGCAACACCCCGGCCGCATAACCGGTATGACGTCCCCCGGATCTTTGGACTGACACCAAACTTTATTCTGGATTACATGCAAACACTCCGGCATGGAGCCCGAGTGCGGCCTTGCCCTCTCTGCCAGGAAAGTTGAGTATATCAAATTCATCTTCGAGACCGGGGGGACGGTAAGGACAACCATGATCGCAACGGCGTTCAGCGTCGATCCTTCGACTATTACAAAAACCCTCGCTGAACTTGCTGCCGGCGGGTACATCCGGCATGTCCCGTACCATGGCGTCTGCCTGACCGAAACCGGCGAGCGGCATGCAGAGTTCCTGATCAAACGGCACCGGATTCTCAGCCTCATGCTCGTGCGGAACGGGCTTCTCCCGGAGGAGGCCTGCAGGGAGGCTTCCCAGTTCGAGAGCCTTGTCTCGAAAAAGGCGGTCGACCGGATCTGCCATTTCATGGGGCACCCCCGGCAGGGCATCTGCGGAGAGATCACCCACGACAACGACTGCCTTGAGCGGGAAGAGGGTGCGTCATCCTGACAGACCGGTTTTTACTTACGGAAATACAAGATTTGGATAGACCCCAAAAAATGGTGTGCAGATTGCAAAAAGACAGAAATCATGCAGGGGGGGTCGGGAAGATCCCCACAATCATGGCGCTCTGTGCCATGGCAGGAATTGTCGTGCTGCTCATGGCTGCCGGGTGTACAGAGCAGCAGGGCACGATGGCAACGGAAGAGAACGGGGCCGAAACCCTCACCGTTGCCGTAACGATCCTGCCCCAGAAACAGTTTGTGGAGCGTATCGCCGGCGAGCATGCCCGCGTCATCGTCCTCGTTCCCCCCGGGGCAAGCCCCCATACCCACGAACCCACCCCGAGACAGCTGGAGGAGATCAGCGGGGCTTCCATCTATTTCAAAGTTGGATCGGGGATCGATTTTGAACGGGCGTGGATGGACAAACTAAAGGGTGTGAACCCCCGCATGACCATCGTGGACAGTTCCAGAGGCATCCAGCTGATCGCCGGTGACCCTGACCACGATGAGGAAACCATTGCGGATGCCCATCTATCTGAATCTGAAGAGGAGAGCGGTACCGACCCCCACATCTGGCTCTCGCCAAAGAACGCCCGGATCATGGTCGAGAACACTTACCTTGGCCTTGCCCGGGCAGATCCCGTTCACGCAGGCGAGTACCGGGCCAATGCCGATGCCTACCTAAAGGAACTCGATACACTCGACGCAGATATCACCCGCGAGATCTCCCGAACGCAGATCCGGACCATCATGGTCTATCACCCGGCATGGTCGTATTTTGCCCGAGACTATGATCTTGTCCAGATCCCCATCGAAACAGATGGCAAGGATCCATCACCGGCAGGAATAGAAAATCTCATACAGCAGGCGAAAGCAGATAATATCACGGTCATCTTTGCATCGCCGGAATACAGTACCAAAAGTGCCAAGGTAATTGCAGAAGAGATCGGCGGGAGTGTAGCGCTGGTCGACCCGCTGGAGGAAGATTATCTGGGGAACATCAGGAATGTATCTGCAGCATTCATACAGGGAGGGAGGTAAGTGACAGCAGCACCGGTTATCGAGGTCGAGGACCTCTGGCTCAAACGAAACGGCGAGGAGATCCTTGAGGGGATCAACCTCCGGATCATGCCGGGTGATGTCTATGCCATCATCGGGCCGAATGGAGGCGGGAAAACCACCCTCTTAAAAGTCATCCTTGGGCTCATACCGCCCGATCGTGGCACCGTCCGCATCCTCGGCGGGCAGCCGCGGGAAAAACGGCACCTCCTTGGCTATGTCCCCCAGCTGCGCACCTTTGATTTCCATTATCCCATCAGCGTCCGGGAGATGGTCCTCTCGGGCCTGCTCGGCCGGAAAACGGGAATTTTAAAGACCTTCACTGCCGCAGATACCATGCTCGCCGACAAGGCACTTGCAACCATGGGGATTTCCCATCTCGCCGGCCGGGCCATCCGGGACCTTTCGGGCGGGGAACAGCAGCGGGTAGTGATTGCCCGCGCACTTGTAGGCGACCCGCAGGTGCTCCTCCTCGACGAGCCGACCGTGTTTGTCGATGCCCCGACCGAGACGCAGTTTTACGACATCCTCGGAAACCTTGCCAGAACCATGACCATCGTAATGGTCACCCACGATATCGGGGTGATCGTCTCCCACGTCACCAAGGTAGCCTGCCTTAACCGGCGCCTCTTCACCCACGATTCGCGGGAACTGACCGAGGACATGATCCAGGGCGCTTACCAGTGCCCGGTCGACATCATCGCCCACGGCCACCCCCACCGGGTCCTGCGTGAGCACGAAAAGGAGGAGTGACATTGTTCTCGCTTCTCGGGTACACGTTCTTCCAGAATGCCCTGCTCGCCGGAATTCTTGCAAGCATTGCCTGCGGCATCATCGGAACTTTTGTGATCATCCGTCGCATGGTTTCAGTCAGCGGCGGCATCTCCCATGCAGCTTTCGGCGGGATCGGTCTTGGGTATTATCTTGGGATCGAACCCCTTCTCGGCGCCCTCGGGTTCACGATCGGGGCCGCACTCACAATGGGAGAACTCGAACATCGGGCAGAGCAGAACATGGACACACTGATCGGGGCCGTATGGGCGACCGGCATGGCGCTCGGGATCCTCTTTATTTACATAACACCCGGATTTGCCCCCGATCTATTCGGATACCTGTTTGGCAATATCCTTCTGGTACCGCAGGGAGACCTGCTGCTCATGCTGGTGCTGGTGGGGATCATCATCATCACCGTGGGCATTTTTTTTAACGACCTTGTCGCGGTCACATTTGATGAAGAGTATGCCACCGTGATCAACCTGCCCGTGGAGCGGCTCGTCCTCATCCTTCTGGTACTCATTGCTCTCACCGTGGTCATGCTCATCCAGGTGGTCGGGATCATCCTGGTCATCGCCCTCCTCACGCTGCCGGCTGCCATCAGCCGGGAGTGTACCGGACATGTCAAGACCATAATGCTGTATGCGGTTCTCCTCGGGATCGCCTTCACCACCACGGGCATCTTCCTCTCAGCGATCCTGAACATCCCCTC
>JALOBP010000025.1 GCA_023228295.1 Methanoregula sp.
AATAGCACTGGGCTGAAATGATCGGTACCCCGGAACCTTCCTGGATGAACGCAACATACCAGCCATCGGGAGCTTTTTCCGTGTCAATGGATTTTGTGGGGAACTGATCTGACTGGTATGCCATGAGCTCAGGATAGGTATTCTGGACAATCCTGATTGCATTTTGCTCATCGGGAAGATCCAGTTTTCCGTACGAATTCCACCACTCACTCACCTCGGCCCTTTCCGGCCTGAAATAATTCAGGGAACAGAGACCCGGGGGATAATTTCCGGTCCGGTACCCCTCAATAAGGAAGAGTGCCTCGTTTCCCACGGTCGAGGTCTGGTTGAACGGCCAGTACGAGCTCAGCGGCGATACCACCGGGGCAGCAGGTTCTTTGGAATCTATCTCATTCATCAGCAGTTCAGCATCATGGAGTGTTATCCAGTCCTCCGGCACATTAAGGACCAGAACCTGCGAGTCAGGATGCATGCGCAGATCATTAAGATATTCCATGGGAGAATGGGTCCTGAAGTAGCAGGAATCTCCCGCCAGCAGGTGAACTTCACGATTCCCGGTCAGCTGATCAAATGTGCAGTCACCAGGGGTCTGATTCGTTGCAGTACCCGGTGAAATCGTAGTCCCCGGTATGGTATTCTGCAACCCAAAAAACGTACCGGTACATCCGGCACTCAGCAGCACAACAAAGAGTATCCCCATGCAAGGGAGAATTCCGGATAGTAAACAGGATTGTGATTGTCTTTTATCAGACATCATATGCCTCGGAACCATCATGGGATGTTCAATGAAAAAGCAATTCTCGCACAACTCTTAACTGGTTCTGATATTCCGGCAATTGCCGGTGGCGGTCCATTCGCCATGCTTTTTTTACACATCATAAAGACAGGTTCTGAAATGGCAGTATGTCGTACGATTAGGTCGAAAGATAATCATTCAGGCAGCAGTTGACATTATCAGGAATAACGTACCGGACAATCCTTCCGCTCCGTTGTATAGTAATAATCCTGTCCACCTCGAGCAGCTTCATATGCCACGTGATGGTGGCACCGGTAAACCCGAGCAATCCGGCAATCTCATCCCGGCCGGCAGACGGTTGTTTTACAAGAACGCCCAGGATCTGTTTCCGTGTCGCATTCCGCAGGTGTTTGAGAACCATTTGCTGGGTTTCAGTATACGTTCCGCTGTTCTCGTAGAACCGCAGGCTCGCTGCATCCTGGCATACGGTGATTTTTCCCGTGAGGGTGAGCATATTCAGGTGATGCCGCAGTGTGCCGAGATGGATCCTGGTTTCACGGGCAAGACCCTGCAGGTGAATTCCGGGATTTTTCTGAATCGCGGAGAACACAGAGGATCGCACTACCTGTGCCAGGACATTGGATCGTGTCACCCGGCGGTATCCCAGTGCCGCCCATATCTTGATGGAGACGAGGAGTTCAGCTGTACACCCTGTGACGAGTATGAAGAGGATACCAAGGGGCAGTTCCCACACAGGAATTTCTTCAGGGATCGAAGGAATGGACGAAAGCGGTTGGGGCGGGCTGGCATACGCGGACCGGACGTGATATTCCTGTGCCGCTGTGCCAGGAGTGATAAGTGCCAGAACCAGGATGAGGAACAGTATCCTTACATGCCACAGGGTCATGCTTCAATGGCTCCGCTGTTCCGGTAGATCCGGAACGTATCGTTCCCGCAGGGGGATATCCTGTCGGAACGGATCTGGTAATACCATGTGCCGGGGGTCAGGTCGCTGTCAGAAGAGATCTCAAGAAAGATCCGTCCGTCCAAAACCCCGTCATCAGTATTCTGATACGGACCGAGTGTCGTATCCGGTGTATAGATAACAACCGTGTGCGGATTGTTCAGGTTGTTCCATGACAGGTCAACCCATTGACGGTCAACGCCGCCGTGGAGGGTTTCACGGTAAAACCGGGGGATGGGCGGGAGATTCCCCACGAGGCCTTGGGAGCTAAAGAAGTTGGTTTCACCCGAAAAAGCAGTGCAGTCACTATTTGAGAGTCCGGCCGGAGATGGCGCAGGTGTTGTTCTCCCAATTCCAGACGTTCCTGAGAGAATACACAATGCGAGAGCCAGAATGCACAGGATCCATACCCCCCGGTATTGCATAAAGACATATTTTTTTGAGATCTACATATAATCACTGGCACGACTCTCTACGGGTTCCCTGTATGGCTCCTCCGGTACCATATCGCCATCGAAGAACACTCTATGTTCTTCTCAAGATCTTACAGCCTTCTGGTAGTAATCGCCCGGCCATCAGCCCCAATCCTTGTATGTTTCCTGAGTAGCCCAGCCCTTTCCGGTACCGCTCCCTCTCCCAAAATCTCCGGTACCCGCAAGTCCCGGGCCCGTTCCTGTTCCGGGCAATTGCCAAACGGCTAGCGCTCACCGGCACAAGGCTGGAATCGTTACGCGGAGACCCGGCCAGCCCCCGGGTTTCAGCAGGGACGGGGGGGACCGGGCCTTCCGGTTCCGGAGTCTGGCGTATTGCGGGTTGTAGTTTCTTCCTCCTCTCAAGAGATAGCCTGTGCCCTTGCTCCCCACCCCCTCTCCCGTCCGGGGCTGCCCCGGCTTCCGCATTTACTCAACGCGGGACAGACACTGGCCGGCGTGCGCCACCGGGCAGATTACAATATTTATGATCGAACAGGTCAACATACTGGTATGGTGCCCCGCATCGTTGCATTCCGCCATGAGCCAAACGAACCCCTCGGATATTTTGAAACAATCTTAAACGAACAAAAAATACCATTCGAATACATCGATCTCTATGACAGCAATGAAATTCCCCGGCTGACACACGCCACCCACCTCATTTTTCTCGGGGGGAACATGAGCGTCAATGATGAGGAGGAATTCCCCTGGCTTATCCAGGAGAAAGATCTCATCCGCCGCTCGCAAAAAACCGGCCAGAAAGTTCTTGGGATCTGTCTTGGGGCCCAGCTCATCTCGTCTGCCTATGGTGCAAAAGTATTCCGGTACGTAAATGAGACCGGATGGCACAACATTCACCGTAAAGACGATGCAACGGGAATTTTTGCGCAGTTTCCCGACCAGTTCCCGGTCTTCCAGATCCACAACGATAGCTTTGAGATCCCGTATGGCGGCCGGTTGCTTGCATACGGGGCTAAAGTCAAAAACCAGGCATTCTCCTGCAGGAATGCACTCGGGCTGCAGTTCCACCTGGAAATGACCGGTGAAATTATCCGGGACTGGTCCAAATCTCTCCACGCATTCCCGCAATTGAAGATAGCCCGCGAAACCCCCCGGTTCATTGATGAGAGCAACCGGCTCTGCCGGCTGGTTGCCGAAGATTTCATCCGATAACCTGACTTTTTTCCTGTACTGAAACGTTCAGGATGGTTCAGACCGGGCGTGGGCCCCCGTTCGGGATTATGCCAGGGCCCGGGCCGCCCCCGGCACCCGGAGCTATAAATCCATGACAAACTCGCTCTCCTGCCGACTGCATACCAATTCTCACCCGGAACCGGGGCCTTCTTCTCCCAAAATGATGGTCACACGTCAACCCGGCACATCTCGCAGCCCCGCGAGAGCACCTGATCTTTCCTGCTGTTATACCGGTAAACGGTGACCCCCTTGCAACCAAGGGTACGGGCGAGCATGAAGATCCGGCAGATCTCATCCACACCCGCATCCTCGTGGAGGTTCACAGTCTTGGATACGGCGTTGTCGACATGCTTCTGCACGGCAGCCTGCATACAGACATGGTGATCCGAGGAGATCTCGGTGGCAGTCTTATAGAGTTCTTTTATCGTCTCCGGCACCGGCGCGGAGGCGAGCGTGCCGGTCCGTTTGACGACAGCGAGGATATCCCTGCCGGAATGGTGGGTATCGAGATACTTTTTTAAGAGCGGGTGAATGATCGTAACCTGCCGGGAGCCGATCCGCCGGGTGCCGGCAAGAGAGAAGAGCGGCTCGATCCCGCTGCTCGTGCCGGCAATGATGTGGAGCGACCCCGTGGGAGCAATGGTGGTCACGGTGGCGTTTCGCATTGCGCCGGAATAGATACTCTGTTCAATCGCGGGAAACGATCCCTTTTCTTCGCCCAGCTCCCGGGATGCTGCCTTTGCCTGGCGGGAGATACGTGCCATCGTGCGGTCAGCGAAACGGAGTGCCTCGTCAGATTCGTACGGGATCTCCATGAGGATGAGGGCATCGGCAAGCCCCATGATGCCAAGCCCGATCTTCCGGGTCAGCAGGGTCTTTTCCTTAATCTCCGGAAGCGGGAAGCGGTTGGCATCGATGACCGCGTCAAGGAACTGCACCCCCCGCCGGGTGATGGTCTGCAGAAGTTCTTCATCGAGTTCTCCTTTCCGGACGCATCGGGAGAGGTTGATGCTCCCGAGATTGCAGCTCTCGTACGGCAGGAGCGGCTGCTCGCCGCAGGGATTTGTGGCCTCGATCTCCCCGAGGCCCGGCACGGTGTTCTTCTCGTTAACGGTGTCGAGGAAGAGTGCGCCGGGATCGCCGCACTGCCATGCAGCCGAACCGAGTGCATGCCAGAGTTCCCTGGCCTCGATGGTTTCCGTAACCGATCCATCGCGGGGATTGACCAGTTCATACGGCCTGTCATGGTCAAGGCAACGGAAGAACCCTGCATCGAACCCTGCCGAGAGGTTGAAATTGGAAAGCCCGCCTCCCGTTTTTGCATGAATGAAGTCCATAATATCGGGATGGGAGCAGGCAAGCACCGCCATGTTGGCCCCCCGCCGTTTTCCTCCCTGTTTTACTGCGGTGGTGGCCTCGTCAAAGACGCGGATGAACGGGAGCGGGCCGCTTGCCGTGCCGCTTACCGACGAGACGGGATCTCCTGACGGGCGGAGGCGGGAAAAAGAGAAACCGGTGCCTCCGCCGCTCTGGTGGATTAGCGCCATGGCCGAAAGACTCGCAAAGATCTCCTGAAGGGAATCTTCCACCGGTAACACAAAACAGGCGGAGAGCTGGCCGGTGGAAGTTGCGGCATTCATCAGGGTCGGCGAGTTGGGGATGAAGTATAGTTCCTTCATGAGCGTGAGGAACTCTTTCGACCGCGGGGTATCGACTGCACCGGCTACTCTCTTAAAGAGCCCGGACGGGGTTTCCTGCGGGAGGAGGTACCGTTCCGCAAGCAGGGCCTCTGCTGCCGGTGTCAGGTCCATGATGTTTCCAATGGACTGTGTCTTTGCCTGAACGGGATAAATCTATTGCCGGCAGTAGTTTTCTGCTCCGTGTTCTCTTGTTCTGCAAAACCGATAACCAGTAGACTTATATTTTAACCTCCGGTTGACCGGAAACAGCCGGATCCCATCCCGTAGCGGGTGTGACCTTACGGTCGGCATCCCAATCCTTTCTGTTTAAATGCAATCCTGTCCCACCTCATGACTATGAAACCCGGCTCCTTCCTCCTCTCTCTTTCTTCTCTTCGCCCTGCTGCTCGCATCCGGCTGCACGCAGTCGGCCCCCGTATCCGCCCCGGTTGCCACGACCGTACCGGTGACAACGCCACCCCCAACGGCGGTACAGCCCCCTGAAACATCCCTTGCCCTCAAAGAATATGTGGACAACGCTGCTCTCTTTGCAGAACAGCAGGGAAAGAAGGCTGCTCTTGCAGCATTCAATAACCGCACCGGCCCGTTTGTAAACGGCGATGTGTACATCTATGCGCTCGATTATACCGGCAACGCCCTCGCACTCCCGTTCCAGCCCGAACAGGTGGGCACGGGCTTCCTGGGCCGTGTCGATGCAACCGGAAAACCCTACACTGATATCGAGATCCAGCTCGTGAATGGCGGGGGTGGCTACCTCCTGTACCGGTACCCCCGGCCCGTGGACAATACCCCTGCAAAACTCAAGATCAGTTACGTGCGCCCGGTTGATGACACGTATTGGATTGGAGCCGGTATCTACACAAGCGAGGAGCGGCTGGTCGATCCTGCCCTCCGTGATTTTGTCGAGGAAGCAAAATCCTATGCTGCTGAAAACGGGCAGGAGAAAGCCGTTGCTGAGTTCAACGATATCAATGGTTCGTTTATCCGGGACGATCTCTATGTCTTTGCCTCCGATTACAATGGCACTGTCCTTGCATGGCCCTACCGTCCAGACCAGATCGGGGTGAACCGCCGCGATGCAACCGATACCACTGGCACGCATCATATCGAAGCCATGATCGGGGCGGCGAAAAACGGAAGCGGGATGGTTGATTATTACTCGGTCAACCCGAAGAATAACAAAACAGATCTCAAGATCAGTTACCTGACCGATGTGGACGGGACATGGTTCCTCGGTGCGGGCAGGTACCTGGAGCCAGGCCCCGTCATCATCAGTGCCTGATCGTTTTCCCTGGCCGGATGCCGGAGAGTGCCGGGGGAGCAGGAAAAGAAACAATCTTCTTTCCCCATTTTTTACCCGGTATTACGGAGGGCCCCCCTGCCACATCCTCGACTGATGTCCCCGCCACTCACCCCCCGCTTTACCCTGTATTCCCTGCGGTAAACCGGATTAATTCATGAAGACCCGTGACCCGGACGGGAAACCAGCACCTTGTCGATCCGGTTGCCGTCCATATCGACCACCTCATAGCGCAGTCCGCCATATTCGAAATGGTCGCCGGTCTTTGGTATCCGTTCAAGGAGATAGAGGACAAGACCGGCAATGGTCCGGTAATGACCCTCCTCTTCCAGGGGAAAGAACCGCACGGATAAAATATCCCTGAGATCTTCAATGGGGGTATCCCCGTTGATCAACCATGAGCCGTCCTCCCTGACGATAACCGGTATATCCTCCGGCTCACCGAGGGTCCGGACATCGCCTACGATCTCTTCAAGGATGTCATGGAGGGAGATAAGTCCCCGTATGCTACCGTATTCATCCGTGACGAGGGCGATATGCACGCCGGTCTCCTTGTACAATTCGAGGAGCCTGAGGATCGATAGCCCACCGGGAATAAAGAGGGGTTTTGTGACAGATGCCCTGATATCGGGAGTGCCACCCTCAACCACTCCCGCCAGCACGTCCCGGACGGATACCATGCCGATAATCTTGTCAAGGTCTCCTTCATATACCGGAAATTGTGACCGGCCGCTCCGGGTAATTTTTCGCAGGTTTTCTTCCGTGGGATCGTTTAAGTCAAGCGCGATGATATCGGACCGGTGTATCATGACCAGCTCAACCCGGCGGTCATCGAGGCCGAACACACCTTCAACCATACTCTGTTCGGCCTTTTCAAATACCCCGGCTTCGGTCCCCTGGGCAAGCATAATTTTTATCTCCTCTTCGGTTACCGGGGGTTCGGCAGCATCGTGGATCCGCAGGATCCGCAGAATGGCGTAGGTAGAATAACTGAGAATGAACACCAGCGGTGCTGCGATGACTGAGAGGAGCCGCATCGGTTTTGCAACGGCAACGGCTATGGCCTCGGCATTTGTCAGCGCAATACGTTTTGGAACAAGCTCGCCGAAGATCAGGGTCAGGTAGGTGATTACGAGCACCACCAGCGTGATCCCAAGGATATCTGCGTAGGGCGCAAGGACCGGGAATTCTTTGAGATAGGCGCCGAGACCTGCTGCAACGGTAGCTCCCCCGAAAGCGCCGGCAAAGATACCCACAAGGGTGATCCCGATCTGTACGGTTGAGAGGAATGGCGTGGGTTCATCCATGAGTGCAACCGCAGCCGATGCGCCCGTATTTCCCTCATCTGCGCGTTGCCGGAGCCGGGATTTTTTGGCAGACACCAGGGCAAATTCTGCCATGGCAAAGATGCCGTTGAGTACGATGAGAACAAGAATGATGACAATCTCAAAGAGATACGACATTGGCTGGGATCATCTCACGTATAGCGTTTACACTATTATTACGGATTTAAAAAGATTGCTGCTGGCGCTCCTCGCGTTTTTTACCGGCAAAGCCCCATTACTCCGGGTTCCCCCGGCTGTAAACCGCCTCCTGCACCTTGTGATCTCCTTATGACCGATCAGCGCCAACCTACCTCTCAATGATTCTCGTTGACTGGCAGCTCCTCGACCGGATTTCGAGAGGCCATATCAAAATCGATCCCTACGACCCGAAACTCGTGCAGCCGAACTCGGTGGACATCCGGCTCGGCAGCCATTTCGTCTGGTACAAACCCGGCACCAGTGTCATCGATCCGTACAACCAGCAGAGCGTGACTGCGGATGTTGAGGAGATACATGCCGACGCCTTCACGTTAAACCCCGGTCAGTTTATCCTTGCCGAGACGCTTGAGCGTATCGAACTCCCGGACAATATCGTTGCAACCATCGAGGGCAAGTCGAGCATTGCCCGGCTTGGCGTCACCCTCCACCAGACCGGCGGCTGGATCGATGCCGGGTTCCGGGGCACCATCACCCTTGAGATGGCCAACGTCAACTCGCGGCCGGTTAAGGTCTATGCGGGGATGCCGATTGGCCAGCTCGTCTTCTATACCACCGAGCGTGCAGAGCGGCCGTACGGCGCAAAGGGCGATGCAAAATATCTTGACCAGCGACAGGCAACCCTCTCGCGGTACCCTGCGAACCGGCCGTGAGCGCTGACAACATTCCCCCGGCCCGGAATTCTCCTTAAAAACTAGGATCATTTCTTGTTTTTTCCCCTGTAAGAATCTACAGCGGCAGCGATCCAACCGGCTGGTTACCGGGCTACAAACGCCCGATCCCCCGCAACCTGCCCGTATACCGGACCCCCGCTCGCCATATCAGCCATTATCTGAGGTGGAGTCCAGATCATCGCAGGTGGCGGGCTTCTCGTCCGGCGCTGGGGGATCCGGAGGCAGAACAAAGGCCCTGTTTATGGAGTATGATTGATGCATCCCCACACCAGCCGGATAGATTTCACAATCCATATTAACATAATAAAGAAACGATTGTTGATCAATCCAGGACTGGCAGACTCAGCACAGAAGTTTTTCTGGTGAAGATGTCCTGATAGCGGATGCACCACCCCGTCCTGATGGTGATACTATGACGGCCCTGGTTCATCCGGTTACAAAACAGCACGGTCTGATACTCGCAGCAGCCCTCCTGCTGACAATTGTACTTATCCTTCCACCGGTTACGGCCGCGGAACATATCATCAATCCCGGTGATTTGATCCAGACTGCAATAAACGCAGCTGCCGATGGCGACACCATTTCCCTGAATTCCGGGACCTATTCCCAGAAAGGGATCACGGTCAACAGAAATATCACCATCCGGGGGAACCCTGCCACCGGCAGTGACCGGACAAACACGTTCATCGATGGCGGAGGCGCACCGCCCCGGATCTTCATCGTCACTGGCGGGTATAATCTTACCATCGACAACCTGACCCTGCAGAACGGGAGAGCACCGGATGGCCTGCCTTCAGACCGGTTTGATCACACGGGTTTCGCTGGAGAATCCGGGGGGGCAATCTATTCTGACGGCCTGGTCACCGTAACTTCATCCAATATTCATGATTGCCGGGCGGGTAATGGAGGTTCCGGTTTTGACGGCGTAATGGGTGACGGAACAGCCGGAGGTGATGGCGGTAACGGTGGTGCTATCTACACCAGTGATGAGGTCGTCATCAATGCCACAACCATCACGCACTGTTATGCAGGAAACGGCGGCCCGTGTGGTGCTGAGTTTACCACCGGCACCGGCGCCAAGGGAGGCGACGGTGGCGCAATATACGCCATGAACTTCCTGACCATCACGTCATCTTCCATTACGAGCTGCACGGCGGGAGATCCGGGAAGTAGTGAAGGCGCCGGGGGTAATGGAGGAAACGGCGGCGGCATATATACCGCCAACTATACTTTCCCTGTCAGTTACATGAACATCGGCTTTACTACGATTTCCAACTGCAGTGCAGGGAAAGGAGGCAATGGCGTTCCCTGGTATGACGGCGGGAATGGGGGGAGCGGCGGCGGCGTTTATTCAACCTGGCCGGCAACAGTAACCTCGTCCACGATTTCCAGATGCAATGCATCTGTCCGGGGTACTAACTCAGGTGCTACCCCGGGTGTTGATGGCAGTGGTGGAGCGTACGGGGGATTTAATTACGGGGGAACGCTGACCCTGGAAAATTCAACCCTTACCGAAAACTGGGCTCCACGCGGGGGTGCCATCGGTATGAACGATGTGAGCCAGGGGGATATGAGGGTGACATCGTCAAACATTTCCTCTAACTCTGCATCTTCCTGGGGTGCTATCTACTACTGGGGATCGCTCATTGCGACCTCATCAACCTTTACCGGCAATTCGGGCGGCGTAATAGAAGTGTATAAAGGCGACCTGCATCTGAACCGGTTTTACAATAATGTCGGGATAACAGTATATTGCCCGTACGACACGACCATGATCGAGGCCCAGAACAACTGGTGGGGCACGAACAGCAACCCCTCGGGATACAAATCCGGAAATGTCACCTATTCCCCGTGGCTCATGCTGTGTGCCACAGCCCTTCCACCCATAATCACGAGCGTCCAGACCTCCGTTGTTCATGCAAACCTGACGTATAACTCTGCCGGCATGGATACTTCCGCATCAGGTTTCCTTCCGGATAATATCGCCCTCGCGTTTGTCATCACCTCAGGTGGTGGCGGTATCCTGCCCCAGACGGGCTCCACGATAAACGGGGCAAACAGCTCAACCTACACGCCCGCTGCACCCGGGTCGACAACTGTGGATGTTACCATTGACAGCCAGATTGTTTCCGTACCAATCGGGGTTACCCTTCCGCCGCCGCCCGTGATCACCGTCATCGCTCCCGCGAGCGGGCTTACCGCGGGAGGAACCAATGTCACGATCACCGGTACATCATTCCTTGGGGCAACCGATGTCCAATTCGGCACTGCATCCGCAACCAACCTTACCGTGAACTCGGATACCAACATCACGGTAACCTCGCCAATCCATGTGGCAGGAACGGTCAACATAACCATAACAACACCGGGAGGGACAAGTGCCATCGTCCCGGCCGACGAGTTCACATACATTGCCCCGCTGCCGGCAGTAACTGGTCTCGCACCCGCTATCGGGCCCATTGCCGGGGGCACCAATGTCACTCTTACCGGTTCCGGGTTTATCGGCGCAACCGATGTCCGGTTCGGTTCTGATTCCGCAACCAACCTTACCGTGAACTCGGATACCAACATCACGGTAACCTCTCCCGTACATGCGGCAGGTGCTACAGATGTAACGGTGACAACCGCGGGAGGCACCAGCATCACGTCACCATCCAGCAGTTTCTGGTATTCGCCGGTCCCCGCAATCACCAGTGTCTCGCCCGTCAGCGGACCTGTAGCCGGTAGCACAACCGTCATACTGACCGGAACCGGGTTTACCGGTGCAACTGATGTTCAATTCGATACTGCATCCGGTACCGGCCTGACTGTGAACTCAGATACCCAGATCACTATCATCTCCCCGGCGCATGCAGCGGGGATGATCAATATTACCGTCACGACGCCGGGAGGGACAAGTACGGCCGTCCCTGGAAACGGATTTTATTACGCCCCGATCCCGGGTGTGGTAAATATTGTTCCTGCGAGCGGGCTTACCGCGGGAGGAACCAATGTCACGATCACCGGTACCGGTTTCAGCAATGCCACTGCCGTGAGGTTCGGCGCTGTTACCGGAACGAACCTGACCGTGGACTCCGATATCCAGATCACCATCACGTCCCCTCCCCAGGCAGCAGCAATTGTCGACGTAACCGTAACGACTCCGGGGGGTACCAGTCCTGCCGTTCCTGCTGATCTGTTCACGTATAATGCCCCTGTCCCGGAAATTACCAATATATCACCTTCACGTGGACCCCTCGCTGGGGGGACTACCGTTTCTATCACCGGTACCGGCTTTATTGCAGCAACAGATGTACAATTCAATGCCACCGCTGCAACCGGTTACACCGTTGACTCTGACACCCGGATTACAGCGGTAATCCCGGCAGGCATCGAGGGTCCCGTGAATGTAAACGTCACAACGGCCGGTGGCACCAGCGCATCCACTGCTGCCAGCCAGTTCACGTATGCCAATATCCCGGGTATTACCCTGATTTCCCCGAATGAAGGCCCGACTCATGGCGGTACAGTTGTCACGATCACGGGTTCCGGGTTCACCGGTGCAACGGGGGTGTTGTTCGATACCCGGCCGGGAACCAGTCTTGCAGTGCTCTCTGATACACTGATTACAATCACCACACCATTCCATACTAATGGAACGGTTGATGTTACGGTAACGACGCCGGGTGGTACAAGTATCCCGTCCGTAG
This sequence comes from Methanoregula sp., assembly GCA_023228295.1. GTDB lineage: Archaea > Halobacteriota > Methanomicrobia > Methanomicrobiales > Methanospirillaceae > Methanoregula. The sequence continues at coordinate 12,272 of JALOBP010000025.1, forward strand.
CAAGCCGGTTTGCCTTTTTCATAGTCGTGCCGGTACCAACTACGATTCCGACACCGGATATTACTAATGGAGGGGATGACGGCCCCACGGTGATTCACCCCATAACGACCGTTACGGTGAACATTGGCGGGAACTCGGCAGCAGGCCGGGCGGCTGTTACCGGTTCCGGATTATCCGGGCTCATTGTTACCGGGATAGTGCAGTCCGGGCCGGGGGATACGATTCTTCCTCCCCCGGGTATCGTGTACCAGTATATCGAACTCGTCCCGGCACAGTATTCAACCCTTGACAAAGCAGTGATTACCTTCACGGTCCCCGTATCGTGGCTGGAGGAAAACCACCTTGCGCAGTCCGACATTGTATTGTACCATTATACCGGAAATGCGTGGGAAGCATTGCCGACAACCGCGGGCAGCACAGCAAACGGGATTGTCACGTTCACGGCAACCAGCCCGGGCTTCTCGCTCTATGCAATCACCGGCCAGCCACAGGCCGGCAGTATTCCAACGATAACCCCTCATGAGAAAACATTTGGCGACCTTGCACAACAGACGCCGACTCCTGCTGTAATTACAGTGGTTACGCCCCTGCCGGACCAACCCCGGACCACAACACCGGTACCTCCGGTACCAGTTCAGCCTGAAACCGGCTCCCCCCTTGCAACCATCACATTGATAGGAGCCGGGTGTGTTGTGCTTGCCGGTGCCGGCTGGTATATCCGGCGCTGGTGGATCCGGAGACAGAACCCGGCCCTGTTTATGGAGTATGACTGAACCATGACTCTGGACTTCCCTGATTTTTCTCCATGAGCCGGTGGCCGCGGGGAAGTACATGGGGCCCGGGCACAGCACCCGTTGTTACGCACTATAAATACCATAAAAACCCATTTTATACGGATGATCATTTCGGATCGGAGATGAATTAATGCGACTTCTTCTCATTCATTCAGACTACATAGAATACGAAGCCAAAAAGAAGACAAAGATAGCGGAGGAGTGCTCCGTCCTCTCGGACCGTGAGGAGGAGGCACTCACGGCTTTCTGCGCTGTTGAATCGATCGATGAAGAGGACCTTGACGGTGTTATCCAGCAGGGGATTGCCGAGATCAGGAAGACTGCCGGGCAGGTCAATGTCAACAAGATTGTTGTCTACCCGTACGCCCATCTCTCAAGCGACCTCTCAAAGCCCGAGACCGCAGTCACCGTTCTCAATGCGCTGAAGACCGGCCTCGAAGCAGAGGGCTTTGCTGTCAAGCGTGCGCCCTTTGGCTGGTACAAGTCCTTCAAGCTCTCGTGCAAAGGCCACCCGCTCTCCGAGCTCTCCAAGACCATTGTTCCCGGAGATACTCCCGTCAAGAAGGAGAAGAAGGAGGTCACCCACGACTGGTTCGTGCTCACCCCCGACGGGAAGCAGCACGACTATAATGAGTACCTCAACGATACGCCTTTTGGCTGCATGGTCAAAAAGGAACTCGGCGTTGCGGTCCCGGTCGGCGGCGACCCGGCCCACGTGGACCTGATGCGTGGAAAAGAACTCGTGGACTACGAGCCCGCGAGCGATGTCGGCTGCCTCCGCTGGCTGCCCAAAGGCAAGATCGTCCGCGACCTGCTTGCCGATTACGTGCTCCGGCTCGTGCTGGACTATGGCGGCTCACCGGTCGAGACCCCGGTTATGTACGACCTTGGCGACAAAGCCATCTTTGAGCATGCAGACAAGTTCGGCGAGCGCCAGTACCGCTTCAAGTCCAACAACCGGGACATGATGCTCCGGTTCGCGGCCTGCTTTGGCATGTTCTCGATCATGCGCGACATGCACATCTCGCCCAACCACCTCCCGATGAAGATGTACGAGCTCTCCACCTACTCTTTCCGCCACGAACAGAAGGGCGAAGTGATCGGGCTCAAGCGCCTCCGGTGTTTCACGATGCCCGACATGCACTCGCTCTGCCTTGACATGCCGCAGGCGCTCAGGTGCTTCGAGGAACAGCTTGCCATGGGCTGGCAGACCGGCAGGGACTTCGAGACCGAGCTCGTTGCCGCGTTCCGGTGCACGAAGGCATTCTATGACGAGCACGAGGCATGGGTAAAGAAGATCGTAGCGGAATCCAACTGCCCGATGCTCATCGAGATCCTCTCCGACCGTGTCCACTACTGGGTAGCAAAGATCGATCTCGCCGCAATTGACGGCCAGAACCGCCCGATCGAGAACCCGACCGTCCAGATCGATGTCGAGTCCTCGACCCGGTTTGCCATCAAGTATCACAAGGAAGACGGAACCCCCGTGTACCCGCCCATCCTCCACTGCTCCCCAACAGGCAGTGTCGAACGTGTGATCTGCGCAATCCTGGAGAACATCTCCACGCAGGAAGTCCCCGCCCTGCCCACATGGCTCTCGCCAACGCAGGTCAGGGTAGTTCCGGTAACGGAAAAGCACATCGCGTTTGCCGAGGAACTGGTAAAAACGATTAACGCCGCACAGGTCCGGTGCGACATTGATGACCGGAACGAGACGATGGGCAAAAAAGTCCGCGAGGCCGGCATGGACTGGGTACCCTACGTCATCGTTGTCGGTGACGAGGAAATTGCATCAAAGAACCTGACCGTGACCGTCCGGAAGAAGTCGCAGCAGGGCAAGCCGTTCAAGGAGCAGCTCACCATTGAAGCCCTGATCGCCGCGGTGAAAAAGGACACGGAAGGAAAACCGTTCCGCCCGTTATATACCCCCCGTAAGCTTTCCCTGAAAGCCCGGTATATCTGATATCTTTTTTCAAAAGTTTTTCTTTGGTAATTACGGCGTTTCACCCCATCACCAGGTTTTTTTAAAACACACACATTGTCAAGCCCGCTCTGCTGATGATTATGTACAAATCTCCCCGGTAATGCCATCCCCACACCGGATCTTTGCGATTCTTAAAAAAATACCAGAATTTATCAAAAAACGCGCACAGGAAAACGCGGTTTTTTCGTAATATAATACAGAACCTGCGCTCAAACCGGATTTCACGGGAAAAATAATTTTAAATATCAATATTTATACTATTCTTTTTTGATCCGGGAATTGGTGCGGGTTTTTTTATCAAGATCTGCAATCTGAAAAAAATTCCGGAAAAAATTGCAGTTTTTTATTACGCAAGAAAACGCTGAACTGACGGAAATCGGACGTTTTTTTGCCGTCATTTTCTCGGTTCGAATTTTGAACCATAGGGGTGAGTTTATGTTTCTTTCATATGACTCTGACTATTGATCGCAAGATCGAATGGAGGAAAAAAGGATGAAGACAAGAGTATTGATTCTGATAGCATTGATCATTGCGCTGGCCGCGATGGTTGCACCCGTATTGGGAGATGAACCTGTTGTGATTACGGGAGATACCCCAACATTATTTAATTTTGATGTGGTGAATGCAAGTATCGATTTTGGCGAATTTGATATCGATGAAAACTATATTTCCCCCACACACCCCGATGCCAGTGGTACTCCTACGTGGTCGGTTGTCAACCTGACTACCAATGATGCTACGTGGTCAATAACCATAGCAGATACTGCTAGCAATGGCGGATACATGAAATCCGGTGCACTCTCGTTGATCAACCCATTGAAAGTGAGAAATGCCAGTGTGATCTCCGGGACAACTTCAGGACCATCTGACCCTCAGGATATAACCGGGAGTGCAGAAGCTATCTTTTCGGGAACTCCGGTTAATTTACTTTATATACCGCTTGAGTTCAGTCAGCTCGTTACAAACTTAGATCCAAAAGGCACAGACTTTACAACCACCGTGACATTTGCATACTCATAATACCAGAATCCCGAACCTTTTTTTAAGGATACGGAGAAGAATCCCTTTTCGACGTGAGGGATATTTGCGTTAGATTACGGAACATAATCTGCTCAGAAAAAATTGTGCAATATCCCCGGAAAAACACAATTTGCAAAAGTATATACTATCTCAATTATACCTGACATTAGAGGGCATAAGATGACATTTTCTGTGAACGGACAAAAAAAGATACCATGGATTTCCATAATTGTGGTTTTTGCAGTTCTCTGCATCCTTCCGGTATCGGCCATGACTCTTTCCTCAACGAGGTATACAGGAACCATCGCAGCAGGGGAAATCGTAACCTATCCGATAACCATCGGAACCCAGTCATATGACAATCCAACTGATTACACCATAGCAGTAATGGGTTTTGGACAAAACCAGGATGGAGTATACATTCAACTTGATCCTGGCAAGGATACGAGTCCCAATTCTGCACGCCAGTATATCTCTCTTGATAAATCCGAGATTCATGTTGAACCGGGATCATCACAGACCGTTACAGCAACCATAGCACTTCCCCCGAATGCAGGTGAAGGCGGGAGATATGCAACAATCTACATCTATACCGTCCCCTCAAAAGGACAGGCTGTGACAACTGCAGTGGTCATTCCTGTAATGATCACCATCTCCGGGACAAAGACCAGTACGGCGGGAACGATTACCAGTGTCGGTACCGGGGAGATAACGGTGGGCCAGCCGATCACCGTTACTACATCCATGAAAAATACCGGAAATTATCACTATCTCCATACGTTTAATATGGTTACTGTCACTGATGCAGGCGGGAACATTATCTCCAACAGTACCACGGAACCATCTGCAAGAGCCATTATTCCGGGAAATACTGTTCAATATACCCTGAAACCCGATGTTAAGGATATTGAACCGGGAACATATACGATTGATTCAAAGATCCTCCTTGAAAGCGGAACGGTTCTCGCAGAGAAGAAAACCTCGTTCACGGTAAAAACGGATTACGTCCCCCCGGTAACCGAGTCCAGCATCACGCTCACACCGGGAAGTGCCGGGACCCTGACTTCCCCGGATGGCCGGTACTCGATCTCGTTCCCGCAGGGTGCAGTACTCGGTGACGTTGTTGTGATCCTGAAGCCTTACTCAAATGACAAACTGAAGCCAGCCCCGGCAAATGCAAACCTTGGAGCAACCAGTTTTGAGGTTAGCGGGCTCTCCGGGCTGCTCAGCAGGGACGCTACGGTCCGGGTCACCTATTCGGCAGACGATCTCACGGCCGCAGGAGGAGATGCATCGAAGCTGAAACTCGCGTACTATGATGCCGCCCGGAACACCTGGGTCATCCTGCCCACACAGGTTGATACCGGGAGCACAGCGCTCACCGCAACAACAAACCACCTCAGTGTCTGGGCAGTCATGGTCTCATCTTCAACTACTACAACTACCGGCGCAACAGGTGGGATTGCACCCGTGGCAACCGCAACCAAGAGTCCTGTCCCCGTGGAAATAATTCTCATGTCCATCGGTATCACCGTTATTGCATCTGGGAATCGTTTCAGGAAACAGAAATGAATGAAAAATAATTTTTTGGTTCTGGCAGTCATCTGTGTTTTTCTCTCTCTGACCTCGGGATTTCTTTTACCTCTTGCAGGTGCGGAAACTTCAGGAACCATTCATATTTCCGGAACCGTCCCCCTCTTCTGTTATAATATATCGGCTGCCGGGATCGATTCTGACAATGCTACGATAACATGGAAAACAAATGGTGATGCGAACAGCACAGTTGGTTACGGTAAAACAACGGGCTATGGTTCAACCAGTACGGATAACCTGATGGAGACTTCCCATATCATCAGGTTGAACAATCTCTCATCAGGGACTCTCTACCACTACCAGGTCATATCGAAGACTTTTATCGGGGAGTCCTGTACCAGTCCGGACAAAATATTCAAAACCCTGTTACCGGCCGGGACCGTCATTGCCACAGCCAGCCAGAACACAACATTTTCAGGAACCAGCGCAACCACGGTTAACGGCATCCAGCAGGTCAGTCTCAATCTTTCAACTACCTCGGGGAACACGCAGGTTTCTGAAAATACCGTTACTATCACTAATCCGGGGAACGGGTGGTCTTCACTGCAATATACCGGAACAAATGTGATCAATGATAACGGGAATGTCAGTATTGACGGTATATATGGTGTCACCATGCAGAGCGATCTGGTCACCGCGGACATGGGGGGAACTATCGGGACTGTCAGCACCGGGATAGATGTCGCACTGACCCGGCTCGTTTCCGGGGTTTCGATCGAACAGAAGGTCATCCAGGGCGCAACAGAATCCGTTGCCCATGCATTCCAGCTTGCAGCAACAAGCAGCAACCTCGATGTCACGGCTGTTGCATATACCGTCCAGTTCCAGAATACCGGGCTCCTCAATGCCAACCTTGGCCGTGCCGGCGTGACACTGGACCTGAGTGTTGACCATGCATGGGTTCTTGAAAATGCTCCGGGCGGTGACGTAAACAATGTCAGGATCCTGCGGTTTGGCGATGATGGGACAAAAGAAGTCCTCGACACACAATATGTTGGCAGTATCGGCACCATGGATAATTTCAAAGCCAGATCGCCCCGCGGACTCTCGGTCTTTGGCATGGCTGCCGTTGCTCCGGCCGGGCCACCGGTATCCGTAACTCCGACAATTGTAACTCCGACAAGCACGAGTGCCCCGGTGTATATAGGAGGAGATAACAGTGAAGGCGGAGGGCCGGCAGTCGGCCTTGTGGCCAAGCAGGAGGATCAGGAGATACCAGTTCCTGAAATACCGCCGGCCCATCCGCTCCTGGCACCGATCACAGAGGAAGGATCGACAACAACCCGGACCCTATCTGTCCCGGGATTATCCCTAACCACCACGCCTTCGGGAACTCAGACATTCTACCTTGACACGGTACGTGCGGAACGGTCCGGAGTAACGGTTTCCATCAAAGACAATGCAATCATCATCAGCCAGCCGGACTTCACGTTGACGGTGGAAACAAGCGAGACGCCGAAAAATGAGGCGGGTCTGGTATCCGGTGCTGTCCGGAGCGTGAGGTTACACACTGCTCCAGCGTATGGGGAGACGAGTGCCGGCATGGTTTTTGTAAGTCTCGATACCCCCATGGCCGCAATTCCTGAGAATGCAGCAATCACCATCACTATTTCTGATGCCGTGAACCGTGATCTGCAGGATGCATACCGTTTGGCTGCACAGGCCAATAACCAGCAGATTGGAGACACTGCGTACAATGTCTACATTGGCAAAACCAACATGGTTACCACCGGGCCTGCGATGGTAGTCCTGACCATATCCCCTGTATGGGTTACGAATCATGGGGGGATCCCGTCAATAAGAATTGCTCATCTCTCTGATGACGGGGCACCTGCCATACTCATGACCGACTACACAGGATCCGATGACCGGCAGAACCTGGTCTTCCAGGGATCTTCCCCGCAGGGGTTGTCCACGTTCAGCCTGGTCAGCATGGTTGACCTGGCAGGGTCTGCACAGGCACAACCTGAAACCCCGGCGCCCGCACTATCATCCACAAATCCCTTTGACCTTATCCGGAACATTGCAGGTGACAGCGGGAGGTTTATCCTCAACAATATTGTCCTTGTCGTTGGGGGATGTATCATCCTTCTGTTGATGGTAACCGGTGTTATCATCTATGATCTACGGTCCGCGAAAAAGAAGAAACCGAACCGGAAGAAAAACCAATGAGTGTAGGCGGAAAGGGACTTCTCACTCTTTCCGGTCCCGGACCCTGATTCCGGCATTTCTGTTAACAACCTCTGACAGGATGTGATGGAAAACCGAATTGAACTCGTGCAGCTTCTGTTCAATATAGATCTTTCCGTTTTCTGTCGGCGAATATACTTTGGACTTCCCCTCAATAGTCATGGAAAGATACCCCTTTTTCTTAAGTGCGTATAACTGCGTGTAGACCCTGGCCTTGGGAACCGATACATTATAGCGTTCAGAGATCCCGTTCAGGATATCGTTGCCGGATACTGGTTTCTGGAAGAAGGAAAGGATGACCGGCTCAAGTACCTTTTTCACCATTTCATTAACAACCGGCTGGGGGAGAAACGAGAGGCGTTCAAGGGGAAACGAATGATTTGCACAGGATATCAGAGACCCTTTGCTGGTGGTTACAATGACCTTGGGTATACTTTGCGAGAGTGTTTTTACCAAAGCGTCATCGTGGGTTCCGACGAACAATGCGACGATGCCGGATACCGGTATCCCGTTGTTCCGGATTGCAAGTATCAGGTCCACGGCAGCCAGGATATCCTTTTGATCATAACGGTCGGAGAAATCTACGATGAACCGGAATGGAATGGGATCTGCACACCGGTTCTTTTCCGTGTTGTCTGAAAGGTTTTTTAAGAGGGGGGCAATATCCCCGTTCTTCATCCTGCAGGTCAGGATCTTTCCCTGCTGAATCTCATTTTGGAATTTTCTGTGGGCTTTTGACCGGGAATAGGCAAAAAGCAGGTTGCACCGGGTTTCCATGTTTCTCTCGATAAACATGGTGAAGGCCTGCTCCTTGACTTCCGTGTTGTTGTACAGGAGGAGAACCGTGTCACTGAAAAAATCTTCAAGAAGCAGGGTCCGTATATCCGGGTGTGTGGCATATTCCCCGGTGTTGCCTTCCCCTTTTTCGTTCCTGTCGGTGGGAATTACCGGGAAGTCGCCGTTTCTGTTCTTTTTTTTTCAGCAGCTTTCCGGGATAGTGCGACCTCGATTGCGGCTTTTATGTCCCTGCCCGAGAATGGTTTGATCACGTAACCGTACGGGTTGGTATTTTTTGCCTTCTCCAGGATTGCATCGTCTGCGTAAGCAGTGGCAAATATTACCGGAATCTCCATATCCCTGCTGATAATCCCCGCCGCTTCAAGCCCGTCCATGGTGCCCGGTATGTTGATGTCCATTAACACGACATCGGGTGCATGTTCGCGGGCTGAAGCGATCGCCTCGTCGCCGCTGCCGGCGGTATACAGGGGAGAATAATGCATCGCCTCAAGTGTATTTACGATATCCTTTCGGACGATCGCTTCATCTTCAACAACAAGGATTGTTACAGCGTTCATTCGGAACCTCCTTTGGGTAAAAAGATGAGCGCCAGGCTTTTTTTGAAATATTCCGTACGTGTCATCACTCACCCGTCCTGTCCGATCCTGGTGCAGGTATCCCCGGGACGTTTCCCGGGTTCCCTGTATGCAGTATTCTTCCGGTAAACACGGTTGTCCGGAAAAATCCCCGCGGGATAATCTTCCGGGAATGCGAACGATTCTGCATGGATGAATTTTTATTTTTCCGGTGTCCGGTAATGATTGGAAGTCGTTGTGCACTATTAATAATTGCGGTTTAATCCCGGGGCCCGGCCTATGCAAAAAGGGATCGATCGTATGCTGTGTTCCGGCTGCGCAATCGGCTGTATTTTTGTCATTTTTTTATAGTTTTCTCTCTGGATTTTTTTGTTCAAATTTTGAACCATCGCCATACCTCCAAGTATCTTCAAAACTTTTTATGTTAAGATCAAAAAATGGCCAAAGGACCGGTGCGTAAAAATTAATATCTTAATTTTTTTTGCATTCCTCTCCGCCATGGTGACGATCTCCGCAGCAGCGTTAGTAATAATTTTTTTTTATTTACCATAATTGTCGTGCAGCATCCTGGGGATAACTGATGAAAAAATGTAACCACATCGTTGTTCTGATTGCAATGCTGATTCTCATGAATATTCCTGCGGTGGCGGGAACAACACTCTGTCTCAATACTTCCGGATGTATTCCAGCAAATAATTATACGTCTATTCAGTCAGCAATCAACGCGGCAAGCAAAAGTACCATCGATCCCATTAGCGTCGGTCCCGGGCTTTACGACGAACGCATCGTCATAAACCTGTCCGCATCCTCCGAACCGGTCAAACTCAACATGAGCGTCAGCAAAGAATGGGTTGATGCCCATGGCGGGATCTCTGCCATAAAAGCCATCCGGTATTCCGATGACGGGAACCCCATGGTGGTGCTTGAGACCAACTACCTCTTCACCGCCGGCGTCCCGGCAATGTGCTACTTCGAGATCATCTCGCCCCATGGGTGCTCGATCTTCGGCATCGCCGCTGTATCAGCAGTGCCTGTGTCTGCTGTACAATCTGTCTCATATTCACCGCAAGACTCGTACGAGTGTTATGGTGCCGACAGTGACAACAGCCCGTCTGCCGCTGGCAGCAAGGTACAGAAAGCACCCTTGGAGGAACCGGCGGCAAAAACCACCGGAGCGATAGAGCCGGCAGCATCACCGGCCCCGCAGATTTCGCGGCCCGCTCAGCTGGCTCCCCCGGAATCCCCGCCCGCAGAGGCAGAATCCGCCCCGCAAGCCGGAGCAAATCCCGTGTCCGGGATCCTGAACCAGGTAATGGGTGTCATCCTCTCCAATATCGTGGAAATTGCCTGCGGGATCGTCCTTGCTATTACATTATGTGCCTCGGCCTTATGGATTGATGACCAGAGACGATGGAAGCCCTGAACCCGTGTCTCTCATTTTTCCGGTTTTTTCACTCACAATTCCGGAGCCGGGGTTGCTTCACCCGCTGATAAAATAGATCGGTACCGCACGTCCGGGACCGTGATCTCGAACCGCACCCCTTTCCCGGCAAACCCTGTCTCCTGGATCGTGATGCCGGTAATGGACAGGATCTCGCGGATCAGGTAGAGGCCAAGGCCGGTATTTTTCCCTTTTCCCCGGATAAAGATATGCTCTTTCTCTGCAGCGGGAATGCCCACCCCGTCGTCTTCGTACAGGAGGATGAGGTCGCCGCCGCTCTTCATGGCCGAGATCTTTACCGTGGTGATATGCCTGTTGCCGTGCCGGATGGTATTGTCGAGAAGGTTGTAAAAGACCTTCAGGAGCAGGGGATCAGAAAAGATCTCGATCTCATCAATGCCCTCGAGCGTAAGGTTGATTATTCCGGCCGGCTGGAGGGATGCAGCCTTCCGGATTACCGAGGTAACCTGCTGCCAGTACGGCTTCTGGATCCCGATCCTCTCGTAGTCCTCGATGAACTGGATCTGTTCCCGGATCATGCCAAGGATGAGCTGCTGCTTGGTCATGTAATCGATGATGGTGGAATCATCGGTATGTGCCCTCACCAGCTCAGCATAGCCCTGGAGTCCGGCAATCTTGTTGAGAAGGTCGTGGCGCGAGATGGCAGAGAAGAGCTGCAGGTTCCGTTCAGACTGCCGTCGCTGGACGGCGAGGTGGACTTTGTGGGTGAGATCGGAGAACGGTGTGTCGAGATTATCTCCCTTCCGCAGGAAGAACATGGCACCGGCATTCAGTGCATCGATCACCACGTCTTCCGGCCCGGCCCCGGTCAGCATTATGAATGGGGTCGGATCACCCTTTGCCTTGAGTTCTTTTAACAGGTCAAGGCCGCTCATGATCGGCATGTCATAGTCCGCGATAATTGCATCGTAGCGTCGCTCGGTGAGAGCATTGAGGGCGCTTTTTGCCGACCGGCAGGTATCGACCGAGAACACACCGGAGCGCTCAAGGTACAGTTTTGCCACTTCCAGCAGATCTGGCTCATCATCAACAAGAAGCACGGAAATCATATCAATTCACGGTGGGAAAACCTGCACAGTATATCGGCAAAGTACCAATAGTTTCATTCTTTATTATTTAATGTTTATCTATTTTTGGATGGTCATTATGTGGGTTTTACATGAAATTTTCCAATTGGGACTGAAATCTCAAATCGTGCGCCCGTACCCGGTGTTCCCGTCTCTTCCACGGTGATGCCGGTGATGCTGAGGATCTCCCGGGCTAAAAAGAGACCAAACCTGCCGCTCCCCTTCCCTACATTCTTGTTGAAGATCTTCTCCTTGTTCTCTGGTAAAATGCCAATCCCGTTATCCTCGACAACCAGCCGGAAGCCGGAGGGTGAGGGTTTTCCATGGATACGGATCTTTGTTACTTTTTCCCCATGTATCGCAGCATTTTCAAGCAGGCAGTACATGACTTTTCCCAGCATCGGGTCGGCATAGACCGTAAGGCCCGGTATTTCATTCTCAACCGCCACCGCATCCAGTTCAAGCATCTTTTGTGCCCCCTCAAGTACCCTGGAGATCTCCTGCCATACCGGTGTCTTGACACCAAGATTCTCGTACTCCTTGGTGAACTCAATCTGCAGCCTGATTGCCGTTGCCGAGGTCTCCGCCCGGGTCAGGTACTCGAGCATGTCCGGATCGCGGGTGGATCCTTTGGCCAGTTCGATATAGCCCATCACGCCGGTCAGTTTGTTCTTGATGTCATGGCGGGTGATGCTTGAGAGGAGGTTGAGCTTCCGGTTTGCCTGTTCAAGAGCGCTTGCTTCAAAAGCACGGGTTGTAATTTCGCGGGCATACATCCGGAACCGTTTATCCTCAGGATCATACGTGAGCGTCACGCCAAAGAGGGCAGTCCCGATCCGCACATCGCGGTAAACCGGGGTAGCGCTCCCGGTAGTGAGGGCCGAAACGAGTGTATCGAAATCATCCGGGATGAATGCGGCAGGGTCCGGTGGCATTCCCATGGCTTTTAACACGGTGCGGCTTGCAGGATTTGCATAGGAGATTTCCCGGTCCATGGCAATCTCGATCACCGGGTCCGGGTTCAACTCCGCAAAGCGGGCAAGGTGACGTGACTGCCATTCTTCCCGGTCCTGTGTTGTGCGATCATGGACAATCGCGATAAGCCGCTCTTTTCCTTTCACACGGGCAGGGATAATGGTCATGTCTGACGGGAACTGGTGGCCATCTTTTTTCCGGTGGGTCCAGCGGAATGCCTGCACATGTCCTTCATGTGCAAGCCGGATATATTCCGCTGCAGGAGTGGCCGAAGCCGTGCTCCCGGGTTGTTCGGGTGCGAAGATCTGGTCTGGTGTCTTTCCGATAATCTCATTGCGGCTGTACCCGAACTGGCGTTCCGCAGCCGGGTTGCAGTCAATGAAGCGGTCGCTCATGATAAAGATCGCATCGGCAGATTTCTCGAAGATGGCCCGGTATCTCCCTTCGCTCTCGCGCAGGGCCCGTTCTGCCATTTTACGTTCTGTGATTGGCCGTGTGGTTGTGACAATTCCGTTAATAATCGGGATATCTGACAGGTTGAGCGCAACCGATTCCACGTCAACAGTGTGCCCGTCCGCATGCCGGATCCGGTATTCAGTCGGGGAACCGGGATCTGTCCTGCTGAAAACCTTATCCATGGTATTCCTGACGGTGTCCCGGTCATCAGGATCCACAAATTCGAAGGGATCCCTGCCGATCACGTCGGCCGGGTCATATCCGGTGATGCGCAGGGTTGATGGGGAGCTGTACGCGATAAACCCGTCGCGGTCAATGATGCGGATCATATCGGATGAGTTCTGGGTCAGGTTCCGGAACCGCTCCTCGCTCTCCCGCTGCTCTTTTTCCATCTGCTTCCGGTGTGTGATGTCCTCTCCTGAGAAGATGATGCCCGATATGGTTGAATCCGCCTCTTTGATGGCCGTATTATAGAAGGCAAGGATCCGTTCCTCCCCGCTTTTTGTGAGGACGCTGTTCTCGTGATAGGCAGCAGGTTCGGTCTCCCCGTTTACAATCTGTTCAAATACCCTCTTCACATCCACCCTGGCGCATTCAGGCAGGCATACATCGAGCCAGTTCCTGCCGATCAGTTCCTCTTCGGAATAACCCAGGATCTCACAGCCTTTCCGGTTGATGAGGGTGATCTTTCCGGAAGGATCCGTGACTGCCAGCATCACGGCGGCGGTATTCAGGTACTGCTGCGCCCGGTCGCGTTCGGTTTTCAGGATCTCCTGAGTCCTGACACGTTCAGTGATATCGGTAATAAATCCATAGAACAACCGCACATTACCGCCGTCGTCAACCACCCGGTGGATTAAGACCTCGACCGGCACGCGGCTGTTATCCTTGCGGATATATTCCGTCTCGTACCGCTGGGGGATACCGGTCTGCGAGAGTTCCTCGATCGCCTTCATTTCGCGGTCCAGGTACTCCGGTGGCGTGATCCCAATCCAGGTTTTTTCATGAAGTTCGGAATCCGTGTACCCGAGAAGATTGCACAGGGCCGGGTTCACGATCCCAAAACCGCCCCCTGGATAGGAGATCGCGAACGGCTGGGACGAGTGTTCGAGCACTTCAGCAAGGAACCCTGCCCGCTCTTCGCTGCCGGCAAGTGCTTTCTCGGCATGTGTCCTTTTGGCCTGCTCATCGAGTATGTCGAGGGCAAACGAGATATCCATGGAGATCTCTTCGAGAATGGCGATCCCGGGTTCGGTAAAAAAGTTCTTCCGGGACGCATAGAGCATGTACGCTCCTACCACCTCCCCATGGAGCCTGAAGGGGAACGCTGCTGAAGACAGGTAACCCCGTTTTTGCGCTTCCTCCCGCCACTGCTCCGAACGGGAGTCATTTTCGATATCATTGCTGACGGCATATCGTCCATCGAGAAGTGCGGTTCCGGTCTGCCCCTGGATTTTCTCATCACTCGTGGCATTGATCTCTATGTCATCAGGGTGATCATCCTCATGCCCGGCATGGGCGACAGGACGAAAAATCTGCAACTCACGATCGAGCAGTCCCACCCATGCCATCCGGAAATGGCCATAATCAACGAATATCCGGCAGATCTCCTCAACGAGGGTCTGGAGATCATTCACCCGGGCAATCGCCTGGTTGATCTGGGAGTGGACCGCATACAGCTGCTGGGCTGCAAGTACCCGCTCCTCAGCCTGTTTCTGGAGGGAAATGTCGCGGAGGGAGATGATGCTCATGGTGCCCCGGGTCTTGGGGTAGGTACTTTCCAGGACTTGTGTGGGGAATGTCGTGCCATCGCTCTTCCGGTAATAGCGGAGCGGGATGCCGGAGACAACGGTCTCTGCATCAATGGTGTCCGTGCCGGCATCTGCAATGAGGTCAGCATGGTTCATGCCCTTTAATCCTCCCTCTCCAAACCCGAAGAGTCTCAATGCAGCACTGTTGGCATCCAGGATCACACCGGTATCCTGGTTCAATACCAGCATCGCGTCGCTGGCAGCCTCGAAGACATTGCAGTACTGCTGCTCGCTTATCGAGACCTTTGCTTCGGCAGTCTTAACTGACGTGATGTCCGCCATCACACCATGAATCCCGGAAAAAATATCTCCGGTATAGGCCGGCCTGCTGGACGTCCGGATAATACGGATTTTTCCCGCCCCGTCAAGGATCCGGAATTCGAACGGGTGTAAATTTCCGTTTTCAATCTCACGGAAACGCTTCTGTACACTGGGGAAATCGTCAGCAACAATAAATTCCGATAATGTTTTTCCGATCACGTTGTCCGGGGTATACCCGAACTGGCTTATCCGTGGGCTGATATACGTGATCGTGCCCTCTTTGCTCACGGTGAAGAGCACGTCATTGATATTCTCGACCATGTCCCGGTATTTCTCCTCAGATACGGCCAGTGCCTGCTCGGCCTGCCTGCGCTGGACTGCCTGCCGGATCTTGCTTGCCATCTCGGCAAACTGGCTTTTGGGCTCGCCGCCTTTCTGGAGGTAGAAATCAGCACCGGTGTTGAGGGCCTCGATTGCCACCTCTTCCCGGCCCTTGCCGGTAAAGAGAATGAACGGCACGGTATTGTTTTCTGCGCGGATGTGCTTGAGGAAGGCAAGGCCGTCCATCCCCGGCATCTGGTAGTCGGAGACGACGGCATCGAACGTGCCTGTTGCAAGCATCCCGATTGCCTCTTGCGCCGATGTCGTGGTGGCAACGGAAAAATCACCTGTATCTTCGAGGTAGGTCTGGGTTACCTCAAGGAGTGCTGTCTCATCGTCAACATAGAGGATGGATATCATGATGGATTCCGGAACAGACCTGAAGTCAGGAGATAATTATTGTGTGATCTTTTCTCTCCTCTATTTATAGTGACCGTAAAATTACCCGTAATCCCCAGATGTGAGGGGCAATGCCATGACGGAGTTTCTCAAACGTTACGGGTTTGCGGAGAACCCCGTGATTCTTACCCTTGGGCCGGGTGGAAGTCGGGGGCTGTCCCGATCCCATGAAACGAGTAAAAATGATCAAAGGCAGAGCGGTGAGAGTTTTACAACCACTCGCTCGACCTGCTGCACCGCGGTTCCGATGTAGGCATCGGGCGTAAGGAGGGCGGCGATGTCGGCCTTCGAACAGTACCGCACAATTTCCGGGTCAGCGCCCAGTACATCGGCAAGCGGCCGGTTCTCGGCAAGGGCCTGCATGCTCGCCATCCGGATCCGTTCATGGGAGTCCTGCCGGTTCATGCCCTTCCGGGTCAGTTCGATCATGATCGATTCGGCCATGTTGATTCCGTGGAGGAAGCCAAGGTTGCGCCGGATCGCGGCACGGTTGATGACGAGGTTCTCGAGCACTACGGCCATAAGGCGCAGGCAGTGGTCGGTGAGGATGGATGCCTCGGGGAAAAGCACCCGCTCGCAGGAGGAGTTGGTGAGGTCCCGCTCGTCCCAGAGGGTGTTGTTCTGGAGCCCGGGTTCGACTGCCGAGCGGATGATCCGGGCAAGGCCGCAGACCTGCTCCGACTTGATGGGGTTTCTCTTGTGCGGCATGGTGGAGGAGCCCACCTGTTTTGCGCCGAAGGCTTCCTCGACCTCGCCAATCTCGGTGCGCTGGAGGCTGCGGATCTCGATACCGATTTTGTCAAGTGTGGTTGCGAGACCGGCGCAGAACATGAAGTATTCCGCGTACCGGTCCCGTGAGATGACCTGGTTTGAGACGTCCACCGGACTCATGCCAAGGAACTCCATCATGGTTGCCTGCACTTCCATCGCCTTTGGCCCGAGGGCTGCCTGTGTCCCGACCGCGCCGGTCATCTGCCCGACTACGACCCGGGGACGCATCTGTTCGAGGCGCTCGATGTGCCGGCCTACCTCACTTGCCCAGATGGCGAAGCGAAGACCGTAGGTTGTCGGGACACCGTGCTGTCCGTGGGTCCGCCCGATGCACACGAGCGTCTTGTTCTCCTCAGCCCGGTTCAGGAGGACGGACAGGAGTTTACGGAGTTTGGTATCAAGAAGGTCCAGCGTCTGGCCGAGCTGGAGCCCGGTTGCGGTGTCGAGGATATCGTTGCTCGTCGCGCCGTAATGTACCCAGCGCCCGGACTCGCCCGTAACTTCGGTGATCGATTTCACAATCGCCATCATGTCGTGGCTGATCTCGAGCTCGATTGCCTTTGCCCGTTCGAGCGATGCGTTGTGGGCCTTTTCACTGATCTCGACTGCCGCTTCTGCCGGGATCATGCCGTGGTGGGCCTCGGCTTTTGCCAGCGCGACCTCTGCGCTGACAACGCAGGAAAACCGGTTCTTCTCGCTCCAGATGGCACGCATCTCGTTTGTGCCGTAGCGCTCCTCGATGGGGTGGACTGCCATGGGTAGAAATGGGATGTGCAGGAATATAAGGGGATTCAAAAAAGGGCCGGTTACAGGATACCGTACTTCTTATGGGCCTGTTCAATGGTCATGATCTCCGTGATATACACGGTTCTTTCCCGGATTGTATAGAATGCTGTGAAACTGCGACCGATATGAAGGCGATACACTTTTTCATCAGGCCTTCCTTTTGGTGATTTTATTAACTCCTTATCCCCGCTTTTGCCTGGATACGGATCATCGCTGAGTGTTGCGAGCCGGGTCCGGACAATACGCCTGCTCTTGTCATCAAGACTGTTAAGGAACTCCGCAGATTTTCGTTGGACGGCTATTTCGTAACTCACGCCTTAATCTCCGAAAGCGGGACGAAATCATCTTCTTCCAGGATCCGGCGGGTCTCATCGTACAGCCGGCGCCGGTTCTCTTCGCGCACGAGATCTTTAATCACGTCATCGAATGTCTGGCCGGGTCTGCGCAGCCCATGGACGGCTTCCCAGGTACTCGGGCACACCGGGATTCTTTTTGTTGCACATTCCTGTTGGGGCATCATCATCCTATAAGCATTGTAAGTATTTACTTCTTTACAACCCTGCACGGATTAATTCGCACTGACGCGATACAATCAGGATAATAAACAGGAAAACCGGTTCTTCTCGCTCCTGATAGAATGCATCTCGTTTGTGCCGTAGCGTTCCTTAAGGGGGGGAATGCCATGGGTGGAAATGGGATGTAAAGGGATATTAGAGGTGAGGGGGTTGTTTTCAAGGATCCCGGCAATTGCCGGTTCAGCACGGTTAAAAAAAATCGATAGTGTTCAGGAAGAGCCGGTCTAAGGAACTAAGGAACTATTGCAAATACGTAAATCCTTCCAGCACCAACAGGATACCTATGTCCGTTTCTGAATGCTCAACAAAAAGAATCCCGGTTCGCCCCAGCACGTGGGAGGAACTCTATGAGCTCCGAAAGCCGGGCCAGACGTTCGATCAGGTTCTCTCGGACATGGTACATCATGAGAAGCGCCGCCGGTTGTTTGAGGATGCTGACCGGAAGATGCGGGACGGCCATTTTGTGGAGCTTGTATAGTGGACTTTATCGTAAAAATTGAAGACGAGCCCCGGGCATTTCTTGAGAGTCTGCCGGAAAAAACACAGAAAATCGTCAGGAATAAACTCACGCTTCTCAAGTCAGATCCGTATCCGGGAAAAGGTGGCGACAAAGAGAAGTTCACCTGTCGTGGCAAAAAGCCCGTTTACCGGGTACATATCAGCCACAGCTATACTGCACTGTACCGCATCGAAAATTCCATCGTTTTCATCTATTACCTGGATACGATCGAACGTGCTCATAAAAAGTACGGCCGGCTATAAATCAGGGGATTGGAATCCACGTATCTGCGTGGAGTGCCATGAAAAATTCTTTTGGCGCATTCACCCTGATAGAAATTTCAATCCTTGTTCTCGTGGATGTTTTGCTCGAAGATTTTTTTAGCAGCAGGGGGCATCATGGCCGTACGCAGGCTCGATAGTTGGTGTTACCATTCAGGTTTTGTTGCTGGCACCACGTTGTCAATCCATCTCACTTCTTTAATTTTTTAAAATCGCGGAGTAATTTGGGATCGGGTTTCTGGTTTGTCAGGGTTTTTTTTACTGAATGGATCACGGTCTCGTGTTGCCGGAGGTAGATGTCGTGTAAGGTTTGCGTGATAGCGCCAAAATCACCGTCATCGGCAATGATCATGGCATTCAGGTATGCTTTCCGGTCAGCCAGGCCAAGATACAGTGTCGGGTACCCGGCCTGCTCGAGAACCAGGTTCATCAGGGCCCGGCCCACTCTTCCGTTGCCGTCAGAAAACGGGTGGATCATCTCGAATCGTGTATGGAGTTCGACAGCCAGTTCGAACGGGTGCAGGATCTTTGCATGGTTTTTGTACCAGCCGATCAGGTTCTTCATTTCGGCCGGGACCAGTAATGCCGGCGGGGGAGTGTAATCTGCATTGGCGATATACACTTCGATGCGCCGATACACTCCCGGTGACTGCATGAGACGTTCCATAATGATCGCATGAATCTCTTTAATCAGGCGTTCGGAAATTATTCCCTTGCGGTCACTGAGATATCGCCGCAATTTCACGAAGTTCAGGATCTCGTACACTTCCCGTATCTGTTTCCCTGCCGGCACGATTCCGTGTTCCAGTAACTCCTGCGATTCGCCGGGTGTCAGCGTGTTGCCTTCGATCGCGGTGGTCCCCTGGATGTACCTGACGTACACCGAATCGATGTATTTTGAACTCTCGTCCGGGAAATGTTGCCGGAACTCGTGGTAATAATACCGCATGGTTTCAAGCCGGGTAATGTCAGGCAGGGCCAGGTGGTTCAGGGAGTACTTTTCCATACGGGTGTCAAGGTACGTGGTTAACCTGAGATCCGTGAGTTTGCGGTATTTTTCTGAAACGTCATCTGCGGTGAGTTTGTCGAGTCTGCCGCAATATACTTCCACTGGCACGGATTTTGAGTTATCTTTGAGCGTATCTTTGAGATAGAGATACTTATTGCCTTTAATTTCCTTAACAGCCAGCAAAACCATTTCTATTTTGTATTTGTTATGGATTGTAATAAAAACGATCGGTGGGGTTAACTATGGATATCCGGGAGGGGCGAGGGGGATTGATGTTATCATCGCTGTGCGAGTGGGGAACTCATGTGTAACCAGACTATATCTTCGGTGTCTTCCGGTTCATCCCCACGCGAGTGGGGAACTCGGAGCGGCGATGACGAACGCTATAGCTTCACCCGGTTCATCCCCACGCAAGTGGGGAACTCATGGTCTTCGCCATGAGGTCGCCGCCGGCCTGCGGTTCATCCCCACGCAAGTGGGGAACTCTCATCGACGTGGTGTTCGACAACGAGGTTGACCGGTTCATCCCCACGCAAGTGGGGAACTCTGGCGCAGGCGCGATTGATGGATTCACGATCACGGTTCATCCCCACGCAAGTGGGGAACTCTACTTACGGGCAATCCTGTTCTTCTCGCGGATCGGTTCATCCCCACGCAAGTGGGGAACTCTTTAATTCCTTATCTGCCTGAGTGGTAGCGGCCGGTTCATCCCCACGCAAGTGGGGAACTCGGGTCAATCGAAACGGTATCCATTGCTATCGGCGGTTCATCCCCACGCAAGTGGGGAACTCGGCTTCTTCGGAGTCGATTATCCCATCGGTCTCGGTTCATCCCCACGCAAGTGGGGAACTCTCTTGATCTATTATAGGAAAACTAGGAAATTTACTTCCATGTCTGGAAGAGAATCGCTTTCATGATTATGAACAGGAGAGAATAATTCAATAAATGCATATCCTCACTCAGGGAAGACCAATCAATCTCCCTAATACAGTATCCACAGTCTTCAGCAATTAATTCTCTGACTTGGATTGTTCCGGTTTTTGCGGAATGAATGATATGAGCTGAACTCCCGCAAAGTCCACCGGAACACGGCGATTTGTACCTATGGTAACAAAATCGTAACCGGCTTCATTGTTTGTTCCCCATGCCATGATTGCAGTTCCATCCTCAATTCCATCAACGATTGTTATCCACAACATCTCACGTACTTTTTGTGAGAAATCACCAATATACACCCCTGCATGGACTTCAAGGAGCCAGACTGCAAGCCGGCCACGCAATCGTGCCGGTGCATTCTCAAGTACGATGACCAGCATCACCAAGCCCCTTTTCTTCCGGAATTGCCGGAGGCAGACAATCTTCCGGTGTTTCAGGAACTGGTAATCCGCCGGCACGCAGTATCACCTCGATGGTCGGAATAATCGTTTTCAACAAACGGGTTTCACGGAATTGATCCCGACAGGCAAGTCTCACTGCCCGTTCCGGATCAGCCGGATTCTGTGATGCAACACGGAACGCCACCGGCACCACTGTTTCAAATTTGAACAGGTCCGCAATATCATAGACAAACGATTGCGGTTTACCTGAATGGATAAAACCAATTGCCGGTGCATATCCTGCTGCAAGAATCGCGGCCTCGGAAATTCCGTACAGGCATGATGTTGCAGAACTTAAGCAGCGATTCGGAAGATCCCCGCTTCCCCATTGTTTATGATCATACTGCCGGCCTTCCCACTTCACACCATACTTTTGTGCCATCTGCACGTACATTTCTCTTACCCTCGCCCCCTCAACCCCACGGAGCTGTTCTACGGAATAATGTGATGGCACCGGTTTTTTGAACCGAAACTCGTACATCTTCCGGACTACTTTTAACCGTGCCTCTTCATCGAGAGCGAGTTTTGCCTGGTAGAGCAGGCGATCTGCACGTGCGCCTCCTGGCTGACCCCCGGCGTAGAGCCTGACACCCGCTTCACCAATCCAGACAAGCAGACAACCTACTCTGGCTGCGAGAACCACTGCAGCGTGAGAGATTCGGGTGCCGGGTTCAAGCATGAGACAGGCAACACTACCGATGGGGATCTGGGTGCGCACACCATTTTTATCCACAAGCACAAACGCCCCGTCGAGAACATCAAGTTCACCCTTTTCGAGAAAAACAAGAGAAATCCTCTCCTTGATCGCAATGGGTTTCAGAGGGGGAAGCATAAGGAAAATTCCT
>JALOBP010000114.1 GCA_023228295.1 Methanoregula sp.
AACACGAGATATTGTCAACAAATACTACAAGGATCCCGGTTTTGGGGATCTTCAATGAGCAAATAGTGGGGGAAGGTATCCTTCCATCTCACACCTCCATCCCGTAATAATCCCAACCACCTGCTATGCTGTCACCGGGTCCACAACCCGGGCCATGACATACCCGGCCATCGCGACGAACAGGGTCCAGAACACTTTTTTCACCTGCTCATTCTTCCCAGATGCATCGATGACCGCACCGGTATCTGCTTTCATTCCCTGCAGGATTAATTTTGCTGGAAGACACAAAGAGCGGCAGGAGGATAATCCCCGGATCCCCGAATACCGGAACACAGGGATTTATCTATGCTTCTTCAGCGACTTCTTTTCTGGCCCGTTCCCTGTTCATTTGAACGCAGGTATATCTCGTGGAGTATCATCACAATGGCCATAACGATCACGACGATCCAGATATTGAGCGGGAAATACCCGATGAGAGGGATGGCAAAAAGGGCTTTCCCTATCACCCATTCGTCCTTTACCGGCTCCAATATCCCGATCCCCTGGAGGCCGGCGAACTGATCGGGTACCGGGTTGTTATCGCCCCACGTGATATAGCCAGGGTGGACTGCTGTGTAATTTTCACGGAGTTTTTCTCCTTTGATCTCAGTGACGGGCCCGACGTCAACGTGCTGGATCGCCCGGTGAATGATCGGGGTGACATTTGTCACGCCGTTCGGTCTGTAAATGATAACATCCCCATACTCGTCATACCGGGTATAGTTGGAAACTGAACCGTCCAGCCACGTCTGGAATGCACCATACCGGTCTTTCTGGACGACCACGACAAGATCCCCAACCTTCATATGAGGATCCATGCTTTTTGACTCGATAGCGACAACCGCAGGCCATGTCCCGCAGATCAGATAGAGAACCAGAGCGATTCCACCCACAACAGCTGCGATCCAGAGGAGATCACGTGCAAGAGAGACCGCCCAGTGATCGCTGGTCCGGAAAGATGTAATCAATCCGGGGAAATCCCGGATTCTCGTTTTTACCATTTTACCATCGTTTATGTTGATTCCATGGTAATTTAATCTGATACGCCATAGGGACAGAATGAAGATAATTAAAAAAATTTGGTAATTGAACCTGTGTATGATTCATCTATGATTGAAGAGCCATTTCAATCATGTAACCTTGTTTAGATCTTCTCTCTTACCAGGATCGCAAGGACAACTACAAGAAATGCCCCGAGTATCGCAGAAGTTAACAAAAACGTCTGGTCATGTTCACCCTGTTTAAAAAATCCAATATTTGTAGTGCTATGCGGAGGGATGGAAATCATCTGACGGTTGCTTACTCCTGAGAGGGGGTCGGTGGCAATCAGCATGAATGAACCTGACGGAAAATCCTCAACTGTGACAGACGTGCGGTACATACAGGTATTTTCTGATGTGCATTTATCATTCAGTCTTGGGATCGGGAACGTTCCCAGCCGTGAACCATCCGGTTCAAAAAACACATAGACAATAATTTGTTCCGGGGGTTTATTGTATGAGACATATCCGTTCCAGGCAGCCGAGAACATAAGAGAGGCATTCTGACTCATGGAAGCATTCGTAATCTCAAAGAGAAGAGACGGCTGGACCGGTGGCGTGGATGCCGTACAAACCATGGGGAAGAAGAGGAGGCAAAGCCCTGCGAGAGGAATGATCCATTGCATACTTCTCCAGCCTTCAGACCCCATGAAAAATGCCATATCCGTAAGGGGGTTGTAGGTCAGGATAAGGTTTGTGGTTACTGCTTTGGGCTTTATCTGAATCCATGGATACCAGTAACGAAAGGGAAAAAAATCTATCATTCGGACTACGAAAGATAAAAAAGAAAGCTGATTGGCTTTTTACTACAGGAGGATGAACAAGTGATCATGGAGATAATGGCTGTCATCGCTCGGAACAAACTGCGATTTTTCATTGGAACGGCGTTTTTTTTTACTCCTTTACCTGAATGATATACGGATTCTGGTCTATATCAATACCTTTAATGGAACCATAACTCATCGACAGTCCCTGCCAATTTTGAATGATCAGGGTGAAGTTATTTAACCCGGTCCTCATACCACGTGTCAAATCTACAACCGGATGTTGGTGGGCATAGTGTTCAGGGGCATCGAATGTAGCTCCGCTTGGTTGAATTTTTATAAAATATCCATCGTCCGCATAAATCCCCGTGAGTAAAGATTTATCCCCGGAGATGTAAACACTACCCGTTCCATCCCAATAACACTGAAATACCATAGGATTCGATTGCGGAGTATTCTGGGGATATGCGGTACTATCAAAAGGTGTACCGGCCTTAACAAGGGGATTTATATTTCTCCAGTTGCCGATTATAGGAATATCTCCCGTTGATCTCACGGGGAATAATGTATCTGCAATTTGTGAAGTTGTCGGGGGATGAGAGGAAATTTTATTTTCTTTATAAACATTAATTGTTATGCATCCACAAAAAAGAATGAATCCTAAAATGACAATTCCAATAATTATTTTATTAAAAATCATAGGGAGACATAAATCGTAACTTATTGATAATTTGTTCGATTTTTTCCTTAAATTTCCTATTTTTTTTAAAAGATTTAGGTATGAAAATCCTGATTATTTTTTTGATTGTTATCATCAGGAGAATTCACGACGTAAAGTTCTGTTATTTTTTACCTTTGTGATCCTTTGTGCTGGATCACAAAGGATCACTATGGATTTCTTCGATGATTCTTTTGAAACGTCTGGGCAGGTGATTTTATCCCGCACCATATGGTATATGAGTAATACCCCCAACTCCGTAATAATTCCGACTGTTCTGATGTGTTGGCGTTTGGCTGAGGATTTTAACGAGGTGAAATATTACTCAACCAACCGCCAACGCAACAGCACCTTAGAACAAAAGATTGAATTATTATATCCTCACACACCAAAGAATTTCCAGAATGGTTCTGAGTAGCGTCATTACTTCTCAAATCAAGGATATTTTGAAGAAGAATCCGCGGGGCATCAATATCATCCAAATAGCCAGTGAAACTGGAATTAACCGTAACACGGTGGGTAGATATCTCGAGAATCTTCTCGTATCAGGACAGGTTGAGATGCGCCGGTTCGGCATGGAAAAAATTTACACACTCTCCCTAAGGGTCCCGTTTTCAGCAGTTCTCTCCATTTCTTCAGAATTGGTCCTTCAGCTGGATAGCAACCTGAGAATTATCTATGCAAATGAACCATTTCTCAAGCTGGTCGGAGCTGATAGTAAAAACCTGATGGGGAAAAATATCGAATATACTCCAGTCGCCTTCGTTTTTAACGATTTATTCACGGGGTTCGTTGAAAACATCAAGGGAGGAGTTTCTGGTCAAGAATGGTCCGGAGAAATTGTCCTCCATACAAAAAATATCAACTTATTTTGCCGGATCGCACCCACGGTTTTTGATGATGGGCGTAAGGGAGTGACGGTCATTCTTGAGGATATTACCTCAAGAAAGAAGGCCGAACAGAAAGTTGAGGAGAGTGAACGGCAATTCCGGTTGCTGGCGGAAAACTCTCTGGATATGATTGGCAGGATGAAACCGGATTACACCCACACATACGTCTCCCCTGCTTACACGACCACCCTTGGCTACCTGCCGGAAGAAATCATCGGTAAAAGAGGTCAGCTTTTTATCCACCCGGAGGATGCCCATACTAAGGAATCCGGCGGGAACGTCCTGACACCTCAGAATTCTTCAGAAACGATTAGGTTCCGGGCAAAACACAAAGATGGTCACTATATATGGGTCGAATCTACCGTCAGAGCTATTTTTGATGAAAAGACACGGGAATTATCAGAATATTATGCCGTCACACGGGATATCACGGAACGAAAACGTACGGAAGATGCATTGCGCGAGAGTGAAGCGACTGCACGCGCACTCATAAACGCACCGACAGATTCTGTCATATTAATGGACACACAGGGAATAATTCTGGCACTGAATGAGACAGCAGCTGCACGCTTCGGAAAGCGGAGCGATGAATTGATTGGCATCCTGGCAGATGATCTCCTGCCAAAAATGGTTGCAAAAACAAGAAAAATGCTGATTACTCAGGTATTAGAAAAGAAAGAGATGGTGCGTTTTGAGGATGAACGCGACGGCAGATGGTTCGATACGGTTGCATATCCCGTGGTAAATGATACTGGAGAAGTGAACAAGATTGCTATTATTGCCCGTGATATCACGGATCGACGGAACACTGAGGAAGCGTTCCTCCAGAGAGAACAGCGATTCCGTCATCTCATCACAGCTATTAGAGATATTGTCTGGGAAACTGATGCACAGGCTCGTTTTGTATATGTTAGCCCACAGGTCGAAGCAATCCTTGGCTATAAACCAGATGAACTGATCGGGCATGGCTCTCTTGAATTTCTCCATCCGGAGGCGATCAGCCTTACTGAAAAAAAATTTCGGACTTCGGAAACGAGACAGGAGAAATCTGTCCTTCATGTGTCCCGTTGGATTCATAAAGACGGCCATGATGTTTTTCTCGAAAGTAACGCAGTCCCGACATTTAACAGCAACGGTTCTTTCTCGGGTTTTATCGGGATCGATCGTAAACGATAGAGTATGGCAGAGCTCGATGCAGCCTTTGATAGGGCAGCGTTTCATGACTGCGTGACCGTTTAGGCATTGCAGGGAGGAACACACTATCTGTTTTACTTGTAGGAGAGACCCAAAAAATAAATCCTCATCAATCACTCTTTCCGCTCAGCTACACCAGAACGCCATACCCCTTTTGGCATTGTCATCTCGAACCGTGCACCTTTTCCCGGTTCTCCGGTTTCCCGGATAGTGATGCCGGAGCTTGAAAGAATCTCGCGGGCAAAACAAAGCCCAAACCCGGTGTTTTTTCCAAAACCCCGATCGAAGATTTTCTCTTTCTCATCCGCAGGTACCCCGTGACCATCATCTTCGCATACGATCAGCTGATCATCACCGGATTCCTGCGCAGTGAACCGGATGGCCATGAGTTTCCCGCCATACCGAACTGCATTGTCAATCAGGGTATAGAAGACCTTGACAATCAAGGGATCAGCCAACACTTCTGTTCCTGCAGGAAGATCGTTTTTCACGTTAACATTTCCGAGTAAAAGTTCCTTTGTTGCTGTATCGACAATTGTACGGGTGTCCTGCCAGACAGGTGCATGCACACCGATCTTCTCGTATTCTTTAGTGAACCCAATCATGGCGGAGATTCGTTTTGCAGTAGTTGAAATTTTCTCAAAATATTCACCGAATGATGGATCAGACTGCTTCTTTTCCAGAATGCGGAAGAATCCCATGAGCGTTGTGATCTGGTTATTGACCTCGTGCCGGGTGATGCTTGTCATCATATTGAGCCGCCGGTTCGCCAGCCGCAGGGAATCTTCTGCTATCTTCTGTTCGGTAATATCGATATAGAAGTTCAGGGTGGCGGGTTTTTTATTCCAGAAAATACGGACAGATTTCACATCAAGCCACCTGACGGCCCCGGATTTCGTGATAATGCGGAAATAGTAGGGATCCTTGATTTCCAATCCTTCTATTGATTTCATGTGGCGGGAAGTTACGTACTCCAGGTCATCCGGGTGGACAATCGTACTGAATGGCAGCTCCCTCAACTCTTTCTTGGTGTAACCACTCACTTCCGTGGCTTTTTTATTGAGGAGAAGAAACTTCTTTTTCTGGACTACGCCGATAGCCACACTGGCATTCTCAATGAGGAACCGGTACCGTTCCTCACTTTTCCGTAGTGATTCTTCTGCCTGCCTGCGGTGGGTGATATCTCTTCCTACTGATTG
The DNA here is from genome assembly GCA_023228295.1 of Methanoregula sp. Lineage (GTDB taxonomy): Archaea > Halobacteriota > Methanomicrobia > Methanomicrobiales > Methanospirillaceae > Methanoregula. Next base: position 5,845 of record JALOBP010000114.1, read on the forward strand.
GAATTCTGTGATATTTCCTTTTTGATCGAAGATTGCCCGGTCGTTCCACCGTTGCCAGCGGACTTCACCATCCGGCATCATTATGCGATGTTCAATACTCTCAACGGGATTTGATGGCGTCAGTGATGCAAAATGAATCTTCACAGTTTTACGGTCCTCCACGGGTATGTCCGGCATGAAGATGTGCCCCACAATTTCTTCCCGTGATTTCCCGAAATACCGGCAGTAGGCTTCATTGACGAAAACATGCGTTCCATCAGGCAGGAAACGTGATATGAGCTCGGTCTGATCCTCAACGACGTTCCGGTACCGTGCCTCGCTCTGTCGTAATTTCTGTTCATTTTCCGCCAGTTCACGGTATTGTCGTCGCAACTCCCCCTCGGTTGCCGTGAGTTGCTCATAGGCTGCCCGCAATTCCGTTTCAATCCGTTTGGGCTCATCGATATCGGTGTGTGTCCCCACCACGAATACCGGGTTGCCCTCTGCATCCCGTTCAACTACTTTTCCCCGGGCAAGGATCCATTTCCAGTCTCCCTGCTTTGTCCAAATACGGAATTCTACGGTATAACTCTCGTTCTTTCGCAAGATATGATCCTGGATCTTCTGGTCTGTCGGGCCTGCATCCTCCGGGTGGAGCAATGAAAGCCACATGGCATAGGTACCGGACAATTCACCGGGTTCGTAGCCGAGCATGGTATACCAGCGGGGGCTGAAAAACACCGTACCGGTGGGGAAATTCCAGTCCCAGATACCATCATTGGTGGCATCCAGCGTAAGCCGGTATTTTTCTTCGCTCTTGTGCAGGGCATCCTCTGCCTGCTTACGTTCGGTAATATCCCGGATGGATTCAATTGTCCCGACAATCTTTCCCTTGTTGTCATAGAGCGGTGAAGATTTTACCCACAACACTGACTGAGTACCTTTCGGATTAGTAAAGGTAGTCTCGGCAATGAGGGAGACCCCTTCCTTTTGAACGATCTTGTGATATTTCTTTGCAATCGTATCTTCCGACTCAAAAATGAGGTCAATCAGGATCGGCCGGCGTTCGCCGTAAAAAGGGATCGCGTATTCATAATTTCCTTTTCCCAGCATTCCTGCGGCCGGGACACCGGTCATCTCTTCAATGGCATGATTCCAGGCTATCACTATTCCATCAATATCGATAGCAAAGGTCGCATCGGGAAGGAAATTGATGATATCAGCTTCCCGGCGTTCATGGTCGCGTATGCTTACCTCTGCCTTTCTCTGCTGGACAGCCTGTCCGACCTTGTGGGAAAGCTCTGCAAACTGTGCAAACGGTTCCCCGCCTTTCTGCAAATAGTAATCGGCTCCTTCGTTTAAGGCATGGATGACGACTTCTTCCCGCCCCCGTCCGGTGAAAAGGATAAACGGGATGGTATTACCCGAAGTCCTTATCTTCTTTAAAAATTCGATACCGTCCATCCCTGGCATCTGGTAATCCGAGATGATGGCATCATAGTTTGTTGATGCAAGGAGCGAAAAACCGGCAGAAGCAGAAGTTTGTGTGTCAACGCTGAACTGTCCTCCCTTCTCCAAGAAAAGTTTCCCAATCTCAAGAAGGGGGGGATCATCATCGACATAGAGAATATGATACAATTGAACCACACGCTGATTGTTAAAGGAATAATACTATGCTCTCCGCTCTATTGTCCGCAAGGGAAACAGCGATGAACTTTTCAATAGTTGTTCCCTTTTCTTTAAAGTTAAATAAAAAATGTTGCAACGCGGCAATGCCTTGCAGCAGGGTAATCATCCTTCCCACTGTCGATTGTGGTACTCCAGGTATCCTGGCCGTTGGAATCATATTTGCTCACCATGATGTCCATTTTTGGGAAATAATGACCGCCAATGCACCCGGTAATCGCGATACACAGGCCGATAATAATGAACGTGACTATAGTGGGCGATCCGTGAACAGGGGATTTCATGAACATCCATCACTACGCAATACGATAACATTAACGAAGTTTTGTTTTTAGTCGTGGGAGATATAACGGTCTGTTTGTGTATTAAAAGCATTTGAGAGGA
>JALOBP010000115.1 GCA_023228295.1 Methanoregula sp.
CGTATATTTAAGATCTATTGGGGGATGCAGGGTTGAGGGAACATCATCAACACTGAATTTCTGGAACTGCATGTCTCCAAGGCTCATCTGAACGGTTCCAACCCCGGCCCGGGAGAGCGTCTCATCGCTGGTAATATTGATGAGATTGATGACCATGGTTTTCGTCATACCGTCATAGAACCACCGGGGCTCGGCGAGCATTACGGATCCCGGTTCTACGCGGTGACGTTTGACCACAGCACCGTTCTGGAGGGAGACATCGGTTCCCGCCGAATCCGAGAGATACATCAGGTCTCCCGATTGGAATGAATTGATAAGGGCGCCGTTGCTGTCACCGATGGTAATCTTTGCGGGACCCCCGGGGGGTGTATAACTCGAATTGAATACCGAGAGTGTGCCTCCTCCTATCTTCAATGAGGTCTCTTTGTACGGGATTGTCTTGTATGCAAGACTCTTCACATCGTTCTGGAGCACAATCATGTTCTTCTCCATGATCTGCTCATCGGCACTGACCTGTTGCTGGAGGAGCATCGGGTACCCGTACAGGGTAACGAGTCCGATACCGACAATCACTAACGTGAAAATGAGGAGAAAACCGATTGATTCGGAAACTCCGTCTTCGTTTGCTATCCTGTTCCATCTGCCTGTCATCATCAAACCCCGCCAAATCCTTCCGATCTGTAACTGATCCTGTTCATGCCAGTACCGGTTGTATTTCCCCCGGCCCTCCGTGTTGAACCAATCCCTGCAATCGCTACGTCAGTGACAATCGTCCCCCTCCAGACACTGACGGTCTGGGTGGAGAGATCATTGCCTTTCATATTGCCCACCTCAACGAAGTACCCGCGACCTGCGATCTCGTCCGGAATGTCGAACTTCGAGGTGATATTCCCGGCAACAGGTGCAATGGCATAGGTATCGACAATACGGGTGGAAACACCGTTGCTGACATCAGTGAATGCATAATAGGTCAGCGTATCGGCCGGCCCTTCCATAAAGTACGAATTCACGAGGAGAAGCATCACAATGAACAGGGTCATGAGGACACCGGTGATCATGATGTATTCGATTAGGGTTGCAACACCCGAATCATTGTTCTCCATGGTGTGCTTAGTTCGATCTCCATGTCTCATTGTACGCGGTCACCCCGTTGTAGTAATGAATCTCAATATAGGTGTGCGGATCGCTTCCCGTGGGATTGCGTGATGAGAACGATACCACGGAATTCTGCCGATGCAACGACAGGGTTTTGATGTCATTCTGGACATTCGTCTTGTTGTTAAATACTCCTTCGTCTGTAAGGAACTCCGACTGGATGATCATGTCCCGCATACCCCGGATATCATTTTTCGGAAACTCGATCACTGCCTCTGCGGTTGTCTGTCCAACAACGGTTGACTGGTTAATGACAATCGCGACGAAGAACAGGCTGAAACTCACGATGAAGCCCATGAGCACGATCCACTGTGCGTCATCTCTCAATCCCGCCATAAAAGCACCTCCACGAGGACGGCATGTTTCCCTGAACAGGAACCTGCGGAACAGTCAGGGAAACGTTTCTCGACTATAACCCACTGGGATACCCGCACGGCATGTTCCCCTCCGACAAACGGGTGGGGGGAATCACTCAGCGGCAGGGTGCTGACAAAACCATCTTTATCCACGTAGGTCACGTTTGCCTTGTACTGGATGCGGTCCCCCCCGGGACCCGTGGTATTATTGATGGTATTAAGGAACAATGTCCGGAACAACGCGGAGTCGTCCGTCTCCACGATTGTCTGGAGTGGACTTTTCCCAAAGCTGCTGTTGGGGGCGGTGTTGAGCATGCTCAGAGCATCGCTCCCCAGCAACTCCAGCTGCATATCGTTGATGTGCGTGTCACCCTGTGTGTAAACGGATGTGCTGTTGACCACGATGAATGCGGTTACCAGCAGGATGAGGGCAGCAGCGATACCTTCGATAGTATAGAGTTGCCCGTTTTCCGACATTACCATACTGCCACCTCCATGACAGCGTCGGTCAGGGCCGGCTGGGTGACGTTCGCGGGATGATAATTGTAGTCAAAAGGACGGGTATGGGTATTATTCAGGTACTGCTGGGGGGGATCCAGTTCGAAGGTGAGGTTGAGGTATATTGCCCCGTATTTATCTGTACCTGCAAAGAAACCGGAGTCGAAGATCAACGAGAGATTGCCGTCTACGATATCGACCGGCGGTTTCCACGCCTCGCTACTTCCAGTGATGTAGGTGTAATTCTCGAATACCGGCGGGGGTGTGAATTCTACCAATCCTGTGCCGAGAATTTCTGAGAATTTAACCTTGGTCAGCCGTATGCTGGTTGGCGGAGTGGGGTGGGCTATTTTGTTCCGCGTCTCATCAAGATCGGTAAAATTGATCATGATCTTGTCCCAGGATGGGTTGATCCGATAGACGGCACCCCCGCCATGAGCCGGGTACTGGCCGACCGGGCCGGTGAGGAGACTGGATGAATTGATGACGATGGAGAACTCGTTGAAGGTCACATTCTCGGTATTGTTGAAATTATGCTGCCGTATAATGGTCTCTCCGATTGTAGCGTTACTTGGTCTTTTGATCTTCACGTCCCTGCGGATATACCCGTACGGGTAATAGGAGGGAACGACATCGCCAATGGTCCGGGTCTCATTCTCTCCCTCAATTTTTAAGGAGATATTAAAGGTGTACGGGTAATCGCTGAAAAACAGGCGACTCCGGTAATCCTCCGGGTATGAGAACGATGTCTGGCAGAAGAACCGGTTAACCTTATTCTGGTCCAGGACCCTGGGGGTATCCTTTGATACGGCGAGGCCCAGCCGGACGATGTCCTGCGTATCCTTCAGGGACTCCCAAGGGTAGTTTGAGACGATTGTTGCCGATGCACCGGGGTCTTCAACAAGTATAACGCTTGTCCTGTACGCTACGGCATCGTAGTCGATTGATCGTGTCTGGAGTCCGATAAAGAGGCCGGGAACCATCGTTGCCACCCAGATGAACGCAATGAGGAAGATGGTGAACCCTGTCATGAAGTCCACGGACATTAAGCCGGAATCGTCAGTCATTGGATTGTATCAACGTCCCTGTATATGCATCGAACATCATATTTTTTGTCTCTGTCCTGCCGGTGATCGTGAGGTAGTACGTGCCTTCAGCCAGGGCGAGATCCCGTTTTTCCGTCACGATCTCTTCTGATGTTGGGAATATGGTCTGGTAATTTTTCGCAAAAAGGGCCCCGGGAGCCATGATCTCGCTTATATTTATTGTCGTGTTCGGATATTGTGCATCCCACCGGCCAATCTTCTCGCCAAACCTGTCGTAGGACACCAGGGATACCTGTTCGGGCTGGCGGACTACGAAGTTCCAGCTGGTTGCGTTGCCGGTTTCATCCAGATCGTGCCCGCGGATCATATGGATGAAGGTTGTCTCTGCAACCTCTTCTGCGGTTCTTGCCGGGTTTGGTGCCTCCCCATCGAATCCTGTAAGTTGAATATTGGTGGTTGCCGCATCAAAACTGACCCGGTCCGATCCTTCCGGCTGGTCGAGAAGAACGAATCCGACATCGACTTTTGAAGGTGAATTCTGGTTCTGACCATCGAGTATTGAGAGCGGGTTTCCAATAACCATGAAGACTGCCGCTGCTACAAGGACAAGAAAAAAAAATACAAACGCCGCTTTCCGCATGGGGTTGCCTCATGGTTTATTGGATGGAGATGGAATATAAACATTCGTTTTTTTATATCGGGCATTCTCCCCCCCGATATCCCGATTTTGACAAAAAGGATGGAGTTATAGGTTTTTTTGATTGGAGGCGTTAATGGTTGTACAGGAACCGGCTGCGATCCGGTAGGGGGAAGTCCTGTTGGTGACACATTCCTGCGTCCAGCACCTATGTATTCTTTGAAAAATCCATGGAAGAATCCGGTTCATTCCATGAGTTCGTTTGACAATTCAATGGGGGCACCCGGTGCACATCATCTCCGGTTACGATCACTCACTTCAAGGATTTTGAATATGATAGTTCTATTGAATCATTATCCTCTCTGAGAGAACGATACTATGCTGGTGTTTGCACAAACTCGTATCCGGTTCGCTCCCGGATTCGTAAGTGTGATAGCGCATACGATACGCAAATTTCGTTATGAATCATCCCCCGAAGTGCTCCCTATCAGCACGTTCCCGCAGAATGAAAATCACTCAAAATGCCAATTATTAACTGTTTTTTAGCAATACAAGCGATTTAAGGCCGATTTTAAAAAACGAAATATTTATACTGTGAAAGTGACTATATCTCAATTCAATGTGATGGGTATGAGAGTGAAACAGACGATTATTGGATTCTTTTGCCTTCTGCTGCTGATGTGTTCAGCCACGGCATATGATCTTTCTCCTTCAACGATCAGCAGCAGTGTTCCCGGATGGCTTATCGCCAATGACGGTGCAGACCAGGCAGTTATCACGGTAGAAGTACTGGATGCGGGTTCTCCTCCCACCCCAGTCCCCACTCCAATATCCAATGCGAATGTGACGTTCTATATTCACCCCGCTTCTGCCGATCTCGGGACGATCACACCTGCATTACCCGTAAGTGTCATGACCGGCCCTGACGGGAAAGCCACTGCTGTGTTCAAGACTGCAACAAAGAGCGGTACCGCGGTAATCAATGCAACAATATCCGTTCTTGATGGCGGTATGCCAAATATCATTTCGGTGTCCACATTGCAGCGAATTGATCACTACACCCCGCAGTTCGCAACATTCACTCACCCAGAAACCCTGCCGGTGGGTTCCGTAACGCAGGCAACGGTTACGATAACCGACCGGTATGGCAATCTCATTGATAATAAGAACGTGGCCGAGACGGTCCGGCTCACCATGTCCGATGAAGGGGGCGCCGGGCTGTGGGACGGATCCGACTACATCACCCAGCGGACATACACAACCGATGCTTACGGGAATGTGACTGCTGACCTGAGAATCTCCTCATCCATCCAGAGCAACCTTATCCAGATGGACCCGATCGGGAACATGGTCATCGGGCCACATACCTACATCCAGGGTGTCTCCGAGAGCGAACCGCACTTTATCGAGCAGACCCCGGCAAGCCCCGGCTCCTTGCTGCCCGCTGACGGTGAACCGGAGAACGCCGTGGAGATCTACTACACCGTCACCGACCGGTTCAACAACCCGATCCTCGGCGCAACCGTTGATTTCATCTCAACGGATGGGATGAGCTTAAGCACCCCGACGAACAAGTGGGGGAAGATCCGGGTCTCCTTTGGCCCGAAAGACACGATCGGTCTGTACACGCTCACGGCATCCACGCCCGGGAATGCAAGTGTACTCTGCAAGAATGACGGGTCCACCGGTTCGTGCAGCCAGACCATCGAATACTATAACACCGATCCGGTCGACCTGACATTCACGGCAAACCCGCAGTCCATGACAAGTCTCGATGTGAACCCGTCCACCCGATCGATTCTCCAGGCACGGGTCATCGATATGAAGGGTAACCCGGTTATTGGGGAAGTCGTGACATTCTCCCTTGACCCCACGACCTATCCGGGCGGACCCTATGATGAGACCACTGCACCAAGCCTGTCTGCGTTATCGGCACCTGTTGGTGCCGGGGGGTATGCAACCGTGCAGTTCAGTCCCGGAGCCTTTTCTACTTCGGGTGCCGGATACAATGCAACCGCAACCGGGCAGGTTAAAGCAATTGCAAGCTGGACGGACCGCGACGGCAACCCGGTCAACCGCGATGTCACGCTGGTCTGGAAGAACTATCCCTACATCAGTACTTCATCTCTCGGAGACTGCGGCAACTCCCAGGTAGGAGACAAGGTCAACATCACCATCCAGCTCTATGGGGATGGTGCTGCCCTCCGGCCAAAGCCTATTGATGCCTCGCTGGTGATCGACCGTTCGGGCAGTATGAATACCGCAATGGATGGATACACACGTCTGTATTGGGCAAAATATGCAGCGAAGACTTTCGTGGATAAGATGAATCCCGGAGACAAGGTGGGGCTGGTCTCGTACGGTGGAGATTCCACGGTAGACTCGCCCCTCACGACCGATTTTAATTCGGTAAGAACCAAAATTGACGCCATCAGCCAGGGGGGCTATACCCCAACGCGCCTTGCGCTGAAGCAAGCGATTGACGATGTAAACACCAACCGCAACCCGAACCCGCAGACAATCCAGGCGGTTATCCTGATGTCCGACGGGGAATTTAACTATCACGGCGATCCCCTGGCGAGGGGAGAGGGCCGTACCAGTGATTATCTCTGGACCTGGACCAGAACGGATCGTCATTTCTGGTTTTCGGGACTTGGCGGAGTAACCAATAATTATGATGCCAATTTGTTCACCCAGCAGAACATGTCCCTCTACGCCTTGGATAAAAATATCCGGATCTACACGATCTCCTTCGGATCCGGGATTACCGAGGGATCGACCACGTGGAACACGATGGTTATCCTCGCGAATTCTACCGGTGGCAAAAAGTTCCATGCCTCGACCGGGGCACAACTCGTGGATGTCTATACTGCCATCGCCGGTGACCTCCAGGAGACTGCTGGTGGCGAAACAGAAGTTGCCCTGGATTTTGGAACCGTAAAGATCAACGATGATCCCGCTCTTGATATCAAGACATTCATGGATTATGTCTATGTCCCCGGCGAATCCACGCTCATCAACAAATCCCACATGAGCAGTCTTGGGGTTTACACCCAGCAGCTCCTTTTGACACGGAACGATGAGGATGCCTGGGATAACAAAGAAATGGCATTCGATGTCGGCACCATCAAACTGAACGAGACCTGGCGTGCCACGTTCCAGCTGGAACTGATACAGGCCGGTAAGATCGACCTGTTCGGCCCCGACAGTTCGTCCATATCGTTCACCGATGCTGCCACCGGGACAACCCAGACGGGATTCATCCCGGCCATGCAGTGCCGGGTCCGGGACAGCATCGTCGATACCGGTTTTGGCACAAAGTCCCTCTTTGTGGACAACCTCTCCTTTGCGGCGAGCCCCTCGACAGACGTCTGGACCATTACGTGGAACACCACCTACGATGGCGACAAGACCGTTGAGGAAGTTGTCTTCTACCGTATTGCCGGCGATCCCCAGTGGAAGACGATCCCTGGCGGGATGGTCTTCAAGACCGGCCAGAGGTTCGAGGAAGAGACCCCCTTCACCTTCTCAACATCTGACACCTCGCTGTGGCCTGATGGGAAATGCTTCCAGATCCAGGTTGTTGCCGGGGCAGAGGATGCAAATGCGGCAAGGACGGATACGATCACCAAATGCAAGGATCTCCCTGCCGACACCGTCTTCATCAAACTCGAGTAGTTTCCTCCAACCCCTTTTTTTCTGGCGGGGCACTGGCCGTATCCTCCTGCTGTGAAACATTGCCGCATTGCAGGCTTCCAGAAACCTCCTTTTCATTCCCCATTGTTCGAAACGGAAAATCTCTCTGCCCTCCCCGCTGCCATTTCCCCTCCCAATCAATGCGTGAGGTTACAGGGTTTGCCCGAAATCCCGCAGGCTTACCGAACGATCATGTGGAAAAAGAGAGAAAATTGGGAAAATTTGCAGGTGGTAGCCACGACAATGTGTTCCCTCATGTGGCCCACCGACAGAATGTGGGGTTCTCCCCCTGAAGAGGGAGCAACACCCCCCTCTCACGGCACAATCTTCGTGATCGGGATCTCGAGGATATCTTCCGCACCACAGGCCTTCAGCTTCGGGATGAGACCGTTGACCGCGCTCTTCTGGACAACCGTCTGGATGCTGTAATAATCGATCCCGTGGAGCCGGCCCACGGTCGGC
>JALOBP010000026.1 GCA_023228295.1 Methanoregula sp.
GAGAGCTACCTCCACCACCAGGGGGATACCTTCACGAAGAGGTTCGATGCGAACTCTTACCTGTTCATAACGAAGGCGATTGACTACTTCGACCTGACACGGGATGGCTCACTCGCTACCGGTCTTGCCGGTGTAAAAGCAGCATTCCTCGTCATCTCGGTCTCGTCCGACTGGCTCTATCCCCCTTATCAGTCACAGGAGATTGTGTCTGCCCTGACAGCGAACGATCGTGATGTCCACTACAGTGAGATCCAGTCCAACTTCGGCCATGACGCGTTCCTGCTGGAGTCCGGCCAGCTGAATTACATCGTCGGGAAGTTCCTGTCGCATACGGTAGTCGGGGACGTCATGATCAGCGATGTAGAGACAATAGAGGAGGGGACAACGATTGCCGTAACTGCCCGGCGGATGGTAAATCTCGGTGTCAGCCATCTGTCCGTACTCTCCGCCAGCGGGAAGCTCGTTGGGATCGTGACCTCATGGGATATTGCAAAGGCCGTAGCCTCAAATTTCCTCTGGCTGGACGAGATCATGTCCCGGGACGTTGTAACGACAACGCCGGATGAGCTGATCGAAGTGGCCGCGAGGAAGATGGAGGAACACGCGATCTCTGCCCTGCCGGTCGTCGACGACCAGCAGCACGTTATCGGCCTTATCACCGTTGATGCGATCAGTGTCCTTGTCGGGAGAGGAACCGCGTGAGGATCCTCTCCATCCACGCGGACCGGCTGTGGTATCATGCCACAAAGAAAACGAGGATGGCAGAACCAACCAATGTCCGAGAGGATCGGATGGAGGAGTGTGTCGTCCTCTTCTGCTGCGTAGAGAAACTGGATGAAAAGGATCCTGATCAGGTGATCAGGAGCGCGACTGCGGGGGTCAGAAAACGCCTTGCCATGCTTCACGTGAACCGCGTCCTGATCTACCCGTATGCCCACCTTACGAGCACGCTTGGCTCCCCTCCTGTTGCGCTGTACATTCTCAAAGGGTTGGAATCCTCCCTTATTGATACAAAAGTCGAGGTCAAACGCGCCCCGTTCGGGTGGTACAAGGAGTTCGAGATCCGGGGAAAGGGCCACCCGCTTGCCGATCTGTCCATGACCATCTGCCCGTACCATGGAACGGAATGCGATTTCACCTGCCCTTACTGCCACCACCCGTTCAAGGAAGGGGATGCAGGGCACATTTGCGGTGGGGCGCTCTAGGATTATGAAACGCCAGTGGCTTGTCCGTTACTCAGAGATTTTTTTGAAATCTGACCCGGTCCGGCGCCAGTGGGAGAAGATCCTGATCGAAAACATCCACAAGGTGATGCCGGGTGTCCATGTCCGGAACGAACGGGGCCGGATCTGGCTTGACGGTGAAGTGAACCCGGACCTGTTGAAGAACATCTTTGGGATCGTTTCGTTCTCGGAAGTCGAGCATATCAGACTGGATATGATCGGGATCTACCTGCCCGACTTTTGCCGGCACCACGGCATTGAAGACGTGAAGACCTTCGCCCTTAAGATAAAACGGGTGGGAACGCACGACTTCACTTCCAATGATAAAGCGATCGAGTACGGAAATCTCATACAAAAGGAGTTCCCGCATCTTCGGGTGAATCTTGCCCACCCGGAGATGGAAATCCACATCGAGATTAGGGCTGGCGAGGTATACCTGTACGACAATGTGACAAAAGCCGTAGGCGGTCTCCCGCTTGGTGTCGAGGGATCTCTGGTCGCGCTTGTCTCCGGTGGTATCGACTCTCCCGTGGCCGCATGGATGATGATGAAGCGGGGCTGTCTAATCCTCCCGATCTTCGTTGCACTAGATACCTTCCTGGACGAGACGACGATTGCAAGGGCAGAGCGGGTTATCGAGGTCCTTGCCCGTTATCAGCCCGGTATCAGACTCACTGTGATCCACGACTCCTATCTTGCAGAAGCAAAGAAGGAACTTGTCAGTCGAGGCCTTGACAAATATACCTGTATCTTCTGCAAGCGGCGGATGTACCGTGTGGCAACGGAATTCGCAAGGAAGAACGGGGCAAAGGGGATCGTGACTGGTGAATCTCTCGGACAGGTGGCAAGCCAGACGCTTGATAACCTTGTCGTCCTCACGGATGCAGCCTCAGATATCCCCCTCCACCGCCCACTCATCGGGTACGACAAGGAAGAGACGGTGCGGATCGCTCGCGAGATCGGTACCTTTACGGAGTCTATCTCAAATGCATCCGGATGCAAGGCTGTACCTCAGGGGCCTTCAACGAAGGCAAAGCTTGAGACGATCCGCGAGATCGAAGCGAAGATGGAAGCCAGCTCGATGGTTCTTCCTCTTTGAATATTTCCGTGAGATGCGATGCTGGCGATCCAGAAGACGGAGGGTACTGATCATGGCGGACGCAGGGTACCTGTGCTGGAGGGGGGTACCCCCTGTGTGAGTTGAGGGATCGGAAAGTACCCCGGCGGTTGGGCACTCATGGGATTTTAGGATTTTATCCCGGCAGATTCGCGGATTTTTCTCTATACTAATCAACCTCAAAATTTCTCTGTAAAAAACATTTCCTGGATGATGAAAAAGAGTCGGAATTGACTAAAAGATCTAAGGTAAATTGTCTCCTTACCCTGATGTGTGTTCAAACCAACAGGCAAATACGAAATCAGAGGGTCGGGTAATCATTTTTATTAATCATGCATTTTCGGTTGTACAGTCCACTCGGACTCACCCGATTCCTGCAAATATTCGAGACGAGATTGCACGCAGCACCAGCTGCTAACACTTCTTCTCTTCAAAGAATACATGAGAGAAGATTACCCTACAGTCATCTGGAACCTTGAAGAGATGAATCGTATCCGGGAATTACTCGGACTCAATACTATCCCTCACTTCACGACACTCCAAAAATTTCTCTGTCGTATCAATACACTGTACTTCGATTTTCTCTTGAAAAATACCCTGAAACGGTTCTATTCTGTTGACAGTACAATTTCAATCACAGCTATTGACTCATCAGGACTCCCCAGCGGGTACTGCAGTCATTATTACTCTATCCGAACCGGTAAACTCTGAAAACATTTCCTGAAAACGTCTATTGCTGTTGATACTAATCAGCAGCTTATCACCGGGTTCATAATCTCAAAAAGCCGAGTTCACGATTCTCAACATTCATTCGTAATCCTAAAGAAATGTCATAAAACACGAAGATCTGAGTGCTATGTCATGAACCGTGGATACGATTCAGAGAAAATGCAGCGGTTTGTCCGCGAAACCCTGAAGGCGATTTCAATCAGACCTCCCCGATCATGGAAAGGTACTGAACATGTCTGGGGGAAATACCGAAAGGAAATGACCTGGAAATTCGATGTAACACGTTACTGAAAACGCTTCCTCGTTGAAACCAAGTTTTCCCTCCATAAACTGAGGTTCGGGGCCGATCAAAAATCCCGGTTATTCCAGATTCAGAAGAAAGAAATCACATGTAAGATAGTTCTCGCTAACCTTGACCGTTTCATACAATTTGTCTGGATTGAGGTTTTCTACAGAGCAGAAATTTTCAAACAACAATTCGATCAATAAAACAAATTGTTCTGTTTTAAAACAAATTTATTTGTATAATTTAAATACCGGAACCGCAAAAACACATGAGATCAATCATGACACCAGGGACATCATCCCATCGCCCGGCCTGGAGCATACTGCACTGCCCCGAAGTCAGCCAGACGGGCAAAGACGATACACGTATGCAGCACAGTGGCGTAAAACCATGTGCCCCTGTGCCCGCGCTCACACACCAGGATCGTCTCCTGGGCAGCAACACCGACATCTGCCGAAGCAAGGACGTGAGGTGATCCCATGCACCCGGACAAGACACTACCCCAGGAAAGAAACGCAGAGCAGCAGGGTATGATTACAGTCCTTTTTGAAAAGAATTTCCGGGGAGTGCGGCCGGCACTGATGAATCTCAAGAATGAGTATCAGGAGATCGTCCATACATCATTCAGTGCACCTATGGCGGGAGACGTTGCTGTTGAAATCATCCTTGTCCGTGGCGAAGACGTCCGGCTCAAAGCGCTCGAACGCGAGCTGATGGAAAAGCGGGGGATTCGCTCGGCCCGGCTGACGCTTATCCCCACGTGAGGATATTTGCGCGGTAAAGGTGAGGACGCGGGAGAGCGGCCCGGTTTTGTGATATTTTTACTTTTCGTAATACCAGGTATTACGAATTTCATTTTTGAATTGATCAATTAAAATAGTTTTAAAACAAGTTAATTTGTGTCAATATCAGGATGGCGGGATCATTACGGACCTGTCGGATGAGATCCTCCACGATGATTGATATACGAGGTACATCATGAAGAACAGGATTCGTTTTGCGCAGGAATCTGCAGTATCGCCCGTTGTCGGCGTCATGCTGATGCTGGTTGTTGTAATCATTATTGCAGCGGTTGTGAGCGCGTTTGCGGGGGGGCTTGGAAGCGGGACAGAGAAAGCACCGCAGGCTGCAATCGATGTTTCGATTAAGACCGGCATGGATGACACCATGGGCGGTACTGAAACCATCATGACCTTTACAGAGATAAGCGGAGATCCTATCCAGACAAAAGATCTCGCGATAATCACATACTACAGGAACAAGGCAGGAATTGTACACAAAAACAAGCAGACTGCAACAAGCACTGCTGTTGATCTTTATGGTTCCGGAAAAACCACACGGGTCCCGTTTATTAATGATATGCGTTACGGCTATTCCGGGAATAACCCGGCAAAGGATTTCGGCAACTACACTTGGAAAACCGGTGATGTTCTCAGCACCGGAAACACTGCCGGAACGGCATTCCTGCTTGGAATTAATTCCACTACCATACCCTATAACCTCAGCGATCCGGATTTTGGCCGGGACAGTATCGTTGATGTCAAGATCCTCCACGTGCCGAGTGGACAATATCTCTTTGACAGGGAGGTGCCTGTGAAATGATTCAGAACAATGACGCGGGAGTTTCACCGGTTGTCGGTGTTATGCTGATGCTTGTTGTGACGATTATTATCGCTGCAGTGGTTTCCGCATTTGCTGGGGGTATGGGGAGTGAACAGCACAAGACACCACAAGTCACGATGAACGTGGAAAGTGTGATCCAGGACATTCAGGGAACCATCGATCCCGATACCTACGCACTGACTTATCCGGACGGGTATGCTGCCGCCAACGGCCTGCTGTTCGAGAATACCGGTGGGGATACGTTCTCGCTCAATGATATCGAGATCCAGGTGCAGTACCAGGATACAAAAATGACTCTCCGTACTGATGATAAATTACCCACAAAAAACATTCTGCCGACAGGAATTTCAAACGGAGGATATTTCCAGAAAATCGGGAACTCCTCTCTCTCCGACCGGATGATCGCCCCAGGAGACAAATTTATGCTGTATGCTGATGGTTGTGCACAGGGAGTCACGTATACGTACGACCATTCATACTATGGTCCGAAAATTTCCTGGAGACCGTATGATTCGAAAGGAGGGTTTTCCATCTACCTGAATTCAAAAATCAGGTACCAGATCATTGACAAGGTAACGAGCCGGGCAATCACAACCGGCGAACTCATCGTGAATTAACTATCTTTCAGTTTTTTTACTGAAGATAGAGTACGAGGGAGGCTATGAACATTTTTCCAAAAGTGCACCAGCAGCAATTCGTAACCGGATTATCCCTACGGAGTGATCCCCGGCAATGACCAGAACCGTCCCCGTCATCATCTGCTTAAGCATCGCTGCCATCACAACCATCGTACTCTGCACCTTCATCGGCCCGGCAGGCTTCGGATTCGTTTCCACCGCTTCGGGCGCTGCCGATATCATCGGCAGCATCCGGCTCCCCCGCGTCCTTGCCGCATTTTTTGTTGGCGCCAGTCTTGCCGTTGCCGGCGCCGCCATGCAGGCGCTTTTCAAAAACCCGATGGCAGACCCGTATATCCTCGGTACATCGTCCGGCGGGGCGCTCGGGGCGTCCCTTGCGATAGTCTTCTTCGGGGGACTTTTCGTTCCGGTCTTTGCATGGATCGGAGCGGTCGTTGCCATCCTGATTGTCTGGTCGATTGCTGGCCGCAGAGGAGTAATTTCCGTTGAGACCCTGCTCCTGACCGGCATTGCCGTCTCGTTCTTCTTCTCGGCCATCGTCTCCTTCCTGATCGCCATTGCCGGCCAGAACGTCCACCAGATCATCTTCTGGCTCATGGGCGGATTCTGGAATGCGTCTCCGGCCGATGCAGTCCTGTCGGCCTGCATCCTCATCCCGGCAGGCCTCCTTCTCTTCTTTATGGGACGGGACTTAAACGCCCTCTCTCTGGGGGAGGAGACTGCCGCTCACCTCGGGATTGATGCCGCCCGTGCCCGCTGGACCGTGCTTGGAGGCAGCACCCTGCTGGTTGCCGGTGCTGTCTCCATTGCCGGATCGATCGGGTTTGTCGGACTGGTCTGCCCGCACATCGTGCGGATGCTCCTCGGGCCGGACAACCGGGTGGTCATCCCCGCCTGCATCCTTGTCGGGGGAATTCTTCTGGTAATATCCGATACCCTCACCCGTACGTACTTCTCCGACCTGCCGGTCGGGATCATCACGGCATTCATCGGGGCACCATTCTTTATCTGGCTCATCTGGCAGCGTGGGGAGGTCACATGACAGGCAGGGATCGGATCAGTGCAGAAAACCTCCATGCAGGGTATGGCACGCAGGATATTGTGAAAGCGGTCAGCTGCTCCTTTGCACCGGGTACCTTCACCGGCATCATCGGGCCCAACGGCTCTGGAAAGACCACGCTCCTGCGGGCCTTCAGCCGCGTGATACCTTCAGGAGGGATCCTCGAGCTGGACGGCAAAGCGGTCAGCGACCATACGCCGACAGAACTCGGGATGGCGCTCGGGTTCGTCCCGCAGGACGAGGCCCGCCCGTTTTCCTATACCGTGATGCAGGTCGTCCTGATGGCCCGGTATGCCCGGACAAGCCGGCTCGGATCGCTCATGCCGGAAGATTATTCCCGGTGCCACCAGGCCTTTGCCCAAACGGGAGTCGCCCACCTTGCCGACCGATCTATTCGCACCCTGAGTGGCGGGGAATGGCAGCGGGTACTCATTGCCCGGGCCCTTGCGCAGGACACAAAAGTTCTCCTGCTGGACGAGCCGACCTCCCATCTCGATCTCTCCCACCAGTCCGAGATCCTCTCGCTGATGCGCGATCTCGCGGAATCGGGTGTCACCATCATCGGTGTCTTCCATGACCTCAACCTCGCTGCGCTCTATTGCGACCGACTCATCATGATCCAGAACGGGCAGATGGTTGCCGATGGCCCGCCTGCACAGGTGCTGACGCCGGAAAAGATCCGTCATGTCTACGGTGCTGAAGTGGTCACCTCCTGTCACCCCGCCACCGGACGAACCTTCCTGATGCCCGTGAAAACGCAAAACGGAAACGGATCAGCCCTCTCCCTGATGAACGTGCAGGTGATTTCCGGAGGTGGAAGCGGGTCCGATCTCATGCGCTTCCTTGCAGGGAAGGGGTTAGCGGTTTCGGCCGGTGTCCTTGCCACCACGGATTCCGATTACCTTACTGCAACAGCGCTTGAAATCCCCTGTATTCCGGTGCTGCCGTTCTCGCAGATCCCGGCCCATGCACTGGAGAAGCTGAGAACAATGCTGGCAAAGGCTGACAAAATCGTCCTATCAGTTCACCCGGTCGGGACCGGAAACCTTCCGGTCCTTCAGGTGCTCCGTGACATGAACCCGGCCAGGATTATCATCCACCTGCCCGAAGGAAGGGATTTTGCATCCTTTGATTTTGCCCGGGGAGCCGCGGTAACCGCTTACCATGACCTGCGTACCGCAGGCGCTTATACCGCCACCAGTTATGAGGAGATTGTTGCGTTCCTCCGCGCAGATGCTTTGAGAAAACCCCAACGATAAGATGTGATCCATGACAACCAGACCCTTGTTTATCTCGACCTTCTGCTGCATTGACCATCCACTGGATGAGGCCCTGGCCAGCCTTGCCGGCCGCACCTCGCACGTGGAGATCCTTGCCGATGGCCCGCACGATCTCCTCGCAGATCCCACACCCTGCAGCGAGTATCCGCTCACGTATTCAGTCCACGCCCCTTCAAGCGAGATCAACATCGCTTCGGTGAACGAACGGATGCGGAGCGCCGCACTGTCGCTGCTTGGCGACGTGCTCGCTTCCTGCAACCGTATCGGCGCAGGCCACCTTGTTGTCCACCCGGGATACTCCGCATATGAACAGATGAAGGAACGGTCGGTTGACTCCCT
Source organism: Methanoregula sp. (assembly GCA_023228295.1). Taxonomy (GTDB): domain Archaea; phylum Halobacteriota; class Methanomicrobia; order Methanomicrobiales; family Methanospirillaceae; genus Methanoregula. The sequence goes on from JALOBP010000026.1 coordinate 8,296, forward strand.
GCTCCGCTCACTTGACGATCTTGCAGATCTGCAGGAGGAATTCGGGGTCAGGGTCTGCGTGGAGAACATGGGCGCATGGGAGTGCTGCCATTTCCGGACACCGGCATTCATCCCCGAGCTGTCCGAAAGAGGGCTCGGGATGACCCTGGACTGCGGCCATGCCCGGCTCAACGGGAACCTCGATGCATTCCTAGTTGCCGGGGGCTTCTGCCACGTCCATCTCCATGACAATGGCGGGACAAATGACGATCATAACGCCTGCGGCAGCGGAACAATCGACTTCTCCACGCTGATCTCCCGGCTCCCGCAGGACGCAACCCTTGTGGTGGAGACCCGTGAACTCGCCGCGGCTGATGCGAGCATCTCCTGCCTTTCCGCTATCCTTAACGGTGATTAACCCTATGATGCCAGAAACCCGAACCCGAATCTCGCGCTGCCCTGCCCTGCTGACCATGACCGTTGTCCTTGCCCTTTGTATCGTCCCGGTATCTGCCATCACATTTACTGACGATACCGGAGCGATGATAACACTCGATGCAACGGCGGAACGTATCGTCTCGCTGTCGCCCGCCAATACCGAGATCCTTACCGCCCTCGGCCTGCTCGACCGGGTTGTCGGTATCACCGATGTCTGCGACTATCCTCCGGAAGTACAAAACAAGACCCGGATTGGCGGCTACTCATCCATCAGCATTGAGAAAGTAGCAGCGGCAAGACCGGATCTCATCATCGCATCAGATCTCACACCGAAAGAGACGGTGAGCCGACTCACCGAGATCGGCCTGCCGGTCATTGTCGTGGCACCGAAAAATATTGATCACGTGATACAGGATATCCGTCTGGTAGGGGAGATCACCGGGACAGGGCCTCAGGCCGAAGAACTTGCGGCAAACCTCTCCCGGCGCATTGCCGCTGCACAGCTAAAAAGCGAACCGGGATTCCGGCCAACCGTTGCCCATGTGGTCTGGTACAAACCCCTGTATGTAAGTGGGAACAACACGCTGCAGAACGATGTGATCTCAAATGCCGGCGGCATAAATGTCTTTGCTGACCGGAGCGGGTGGAGCACGGTCTCGCTTGAAGAGTTCCTGCTGACCAATCCCGATATCATTATCGTGAGCGGTGGGGGCGGGATGGATTCATCAGAGAAGGACGTGATCCTCGAAGAGTTCATGACCAACCCGCAGTACGTATCCCTCGCTGCGGTCAAAAACCACCATGTGTACGCGGTCAATGCCGACACGATCAGCCGGCCCGGTCCCCGGATTGCGGATGCAGCAGAAGAAGTCAGCCACATTATTTCAGCTGTCGGGAGAGAACACGCTGTGCAAATGCCCGGTGCCGGAGATGCCGGAAAAGCCAAAGCCCCTGGTTTTTCAGAAGCAGTTGTGTTCCTTGCACTCTTCGGGCTCTGTGCGGCAACGAGGAAGTAACAGGTGAGATCCATGGTGTGCGAAGAACTCCACGTTCCAGATGATGATTTCCTGAACCTCCCTTCCGGGGAAACGATTCTTATAACCGGGGACTCGCTTATCGTGCAGTTTTCCGGTCCGAGGGATGTGCTCTCCACGTCATGGCTGAATGGAGGGTACCGGAAGGATCTTGAAGCGGTTTTCAACCACCAGATACCGCTTGCGGCCTGCGATGAATGCCACGAGAATGGAGGTGTATGTGCCTATCTTGCAGGTGTTGCCGCGTCACGGTCGCTTGGTCCGGTTACAGCATGCGGCCTCATCACCCGGGCTGACATGAGGAACGCTGTGGTCATGACAGCCCGGTACCATGACCTCCGTGTCACAGCTGTTGTTACGGCAGGGATTGACAAGAACGGCGGGAGGGCCGGCGACCCGGCCTCGTATCATGAAGCGGGGGGGAAGTTTGTACCGGTCGGGGGGACTATCAATACCATTCTCATCATTGGTGCTGACCTGCCGGAATATGCCCTCACCCGTGCCATCATGACCGTAACCGAGGCAAAAACTGCCGCCCTCCAGCAGCTGATGGCCCGGAGTATCTATTCCCAGGGGATCGCAACGGGATCCGGGACGGACATGGTAGTCACCGTTTCAAATCCCAGCACACCTCTCTATCTGACCGATGCCGGCACACACGCTATGCTCGGCGAGCTCATCGCAAAAGTGGTCATCCGTGCAACAATCCTCGCGCTAGAGCGGGAGACGGGACTCTCCCCGAAATCGCAGCATGATGTGCTGGTGCGTCTCTCACGGTTTGGTATAACCGCGGAGGACCTCTGGACTGCAGCCATCGAAGCTGGGGAACTGCAACGGAGTGACCCGGCCGGGAAGGAACAGTTCCTGCACTATCTGATACAATGGGCACAGTGTCCGGAAAATGTTGCCAGGGCTGCTGCCGCGCTGCATATCCTTGATGAAGAAGCATGGGGACTCCTGCAGGCAGGTGCAGCACAGGAAACGATCATCCGAATCCTGCATGACAAGGATTTGGAGCGTACTGCTTCCATGGACACCCCGCTTGGAACGGTCACTGACCTGTTGTCCCGGCTCGCTGCCCGCGGTTTTGAGGACCAGATCGCAGATAAAAGGATTTTCACCGGCCCGGATACCCTCCGGCCGATCTGACCGGAGTGAAGAGCCCATGCCGAAATACCACGGAATCGACCCGCAGCCCGCAACCCGGCAGGCAGCGGAGAAGTTCGAGAACGAGGTGATGATCCGGAAAAACCACCGGTTCCTCGTTGCCAGGGTTTACTTCGACATGGAAGAGACCCACTGGGCAGTTGCCTTCGCCTACAACCCGTCACGGAGCCCGGGGCTCTCCGGCTATGAGCACCTGCTGGAAGTACGGTATTCCTATGAGCCACGGTCGGGGCACCGTATCCGGATGTTCCGCTCGGATCCCCCGGAGAATTCAACCCTCTCATGCAGGAGGTTCATGGATCAGGACTGTTTTGCCCGATTTGTTCTCTATTATGAAACTGAACTTATCAAAAAAACGGTTTAGAGAAAGATCTGTACTCGGATAACTGCTGGAATTGAGAAACCAGTACTCGAACTCTCATTCTCCCCACCAGAATATTGCGGAAGCATGATAAGTATTTTTTTTATCCACATGGCAATGACTGCAGAGTTTGCCGTCTTTGACTGAACTTGTATTACAATCCGCTATTTTTCAATCCAAATTTAATCAATTTTAAATAATTTTGCCGATTGTAGATACAGATCACCACACTTTAATAGCACTTGATTTTAATTATATTCAGATTCGTATGAAAAAATCGATCGTAATTCTCATTGGTATCACCCTTCTTGTCTGTGCATGTGTTGCCTTTGCCGGATGTACTGGGACCGCTGCCTCCTCAACCAGTACCACGAAGGCTATTCCCGAACATGCTTCTGGATCCAGTACGATGACCATCATGGACGGGTACGGCAGGACCGTTGCCATTCCGGCAAACACGGAGACGATCGTCTGTTCGGGTTCCGGCTGCCTCCGTTATATATCCTACCTGGGGGCACAGGGAACGATCATTGGTGTTGACAGCATCGAGAATACAAAACAGGCTGTCGAAGGCCGGGCCTATGCCCTGGCAAACCCGCAGTTTTCGTCTCTACCATTGATCGGCGAGTACCGGGGCAAGGATGACCCCGAGAAGATCATCAGCATCGGGCCGCAGGTCGTCTTCAAGACGGCCTCGCTCACCGAGCAGCCGGCCAGTGCCATGGCTGCGGCAGACCTCCTCCAGAACCGTACCGGTATCCCGGTTGTGGAGATGCCCTACGGGGACCTTGCAACCGAGAAAGGCACTGCAGACTCGTTTGCCACCCTGCGCCTGATGGGCAGCATCACCGGCACCAGCGCCCGTGCGGATGAACTCATCGCGTACATCAATGCAACGAAGGCCGACTTAAAGAAGCGGACAATGGACATCCCGGCATCTGAACAGAAGACTGCCTACGTGGGCGGGGTCTCGTATGCCGGCCCGCACGGGATCGTTTCCACCGAGCCGGCCTACCCGCCGTTTGCGCTCGTGAACGTAAGGAACATTGCCGGCAGTGCCGGTACCCAGCATGCCGATGTCTCGAAGGAGACAATCGTGGGCGCTGACCCGCAGTTCATCTTCATCGATGTCGGTACGCTACAGGTCCCGGATGGCGGGGCCATCACCGAACTCAGGACCAACGCAGCCTTCTCTGATCTGACCGCCGTCAGGAACAAGAACGTGTACGGGGTCCTGCCTTACAACTTCTACTCCACGAACTACGAGTCGGTCCTTGCGGACGCCTATTTCATCGGCAAGACGGTCTATCCCGACCGGTTCTCGGACATCGACCCCGCGGCAAAGGCGGATGAGATCTATACGATGTTTGTCGGCAAGCCGGTCTTTGCCGAGCTGAATGGGAATTACAACAGCACCGGGTTCCAGCCCATCGCAGTCTGATACGGACAATTCAGCATGCACACCGAAGACGGGATAGTTCCCCAAGACTACCTGGACTATACCAGGAAAAAGGTATTCTGGATAGCCGGCTCGCTCGTCCTTGTCCTCGTCCTCTTCGTGCTCGCGATCTCGGTGGGTGCCGTGGCGATCCCGCCAGTGGATGTTCTCCAGACCCTCTTTGGGGCTGGCACCTCCTCCAAGTGGGACAGGATCATCTGGAACATCCGGCTGCCGCAGGCCCTTGCGGCTATCGTGGCCGGGACCGGCCTTGCCGTTGCCGGCGTTGCCATGCAGTCCATTCTGAGAAACCCGCTGGCATCCCCCTACACGCTCGGGATATCCAGTGCCGGGGCATTCGGTGCGGCAGTCTCGATCATCGTGCTGGGTGCGGGAAAGATCCAGTCAACGGTTGCAAACCCGGTCACCATCACGAACCCGTACCTCACGACAATTGTAGCGTTCTTCTTCTGCATGCTCGCGACTGCGGTCATCCTCCTCATCTCCCACTTCAAGGGCACATCGCCCGAGGTCATGATCCTGACCGGTGTTGCTCTCTCCGCCCTCTTCTCTGCCGGGGTTATGTTCCTCCAGTTCTTCTCAAGCGACACCCAGCTTGCCGCAGTCGTCTTCTGGACTTTTGGCGACGTGGGCAGGTCAACGTGGGAGACCCTGCCGTTCATGGCGGTCGTGGTTGCGGGTGCAACCCTGTATTTCCTCTTCAACCGCTGGAACTACAATGCGATCGATGCCGGCGACGAGACTGCGCAGAGCATCGGTGTCAACGTCTCCCGCACACGGCTCGTGGGGATGACGGTTGCAGCACTGGTCTCCGCGGTAATCGTCGCCATGCTCGGGGTCATCGGTTTTGTCGGTCTGGTCTGCCCGCACATGATGAGGAGGCTTGTCGGGGATGACCAGCGCTATCTCATCCCCGGCTCGGCCGTTGCCGGGGCTGTCCTGCTGCTGGCATCAGACACTGTTGCCCGCGTGATTGTTGCACCGTATATCCGTCCGGTCGCCGTCCTGACGGCATTCCTGGGAGCGCCCGTATTCATCTACCTGTTATTCAGGGGGTATAAGCGATGACGAAGATGCTGACTGTGAACGAACTGAAATTCATGTACCGTAATAAGAATGTCTTAAACGAGATCGGGTTCTCGATCGAACAGGGGCAGGTTATAGCCGTCCTCGGCCCGAACGGGGTCGGGAAGACCACGCTCCTAAAATGCTTAAACCGGATCCTGAAGCCCCGGGAAGGCACCGTGATGCTCGATGAAGAGAACCTGCTCGACCTTGATATCATGGCTATTGCCCGCAGGGTTGGTTATGTGCCGCAGCGGGTGGAGACCGGGCGGCTGACCGCGTTCGACGCCGTTCTCTTAGGCCGCCGCCCTCACATCGGCTGGGATGTTGTGCCCCGCGACCTTGCCATCGTCAACGCAGTCTTCAAAAAACTGGGCATGGAGGCGTTCCGCCTCAGCTTCATCGACGAAATGAGCGGAGGCGAACTCCAGAAAGTAGCCATTGCCCGGGCACTGGTGCAGGAGCCGCGGGTGCTGCTCCTTGACGAGCCGACCAGCAACCTTGACCTGAAGAATCAGGTCGATATCCTCACCACCATCCGCGAGGTTGTCCGCGACCATAACATAGCGGCCATCATGACCATGCACGATTTGAACCTGGCCCTCCGGTTTGCGGATATCTTCATCTTCATCAAGAACGGAAAGGTCCATGTCCACGGCAGCCAGGACATTATCACCCCTCTTGTCATCGAGGAGGTATACGGCCTCCCGGTCATGATCGGAGAACTTGGCGGCGTCCGGTGTGTCATCCCCGGCGCCTGTAAGATAACCTAGGAGAAATAACCATGCACGACAACAACCATGACCATAACGATCATCACGGACATCACCATGACCATCATCACAACCATCATGATGTCCCCCATGCCGTAACGTTCGACGATTGCATCCGCTTCCACGGCCACTCATGCCCGGGACTCGCATCCGGGTACCGTGCGGCAACTGCCGCAATGGAAGCCCTTGGCGTCACCCGACCGGAAGACGAGGACCTCGTTGCCATCTGTGAGACCGATGCCTGCGGTGTGGATGCGATCCAGGTCATTGCCGGGACAACTGCCGGCAAGGGAAATCTCGTCATCCACGATTACGGCAAACACGCGTTCACGTTCTATAACCGGAAAAACGGGAAGGCGGTTCGGATCATATTCCACCGGAACGAGGCGAACGAAACGGGAAATATCGCGGAACTGCGGAAGAAAGTCTTCTCCGGCAACGCAACGGCGAAGGAAGAGGAGCAGTTCCACGAACTGATGCACAAGGCAACGGTGGATCTCCTGCACGCCCCCGGAGATACAATTATGAAGATCGAGCAGATCCCCATGGAAGCCCCGAAGAAGGCCCGGATCTTCGCCTCGGTTACCTGCGATTGCTGCGGTGAGTCGGTGGCCGACGCGAAGACCCGGATGGTTGACGGAAAGTGCGTCTGCATCCCCTGCGCTGAAGGCACGCACCCATCAAAGCGAAAATAAAACCTTTTTTTATTGGTCTTATGGACTTTAAACTCAGGCCCATCGCTCTATCAGAAATACGGTGAATTTTCTCCATGCGGCAAATCATACTGTGGCAGTCAGAATAATTTACCCGGACGGGTTTCCATCCGCAAGACCCCCTACCATCCCGGACCCTGCGGTACGCGTTGAACCGGCTTAAGGAAGAGAATTTCCTGATCGAGCATCATTATTTTATCGACGCCCGGCAGAGCCTGTACGGCCAGAACCCGCTCCCAAATGATGTGGTTGTCGTATGATACGGTATCCCCTGCATTACACCGGCACGAAGTACCCCGGCACCCCGCCTCATCTCTCGTTTTCCCCTTTGAACAGCCCTGCACCCAGCGCGATATACGACGGCGTCCCGTACACAATGGCCACGTCGCCGGCCTCAAGCCGTGTTTCCCCGCCAATTCCGGTAATTGTCTCCTCCCCTCTCTGGATGGCAAGGATGAGGATATTGTGCCGCTTGCGCAGGTTAAAATCTCCCAGCATCTTTCCCGCCAGTGGCGATCCCCTCTCGACAGTAAACGCGGTGATTGTAATATTGGGGATATTCCGTATGAGTTCCGGAATATTTGCAAGCGGGACGCTCCTGCTCCGGAGCATCTGGTATCCCCCGGCCCGGACTTCGTTGATGAAGGTATCAATCTGGTCCCGTGGAATGAAGTATTTGTTGAGAACCCTCGTGAATATCTCAACTGACGTTTCGAACTCCTCGGCAATCACCTCATCTGCGCCGGCAAGGTAGAGCGCCTCCGTCTCGCTGACATACCGTGTCCTGACAATAATCGTGATTGCTTCGTTCAGCCTTCGAATCTGCGCCGTGATCTTCCGAATCGCGATCGGATCGTTGATGGCAATGACCGCAATTCTGGCAGAATGGATGCCGGCATGGTTGAGGACACCCTCGCTCGTTGCATCGCCAAAGATGACCGGCTGGCCTTCGAGCCGCGCCTCGGTGACAAGGTCCGGGTTCAGCTCGACAATAGCATACTCGATCTTCCCATTGCGGGCGGCCCGTGTAAGATTTCTCCCGGTCATGCCATAACCGATGATCACGAGATGGTCCCTGCGCTCCGGGTGGTGTTTCCCGTCATCAATGCCACAGGTACCCTGGGCAATGACCGAGAGCGCCGGCAATCGGCAGAGACGTGCTGTTATGGGATGGCCAAAGCCCAGCATGAATGGCGCCGTGGCCATGGTGACAAGCGCGACCGCGAGGAATGTCTGGTATGTATCCACCGGCAGGATGCCGACAGTCAGGCCGCTCTGGGCGATGATGAACGAGAACTCCCCGACCTGCGCAAGGGCAAGACCGGTGAGTGCCGCAATCCTCAAAGGGTACCCGAGGGCAAGGGGGGCAGCTGTTGCGAGGATTGCTTTTACACTGATGACGGCGAGGATAAGAAAGATAATTCCCCCGAGGTTGGCAGCGACAAACTGGATATCGAGGAGCATACCGACCGAGATAAAGAAGAAACTCGTGAAGATGTCCCGGAAGGGGAGCACGATACTTACGGCCTGGTGGCTGTATTCCGAACCGGAGATGAGGAGTCCTGCAAGTAGTGCGCCAATCGCAAGGGATACCCCGGTGAACGAGACGAGCCATGCCACGCCAAAGCAGATGATGATGATGAAGAGGAGGAACATCTCCTGATTCTTGGTCTTGGCAATCTCGTAGAGGAAGCGGGGGATCAGCCATTTTGCCCCGGCAAAGAGTATGAACACGATGACAAGGTCCTGGATGATCAGCTGTACCAGCGCGTCGCCGGTGAGGAGCGGCGCTACGGAAAATAACGAGGTGCTGGCAAGGAACGGGATCGCCATGATCATCGGGATGGCGGCAAGGTCCTGGAATATGAGTATGCCCAGGGCGATACTGCCGTGCGGGGAATCGATCTCCCCGCGCTCGTGGAGGATCTTGAGAACGATGGCGGTGCTGGAGAGCGAGAGCAGAAAACCCATCAGGACTGCTTCGCCGGCCGGCCAGCCGTAGAGCAGGGCAAGGCCGCAGAAGAAGGCAAAGGATAGGCCGACCTGCAGGGCCCCGCCAACAATGGCGATGAGCCGGATCTTCCAGAGATCCTTGAAGGAGAATTCAAGGCCTATGGTGAAGAGCAGGAGGATGATACCGATCTCGGCAAGGCTGTTGACCTGTTCCTCGCCATGGATGAGGGAGAACCCGTACGGTCCGACAATGATGCCCGTGAGAATGAATGCAACGAGCGGCGGGACTTTCATCCGGTTGAATATAAGGCCGACAACAAGTGCAATGGTAAAGACGATCAGGATATCAGTGAAGAGGGCAAATACCACGGGCAAGCCTCCTTTGGATTAGTATTGCAGTTCTCTATAAAAATTGTTGCAGGGAATCTGGCTGATCCTTACCCGGTCCCTTTCATTTTTTTAAGAATGATAGAAAAAACCGGTTTATGGTCGTCCCCCTGGGATACTGCAGATACTGTTCGTACAGGAGAGGCCGCTTCCGCAATCCGCAGCAGTGCTGCACGGGGAGCCAGGGGCCTTTCCCGTTGACGCACCCGCATTCCCGCTGCTGATGGATGAACCCGAGCCGGGTTTCATGCAGTTTCCTCCGCTGCATGACAACCCCCCGATACAATCCACATCCTTTGTGCAGTCCTTGTTGAATGTAGTTTCCACGGTCCAGTCTGCGCAATTCGCGCAGGGCCGGCATGCATGGTACCGCCACATCGTACCCGGGTCACCCTGGAGCATCGACTCATCCGTGTAGACTTTACCCTGCCCGATGGCGATATACCCGGTCCCGATCTGGACGTCCCAATAATCCTGCGTATCGGAGGAGTCGTGCCACCGCACTTCATAAATCTTCGACATGGGCTTTGTGAGGATCTTTCCTTCAAGATCGATGAATGATTTCTTGATTTTCGATGCAAAGAACGCCTTTGCTTCGGCCTCGCTCATTGTGAGATCCGGCAGGGCATTGATCGTTGCAGCCTGCGAAGGGGCCGAGACATTGGTGTAGAAGACTGCCAGCTGGTACCGGGAGACGTCCAGCGACTCCGGCGACTGTTCGCCCAGTGTCGCACCATTTCCCTTGGGCTTTTCGTCCCAGAACCCGACCGTGTAATAGTCAAGGCCGGGCGTCCTCGGGGGCTCTCCTTCACCGGACCATGTATTGCCTTTCTGGGCATCGATGGCCGGGCCGAATGCCGTGGAGAGTGTATAGTAATACCCAGGGTAAGGGTTTCCGGCAGGCAGGATCTTGGTCATCCAGTTCACGGGCGGGGTTGAGGCGGGCGGGGTGACAAGGATCTTTGCAATTTCTCCATACATCTTTTCCCGGATCGCATCCGTGTCGCAGGTTGTTCCTGCCATAGGGCCACCTATCTGGCGGTTCCCGGCAAACTGGCTGCATACCTCCGGCCTCTCTTGGCAGAACTGGGTGCAGGTTTCCTGATTGGCGGTACAGTAAGCACTGCATTCCTCTTCCGACTTACACTGGCCCGGGCCGCTGATGGAGGCAGCACCGTCTCCCCCTGGTGCAGATGACGGGGAGGTGGTACATCCTGCCGATGCCAGCAGGAGGATGATGAGCAATATTGTGAAAAAACCAGGAAGACGTTGATTAATATCCATGCTGGAGCCTCTGATTGCTTTCAACAAAAAAAGGTTTGGGTTTTTATCTCAGGAAACGAATATCCTCTTCCGCGGGTTTTAAATCATGCACAGCCCATGGTGTATCAATGGGATTCCCGTACCGGAACCCCGAGGTAAACGTATGGCGTCAGATCTGAAGATCCCGATTAACTATGCCGAAGCTTCTGCGGTGCTGAAAAATGCCCTGAAGTTGTCCGGCTCGCCGGTAGCATTCCGGTTCGCAACAAAGAAAGAGGAGATCCCGGCAGGGATGGAGAAGTTTGACAAGACCGTCCGGCACTGCACGATGATCGGCATCGCACGGCGTGAAGGCAGGATCTTTTACGCAACTTCCGACAACCACGAGTGCAATGGCGGGGCATGGTCGCTTGGCCTGCGGGAGATCACCGAGACCTTAAAAAACGGAGATTTCTATTTCAAGCTCGGCAAGTTCGAGAGTTCTGCTGCCTGTAAACGGACCCTCGACCGGGTTGCCCGTCTTGAGACCGGGTTTACCCATGCGACCCTGTATGCACCCCTGGAGAAAACGCCGTTCGACCCGCAGGTTGTCATCATCGTGGCAAACCCGTGGGCAATGCTCAAGCTCTCGCAGAGCACCCTTTTCCGCGTTGGCGGGAGGATCAATGCGGAATTTGCCGGCATCCAGTCGGTCTGTGCCGATGCCTGCGCCCAGACCTATCTAAACGGCAGGGTAAATTTCTCGCTGGGCTGCGATGGCTCGCGGAAGTTCTCAGGAATCGAGGATGGCGAGATGGTCATGGGGATTCCTGCCGAGTTCATCCCCGAACTTGTTGAATCCTTAAAAGTCGTGACCGCAGCTCCCGGCTCAAAACCCGGGGCAAAATAACCAATCTTCTTTTTAATTACTGCTATGGCAGATGTGTTCAAAAAAAAGAATTTTTCTTACGGATACTCGTGTATCAGATGAGTTTTGCCCCTGCCGTTGGCCCGGGCTTACATTCGAAGATTTCAGTTATCTTAATGATAACGAGGGACCGTGCAGGGAGCTCCGGCCTCTTCTGGTTGACTTTTGCCTTCATCTCCTCATATTCCGGCCCTGCATTCTTGATTGATGCAACACCCTTGATCTGGAAACAGCCCTTGATCTCGGGGCCCCAGATATACAGGGCGATCTTCGGGTTGACCCGGAGGTTGGAGAGGGTCTTGTTCATGAAATTGTCGGTAATCCAGATAGTCTCGTCATTGACGAGCTCGACCATCCCGATAGGGATGACATTGGGTGTCCCTTCTTTTGATGCAGTTGCCACGGGGAAGATCCTCATCTTTGAGAATGCTTCCTTCATATCCGCATTCAGCTTTACCATACCATTCACCATTCAATCCCAAGGATTTTAAATCACATATACTTTTTGCCGGAATGATTCCACGGGATGTCTGGCAGAGACCCTGCTCACTTTCGCCTCCTGCCCGGCCATGGTATATTACTCTCCGGATCTCAAAACTGATGGTGAGGAAAATTACCCTGCAGCAGAACCCAATGGAAGTATTCCAGAAAGAATCACCCGAAGTGGCCGCAGCATTCAATGGTCTGATCATGTCCCTTGTTGCCTCAAAAGGCCTTGATGCAAAGACCAGGCAACTCATCTACATTGCCATGAAGGCCTCGATGGGCGACCAGATGGCCGTGAAAGCCCATATCCCGATGGCAAAAGCAGCGGGGGCGACAAAAGAGGAGGTTGTGGATGCGATTCTCATGACGCTCACGGTCTCCGGTATCCGCGGCGTGGTGTCCTGCCTGCCGGAAGCCGTCAGCCAGTTTGAAAAATAACTGCCTGTCGCTCCAGTTTTTGCTCATTTCCCGTGGATATTAAGGGAGGGCCTGCCGGGTAATGATTCAGGCCCCAATGCGACGGGCAACAGCATCCAGCGCATCGATGACCGTTGCAGCCTTTGGCTTCATGATGGCAACCGGAATATCGACAATCTTCTCCACCATAGATGCAAGGATAGGTGCACAGATGATGCCGGCTGCCCCCTCCTTCTCAGCCATAACGGATGCAATGATGCATTCCTCGATAGAATTGGCAGTATACCCCCGGATCCGGTATACCCGGTCACGGATGGTGATCTCGTGGCCCTCCAGTTCATCGAGCAGGAACTTTGCTGCAATCACGGCAACAAAGGCCGGAAGCTCCGGCTCAAGCACTGCAACGATCTTTTTTATTGTGGAGAGCCGCACGTCCACTACACCCGAGCTGATCTTGTAGAGTGTGGCAAGCGGGATACCGGAAATGTCTGCCAGCTCCTTAATGGTCATGTCGCGGCGTTGCAGTTCTCCATCCAGTGCAGTCCGAAAATCAGTTTCGAATATCCTTTTTGATAACATTATGCTATTATAATACCATTTATTAGAAAAATGTTCCCTTTTAAGGTAATTTTTTAATGATTATTACACAAATCTTTTTCAGCCAGACCAACAACCGGTCATGTATGAGTTCCTGTACTATTCATGAGATCACCATCCTTCCCGGGCATGATAAGTACGGGAACCCGGAGCAGTTCGAACCGATCGTGATCCGCCCGGGCGATACGATCTCGATAGTCGGCCCGACCGGTTCGGGGAAGACCGCGTTCATCAACGATATCGAAGTGTTTGCCCAGGATGATACGTCAACCGGAAGAACGGTCCTTGTCAATGGGGAGATTCCCCCGGAGGAATTCATCCGTGACCCTTCAAAAAAGCCGATAGCCCTCATAACCCAGAACACCAAGTGTCTCGCCGACATGACGGTCGGGACCTTCCTTGCCATGCATGTCAGGGCACGCAGGATTGACCGGCCGGATATCATTACCGAAACCATCGATCTTGCCAACCAGTTCACCGGTGAACAGGTCCAGGCCGGCTTTCGGATCTCCGCCCTCTCGGGTGGCCAGACCCGGGCACTCATGGTCGCCGATGCGATCCTGATCAGCAATGCGCCGCTCATTCTTCTGGATGAAGTGGAGAACGCCGGCATCTTCCGGGAACGGGTCATCGGGGTCTTAAAAGAATACTGCAAATCGGTTATCTTCGTGACCCATGACCCGCTTGTCTCGCTCCTGTCCGACCGGAGGATTGTAATGCGTCATGGCGGTGTTGAAAAGGTTCTTTGCCCGGAAGGCCGTGAAACACATATCCGTGATATGGTGTCACGCATGGACGTAACACTGTGCCGCTTCCGGGAACGGATCCGCGCCGGGGAACTCCTTACTGAACAGGGTTTTCCGGTATGAAACTCATCATCATCGCCGGTCCCCCGAGCGCCGGCAAGACTGCCGTGACCCGACAGATCATCCGCAGCTTCTCCGGCCAGAAGAAGATCGCGTTTCTGAAGATTGATGTGGTGCGAGCGTTCGAGGATGAGGAACTCCGGGAAGAGTTCAATATCCCGGCAAAGAAGATCTATTCCGGCGACCTCTGTCCCGATCATACGGGCATCATGGTACTGCAGGATGCTCTCTCGTGGGCAGAGCATGAGGGTGCCGATCTTTTTATTATAGAGAGTGCCGGGCTATGCCTCCGCTGCTCCCCGTATGTCACCCAGTCGCTTGGGATTGTTGTCCTGTCCGCGGTGAGCGGGATGAACTCGCCCCTGAAGATGGGGCCGATGATCGCCCTTGCCGATGTTGCGGTAATCACCAAGACGGATCTGATATCCCAGTCGGAGAAGGAGGTCTTCCGGGAGAAGACAAAGGAAGTAGCTCCTGCAATGGATATCATCGAGACCAATGCCATACAGGGGACCGGCCTGCGGTACCTCATGCGGTCGATCGAGGCGCTTCCTGATATCGCGGATAAAAAAACCATGACCTTACGGGGCATCCCCCCTCTTGGCGTCTGCACCATCTGCGTGGGAAAACGGGAGACCGGCTGGCAGAACCATTTCGGGGTTGTGCGGAAACTTGACGCGGCTGACGATATTTTCCGGGGTGACTGACGTGACAGGCCGCTGGCAGCCGCCCGGTAAAAACTGTGGTGCATGCGGTGCCCCGTCATGTTCGGATTTCATGGTGATGATCGGCCGTGGGGAGAAGACGCGGGAAGACTGCCCGTTCAGTTGTGAATGTGCAGCCCCTTCTCCCGCCACAGAACCAAATTACACCGGTACCGATGTCTGCGGGAGGGCGTATGATTTTGTTATCGGGCCGCTGGGGACTGAGCCCTCGGCCCGGAAGATCATCCTGCCGTTCCGAGCCGATCTTGTCGAGCGCTGGAATATTGTTCCGGGTGATGTTGTTCTCGGCCGGCCGATGGGACAGGGCTGTCCCGTCCAGCACGTCCTCCGTGTGATCGATGCAAACCCGGTGACCGGCGTCCTCACCTGCCACACGGTCGGCCCCCGTGCAGCAAGAGAGGGAACGGTTAAGGATGTTCAGGCCTACCATGTCATAGGGTTTGAAGGGATGGTACACGTGATCAGGCGGCCCCCGGAGTTCGGGTTCCGCATGAGTTTCCTTCCCTCGTTCTGCATGATGCATACCGCCCATACCGGTGTCGTGAACATGGTGCTTGGAAAGGCTGGCGGCCTGCATGTCCGTATCGAGGATATCAGGATCCTGTAGGAAGAGTGGCTATGACAAAAACCATCGACGATATCAATAAAAAGATTGCACAGGGGACTGCTGTTGTCTTTACTGCAGCGGAATTCAAACGCCGCATCGCGGACGGGGAGATGATCACTGCTGCCGATGTCGATGTCGTGACCACCGGGACATTCGGTGTCATGTCCGGCACGTTTGCCGTTATGCACATCCTGGTAGCACCGCCCGGGTCCTTCCGCCAGGCAGAGAATGTCTGGTTGAACGGCGTCCCCGCAATACCGGGTCCCTGCCCGAACGAGGGGCTCGGGTCGGTTGACCTTATCGTCTACGGGACTTCGCAGGCAGGCCGGACGTATGGCGGGGGGCACCTCTTCCGCGACCTCGTGGAAGGAAAAGAGGTGAATGTCGAGGTCGAATCTGCCGGGAAACGGTTCAGCCGCATGGTCACGCTCGCGGATATGGGCCTTGCACGGCTTATGACGACCCGAAGTGCATTCAAAAATTACCTTGCCGTTGTCAACACGGGACCCGATCCGGTCAGGACCATCTTTGCGGTGAATGGCCTTGCCGGCCCGTACACCGGTGCCACCGTAAGTGGCTGCGGGGACATCAACCCCCTCCAGAACGACCCGGGTATGAACGTGATCGGGGTCGGGACGAGGCTCCTCCTGAACGGGGGTGTGGGTTATATTATGGGCACCGGGACACGGAGCACTCCCCAAAAACCCAACATCTCGGCATTTGCCGATATGAAGTTCATGGTGCCGGAGATGATGGGTGGTTTTGTTACCTCGCTCGGCCCTGAGTGCATGACGTCCGTTGCCATTCCCGTTCCGGTCCTTGACGATGCAATCCTCAACAGCCTTCTCGTCACCAATGATAGAATCCCATTGCCGGTTGCCGATGTGCGGGACCGGGTCCCGTTTGCATCTGCAACCTATGCCGATGTCTGGGACGGGACGGACCCGGTGATCACGTTCTCACCGGAATCCTGCCTGCGGTGCAAGACCTGTGCTGCTGCAGCAGTCTGCCCGACCGGGGCACTTGATCCGGAACAGGGAATCGATACCCTGCTCTGCGTGAACTGCGGCGCCTGTGTCCGTGAATGCGTTGGCGGGGCATGCTCCGGTAACCTCGGATGCCTTTCCTTTGACAACCGGAATATCCCGGTCATCCTCCGGCAGTCCGACCGTGCCCGTGCCCTGCGGCTCTGCGAAGAGCTGAAGAAACGAATTCTTGAAAGACGGTTCATGCTCACGGAAAAAACGGAGGACCTCGTTTGACCCCGAAATACACCCTTCGCTGCATACAGGGTGGCGAGGACGCGCCGGAGCACTACACAACCTCCTGCCCCTGCGGCCATGCCTCACTCCTCCGGGCGGAATATTCAAAAAAGCAGCTTACCGTAAGGAACCTGCCCGGCATCTTCCGGTTCTGTGACTGGCTTCCGATCCACCGGACCCTGCCCATTGTGTCCGGGCCGGTCTGTTTCCGAAGCATAGCACTCTCCCGTGAGCTCGGGATTCCCAACCTGTATATAGGATTCAACGGGTACTGGCCGGAACGGGGCGGGACGATCACGACCTGCTCGTTCAAGGAACTCGAGGCTCTCCCGACCGTGATCCGGATGCAGGAGCAGCGGCCGGCAACACTTGTGATCGCTTCTGCAGGGAATACCGGCCGTGCTTTTCTGCAGGTCTCGGCCCTGACCGGAATTCCGGTTGTGGTTGTTGTGCCTGAGAAAGCGATTGAACGACTCTGGACAACCGCGCCGGCAGACAAGGCTGTTGTCATTGCAGTAACAGGGGATTACACGGATGCCATCCGCTTCAGCCGCGAGATCTGCACGCTCCCTCAGTTCCTCGAGGAAGGCGGGGCAAAGAACGTGGCACGCCGTGACGGGATGGGGACCGTAATGCTGGATGCGGCTGTGACGATCGGGAGGATGCCCGATTACTATTTCCAGGCAATCGGCAGCGGCACCGGGGGTATTGCCGCATGGGAGGCGGCCCTCCGCCTTGTGGGTGACGGACGGTTCGGTTCCCGGCTCCCGGAACTCCACCTCAGCCAGAACCTGCCGTTTGTACCGATGGTTGCGGCTTGGAACGAGCGGAGGCGAAATCTCGTGCCGGATACTGATATGCCGGATGCGCAGGCTGCCATATCACAGGTGTATTCCGATGTCCTGACCAACCGGGAGCCCCCGTATGCGATAACCGGCGGGGTCTTTGATGCCCTGACGGCAACGAGCGGCAGGATGTATGCCATATCGAATGACGAAGCCCGCGCTGCGGAGAAACTCTTCATGGACCTCGAAGGCATTGATCTTGATCCTGCTGCAACGGTCTGTGTAGCGTCCCTGCTGCAAGCGTGTGAGGCCGGGACAATCGATAAACAAAAGACCGTGTTCCTGAATATCACCGGCGGAGGATATGCCCGGGTGCAAAAAGACCATGCGCTTATCCCGGTCCGGCCGTCATTCACGGTTCCCGCCGGTGCGTTGATTGATGTGATTAAACAAGAGTTCCTGGAGACGGTGAAGTCCTGTGTATGAAGACCGGGTTATTGAGATCCTGAAAGAACAGAAGATCAACCTCATCGCATCCATCCCGTGCGATAAGACCCGGGACCTGCATTTCCTCCTGCCGCAGCATTTCCGCCACATCGGCCTCACCCGCGAAGAGGACGGAGTCGGTGTGTGTGCAGGAGCGTTCCTTGCCGGCATGCGTCCGCTCATGGCCATGCAGAGTTCCGGTCTTGGCAACATGATGAATGCGATCATGTCCCTGACAAAGACCTACGATCTCCCGCTCCCGATCCTTGCCAGCTGGCGTGGCATGGAGAACGAGACTATCCCGGCGCAGGTGCCGTTCAATGCCGCGATACCCGGGATTCTCGATGCAACGGGGATCCCGTACACGATAATCCATGACAGTACCGGATTTGGTAAGATTGGCAATGTGATTGCCGATGCGTACGGGAACCTGCGGCCTCACGTTGCACTCGTGCTTCCCGGCTCATGGGATGGACCGGAATCCTGCTGGAAAGGATCACCGCTTCCTCCGCGCAAGCGGGAGATCGATCTCCGGTACCAGCGGGAGATCCCCGAACCGGTGATGACCCGCAATGATGCCATACAGGTCATCGCACGTCACCTTGATGAGCAGGCCGTTGTCTCCAACATCGGTGTCCCCAGTAAGGAACTCTGTGCGGCAAACGACCGTGCCTTGAACTTCTACATGCTGGGGAGTTACACGCAGGCGTCCCCCATCGGGCTTGGCCTTGCAACCGGCACATCGCGTGATGTCTGGGTAATCGATGGCGACGGGAGCACCCTTGGCACCGGTATCCTGCCGGTCATTGGTGCAGAAAAACCGGAAAACCTTACGATCTTCTGCCTTGACAACGGGGCGTTCGGCAGTACAGGAAACCAGCTCACACCGGCCTATGCGGGAACTGATATCGAACTGCTTGCCATTGCCTCAGGGTTCCGGTTCACGGCAAAAGCCGGGACTGCGCCAGAACTTGAACAGATCGTAAAGGGACTTGGCAAAGGCCCGAACTTCGTTCACGTGATCTTAAAACCCGGCAATGCGGATGTCAGGAACATCCCGCTGACCCCGCACCAGATACGGGACCGGTTTGTTCCAGCGATACGGTAAGGAGTAATAATTGAGCCTGTCGGAATCCCGGCTGCAGGTGAAAACAATTACTTTTTGGCGGGCAGGTCCGCATCTTCGAGTCTCCTGCACGCTTCAAGGAGCGTCTCGTCCTTCTTCGAGAAGGTGAACCGGAGACGGTTCTTTCCGCCGCTGCTGTAGAACGAACTGTCGGGGACTGCAGCAACGCCAACCTTCTCGGCGAGATACCGGGCAAATTCCCGATCCTTCATACCAAATCCCGATATGTCGGAAAGGTGTAATATGCCCCCTCGGGAAGTTCGCAGGCAAAACCTGCTTTTTTGAGGCCATGGAACAGGATCATCCGCTTGCGGTCATATTCAGCAGCAAGGCCGTGATAATAGGACTCCGGCAGGTCCAGGGCAGCAACACATGCCTGCTGGAGCGGTGCCGGTGCACCGACGGTCAGGAAATCGTGGATCTTCCGGATCCGGGATGTGATGGCAGCGTCGGCAAGAGCATTGCCCCGATACTATACAAATTGTACATCTTTGCTTCAGTTCTGATCATCAACCGAATTGAAAAAAAGGGGGTTATGTGGCTGTCGCATCCACCACGAATGGCATAGATCCATAAGCCGGGGGCATAGACGCATAATAAATCCATACCGGTGTAATATGGGATTCTTTTTCTTCCGGCCCTGCGCGATAGAGTTTATATCCCAGTTTAATATCAGTAATTTTTGTACCTTCGGGGATATTCCCTTGCACTTTCTCGGTAGTTTCATGACTCTTTAACTTTTCAAACCCTTCCTGAGGTGAAATCACCTTTACCTCGCCAATACGTTCATAGACCGGCCAGATCTTCATGATATCAATAATCTCGTTGTTCTCTCCAAGGTCGATATCAATCCCGGCACCAATTACCGGCATACCGCTCAGTGTCTGTCGGTATCTCACCTGTGTAGAAATGGGATATTTTTCTTCTACGGCGTTTGTTGTGAGGTTAAATTTGTTAATATACCGTGGCGTAGCATCAATCAGCTGAGCCTCTTTGGGCAGCCCCCCGTATTTTTCGAGAGCTTTTTCTGCAATAACAGGAGCTTCCATCGCTGAGGGAGTTGATTTTTTAACTGTGTACGCGAGTTTTTCATTTCCTACATTGATTTTCTCGATAGATTTGACCTTATATATCGGCATTACTATTGGTGATGTCGGGAAATCTGAATCGAGTGTCAGAGAATCGAAGCCTCCCTGCAGAGCTGGTATATCACTTCTTTCGTGAGGTATCAGTCCCACAATAGCAATACCCAGAATTACGCAAAATGTGAGGACAAGTCCAAGGATCGTCCATTTTTTATTATCCATTGTCATTTAAATCACGTCATCCATTCTGCATAATATATGGTATTGTCATCCTGCGTTTCACTCGGGGAAACACTTCCATGGCCAGGGAGATGATCGTTCCACAATTGATCCTGTGTCGAATATAACCCTGCCCGTTTGATCGTTTCCATCCAATGCATCTTTGGTTGCCCGTTCCCACGAATATGAGACGGAATAATCGAGATTCGTGGCATACCACATGAAGTATGAGGCCAGCTGTGAGTTGACACTCTTGTATGAGGCAAATCCAAGAATACCATGAGAATACTTTAGGGCGCCCCCCCACTGCAAATCGTTCAGCACCCAACAGGCATCAAGGACTACCCATTTATTTGGCGAACTGGTGCTGGATCCCCATTTTTTATATACTTCGAAGCGGGTCAGGTCTGAATTTGGAGAGTTGGTATACTGGACATCGGTAGTCCATGAACCTCCACTCAGGATCTGGTCTCCATGACCAAAATGATAGTGAAGATCAACATTGTTTAGTCCTCCCCCGGACGTGGCGAAATCAGTATCGTCCACATTTGAATCGACCTGGTAGGATTGCTCAGACCACCCTTGTCCTGTTAACCCGTTGTAGATGAATGCATGGCTGTTTGATCCATCCGGATAAAGATCTGCCAGACTATCTTAGTTTTCAACATTTGTCATTGAAAACTGGTAGGCTGAAACAGGGAGCATGAACATACATAGTGCGGTCAGTCCCAATAAGACTTTGACCATTCTGTTGTGTTTCATTTTTTGTTCCTCCGTTGTGTTTTTTTCCATTCGCTTCGCTCGACTGGCACAAGGAAATCTTCATAAGGACAGAAGATAACAATCTCATGCCTGCGGGCAGGACCGGGTTCAACGAAGTTTGTCGCTTGGTGAACCCGTTCTTTTCTATTGTGGACCGATGTTAGATAGTCCACACTAATATGATTCGATCGAAACCATAAAAAGTACTATGTTAATATTTTAATTTAATGCATCACAAATTAAATTCATGGATGTGTGTCTGTGCATAAGACCGTGTCCTCTAGCTGGCGAGTCGGTACCTGACTGCATTGCATGGTTTATCGAAATTAAGACTCATGCTAGGTTAGAACGTTGTGCCCGTGAACAATTGCATCGATGGAACCGAACTTCAAATTTTTTGTTCAATATCTCCCGATGACCGTTCAATTTTCCTGTTGGTCTGTGAGTTCTTTTCAGGCATTCTTGTTTCAAAATTAAAGCTGTTATTCGTAACCGTCCTGGAAAAGGTCGGCTCTCAATCATTAAAAAAATAGGATTTCAATCCCAGAAAAACTCACAAAAATGCAGTCCCTTACATATCAATGTTCCCGAGTCTCCTGCACGCTTCAACAAGCGTCTCGTCCTTCTTCGAGAAGGTGAACCGGAGACGGTTCTCCCCTCCGTTACTGTAGAACGAACTGCCGGGAACCGCTGCCACACCAACCTTCTCGGCGAGATACCGGGCAAATTCCCGATCCTTCATACCAAATCCCGATATGTCGGTAAAAATGTAATATGCACCCTCGGGAAGTTCGCAGGCAAAGCCCGCTTTCTTCAGGCCATTGTACAGGATCTTCCGCTTGCGGTCATATTCAGCAGCAAGGCCGTGATAATAGGACTCCGGCAGGTCCAGGGCAGCAACACATGCCTGCTGGAGCGGTGCCGGTGCACCGACGGTCAGGAAATCGTGGATCTTCCGGATCCGGGATGTGATGGCAGCGTCGGCAAGGGCGTAACCAACCCGCCATCCCGTTACGCTGTAGGTCTTGGAGAAACTCCCGATGGTGATAGTCCGGTCGTGCATACCATCGAGAGACCCCATGGATACGTGCTTCCGGCCGTCATACACAATATGCTCGTAGATCTCGTCCGTGATCGCAATGGCGTTGCGGTCAATGCAGAGATCGGCTATGAACGCAAGTTCCTTTCTGGTGAATACCTTGCCGGTCGGGTTATTGGGAGTGTTGAGGATGATCGCCCGCGTCTTTTTGGAAAATGCGGTTTTCATCGCCTCCTCATCAATGCCAAAATCGGGTGCCAGCGGGACATACCGGGGCACCGCCCCGGAGATCTGTGCATCCGGGCCGTAGTTTTCGTAGAATGGCTCCGGCACGATAACCTCGTCGCCCGGCTGGATGATGGCAAGCATGGACGCCATCATCGCCTCGGTCGACCCGCAGGTGACGGTTATCTCGGCCTCCGGGTCAAAGTCCATCCCGTTGAATGTTTTGACCCGTGCTGCAAGGGCATCGCGGAGGTTCTTCGAGCCCCACGTTATTGCATACTGGTTATGGTCGTTGCTGATCGCGTCAATTGCAGCCGTTTTCAGTTCCGGCGGGCAGGCAAAATCCGGAAATCCCTGCGCAAGGTTGATCGCCTTGTTGGCAAGAGCGAGCCGGGTCATCTCCCGGATAACCGATTCCGTGAAAGAATCCGCACGGGACGGGTGGACGGCAAAGAAAGTTTTTTTCCCGGCACCGGTTATGTGTTTACCGATACCGGACTTTGCATGCTTCATACCGGTACCGGTTGACGCTTTTGGAAAATAAATACGTGGTTGGCAAAAAAAAATCATTTATGGCTGTTCAGGAAAACGATACTTTCCCTGCGGGATAAGGATCTCGAACCGGACCCCTTTCCCGTACGTTCCACGTTCCCTTATGGTGATACCGGTGATCGCGAGGATCTCCCGGGTCAGAAAGAGCCCGAGACCGGTATTTTTGCCAAAGCCCTTCTCAAAGATCTTCTCTTTATCCACGTCATGAATGCCGGTCCCGTCATCCTGGTAAACCATCGCAATGGCATTGCTGGAGTACGGGATATACGTAAAGGAGATGTTCTTCACCCGTTCGCCATGCCGGATCGAATTGTCGATGAGGTTCTCGTGTACCTTCTCAAAGAGGGGGTCTGCATAGACTTCGAGCCCGTCGAGTTTTGTGGTGATGTTCATTATGCCCGGGGGCCGGGATGATTTGAGTGCATTGACGCTCATCGCCACATCCTGCCAGATCGGTGCATTCACACCAAGTTCCTCATAGTTTTTGGTAAATTCAATCTGCCGTACAATATGACCGGCAACCCGCTCTTCCTTTTCCAGAAGAGCAATGACTTCCGGATCGTGAATCTTCATTTTAATCAGTTCGAGGTATCCCAACAGGCCGGTCAGCTGGTTACGGATGTCATGGCGGGTTATCCCGGAGAGAAGATTGAGCTTGCGGTTTGCCGTCTCAAAGGATTTCTGGGACATCTCCAGATGCTCATTTGCCTCATTCAGGTCCTCGTTGAGCACCAGGAGTTCCCGGTTCTGGTCGACCAGGCGGGTCTGGTAGCAGCGGAGCTGCTCTGCCACAGTCCCGACAACAAATGCCACGATACAGAACATGAGCGCCCGGACAAGAACATCGTGAGAGATGACACCCGTGATGAGATCCGTGACGGTAATGTGGAGGCCTCCGAAGAAAATGGCTATCCATACAGCTTTTCTGCCATACCAGAGCCCGGCGATAACGATGATAAGGTAATAGAAATGGGTGTATACTACGGATATTCCCAGATAATAGTGGACATAGAACTCAAGCACCAGCCCGGCAATAACGAGAAGGGTAAGCTTGATCGGGTGGGGTTCAGAGAGAATACGCCACCAGAACCCCTGAATCTCACAGTTTTTCAGGGATGGTTTGTCATTCATGGCAGATCGCCTGAAGTGGTATGAGGCACCCTGCCTATATAATGCTCACGATGCCACCACGGCCATCCATTGTCAGGCAATCGCTTCTCTTATCTTCCCTCGCGCCCCACCAGTTACATGTGTTACGCGAGCCGCCGGTAAAAAAGGTTCTCTACTGGTGCGAAGACTGTTGTGTCCCGCTGATAGCAAAGAGCTGTGCGTGTGGAAAGGATGGGAAGAAGATCGATCTTCTCCAGCCGTTCGATGTCCGCCCGGCGCTCTCTGCCGACCGCGAACTGATCCGGCAGCTCCTTTCTGAAAAGTTCGGGGACATCCCGCTTGCAAAGATCCTCCTTCTCAACAAGAGCGGGGGCGTTGACCGGGCGGACCTCGTGATCATGCATGGCGAACGGCTGGGATGGCTCACCTTCGACCCGGT
This sequence comes from Methanoregula sp., assembly GCA_023228295.1. Taxonomy (GTDB): domain Archaea; phylum Halobacteriota; class Methanomicrobia; order Methanomicrobiales; family Methanospirillaceae; genus Methanoregula. The sequence continues at coordinate 32,583 of JALOBP010000026.1, forward strand.
CAACCGGAAGTTCCTCTTCGACCTCTCTCCCGAGGCCCTCCCGTTCATCATTGGCCATGTCACCAAGGGGATCGTCGACCTGGATGTCCATACCGATGCCCGCAGGGAGCAGGGCCGGATCGGCGGCAAGCGCATCCCGCTCAAGACTCCGTTTCCCGAAGGCATGGTGATCGTGAAGTACCGGGGGAAATATGGTACCGGCATGGTCAGGGACAATTCCGTCAAAGTCAAAGAACTCATTGCGGTTGTACCGAAGAAAATGCCGGATCCGGGATGGGACGTTGCCATTGCAAAGAACCGGTATCACCTCAAGAACCTTGAGCGCAACGCGATCCGGACGATCAAGCACCACATGACGGATCGCCCGACCGTGAATGTTTCATTCTCGGGCGGCAAGGACAGCACCGTGGTGCTTCAGCTCAGCCGGAAAGCCGGCGTGACCAGGGCATTCTTCATCAACACGAACCTCGAATTCCCTGAAACGATAGAATTTGTCCGCTCAACCGGGGTGGAGATGGTTGAAAAAGCCGGGGACTTCTGGCAGGCCGTTGACAAGGCCGGGCCGCCGGGCAAGGACAACCGCTGGTGCTGCAAGTTCCAAAAACTCCGCCCGCTCAAACTGTACCTTGCGGAGACCGGCCCCTGCGTCACAATCCAGGGCAACCGCTGGTACGAGTCATGGAACCGGGCGAGCCTCGAGGAGACGAGCCAGAACCCGGACAACCCGCTCCAGCTCAATGTCTCGCCCATACGGAACTGGCGTGCACTCGAGGTCTTCATGTACCTCTGGTGGCAGGAAGTGCCGATGAACCCCCTGTACGAGGCCGGCATCGAGCGGATCGGCTGTTATCTCTGCCCTGCAATGCTCGAGAGCGAGTACGAGATGATCCGGCGGACCCACCCGGAATATGCCAGAAAATGGGACGAGTTCGTGGAACACTGGGCAGAACGCAAAGGGCTTCCCGATGCTTACAGCCGT
>JALOBP010000027.1 GCA_023228295.1 Methanoregula sp.
TGAATACGGTTTCGTATTTACTCCGTTTGCGTTTCATTGGGCAAATGAATTTTGCAAACGGAGTTCAAAATACTCTTCTTCTAAATTTTACTTCATCCTAAATCTGGAGAAGAACCGTTCTTTTTAAAAAGGCTGTGGTTGTACAAGTATCTGAAACGAATCTAAAAAATGCGTCATATCCCCTCTAAAAAAAACACAGAACATAAGAGAACCCAAAATAGTCAATTATAAATAATTAATTTTTGAAGAAAATAACAAAACATATTTTACATACGGCGTGAAAAGTAACAGTACAATGGAACGATCTATCATGAAGCGATCCTCACAAACAAATAAGATCCTTATTCTTGGCATCGTATGCGGACTGTTAGTGCTCACGGCATTCATGGCCGGGTGCACCTCATCGACTCCGGCACAACCGGCAACGCCCGGGGTTACCGCAGCCCCAACATCCGCTCCTGCAACACCGGCACCCACTGCACAAGCGACCCCGCAGGCAGTCCCGTCAATCGCGGCAACGGATGTCGCAGCGACAACCAGCACCCCGCAACCGGTCTACACGTACTCGGAAGGCAATGTCATTGCCTATACCGCAGCTTCACTCACGGGCGTGACCCCAAAACTCGCGGAAGGATTTGAAGCAATGTATCCCGGCCACAAGGTTGTTTTCAGTCTTGCCGGAACGCAGGCGATCAAAACCCAGGTACAAAACGGTGCATATGCTGATGTCTTCATCTCTGCAAGCCCCAAATATACCACCGAACTTACTAACGGGGGTTATTTCGTTGACGGCACAGTCAAAACCCTCACTACCAACTATGTCATCGTCATCCTGCCGGCAGACAATCCTGCAAATATCCAGTCGCTTACCGATCTGGCCAAGCCTGGCGTGAAGATCGCACGTGCTGCAAAGACCGTCCCGATTGGCATTGCAACAGATGCTGCCCTCGTGAACCTTGCAAAATCCAACTACGGGAAGGAATGGAATAATTCGATATATGCCAACACCATTACCTACGAGACCTCCGAACCGGGGGTCGCAACAAAGGTAGCACTGGGTGAGGTTGACGCCGGGTTCGTGTACGAATCTACCGCAACTGCTGCAAAACCAGGTACGTATTCCACCATCACAATCCCGAAGAAAGACAATTATCTCCAGACTTATTCGATCGCGGTCCTCAAAGGCTCAACCAGCAAGGGTGCGGCAACGGACTTCGAGAATTTCATGATGTCCGATGCGGGCCAGCAGATCCTTACGGAGTACGGGTTCCGGTCAGCCTGAACCCCCTGATTTTATTTTCCTCTCACACCCATTCTTTAAAAGTACAGACAACCGGTACGTGCTGGACAGGTTATGACCGCATCTTCCGTGAAAAAAAAGATAACAGGAACTCTTACCTGCATCGCGGCAGGTGTACTTATCGTGGCTGTCGCACTTTACTTAGTGCTTCCTATCCTCGCGCTCTTCTTCCGCATAACGCCAGATCTTTTCCTTGCATCGCTTGCGGATCCTGAAGTGAAGGCGGCACTCAGCCTGAGTCTTGTCACGTCGGTCATCTCCCTTGCAATCGTTATTCTTGTGGGCACTCCTTTTGCCTACATCCACTGCCGGAACCAGTACCCGGGCAAGATGCTGGTGGATACCATTATCGACTTGCCCCTCGTCCTCCCCCCGGCTGTTGCGGGCATGGCGCTGCTCGTGCTGTATGGCAGGGCCGGCCTTGTGGGTAAGTACGCGAACATCTTTGGCATTTCAATTGCATTCACGACACTTGCAGTAATCATGGCACAAATCTTTGTCGCATCGCCATTCTACCTCCGCCAGGCAAAATCCCTCTTTGACCAGCTCGACCCTGCTTACGAGCTGACAGCCCGAACGCTGGGGGCATCGCCGGCCCGTGTCTTTGCACACGTGGTGGTCCCCTTAACCGCGAGCGGTCTCGTCTCCGGGGCCGTGATGACATTCGGGCGGGCACTGGGAGAGTTCGGGGCAACGATCATGTTTGCCGGCAACCTTCCCGGTGTCACTCAGACCATGCCGCTTGCGGTATACGTGAACCTGGCAGGGGATTTCAATGTCGGGCTTACCATCTCCATCCTGCTCGTCCTGATCTCGTTTACCATCATGATCGCGATCCGGTTCCTTGCCAAAACGGAGGTGTCGCATGCTTGAGGCCGTGATCAAAAAGCAGCTGCGTGACTTTTCGCTTGACCTCTCCTTCAGCGTTAATGACGGCAGTATTTTTGTTCTGATGGGAGAGAACGGTGCGGGAAAGACAACTGTCCTTAACTGTATCGCCGGGCTCATGGGACCGGATGCCGGGTCGATCCGATTCAACAGTTCGGTGGTATTTGACGCAGGTATCGGGATCAACATCCCGGTTGAGGAGCGACGCATCGGATTCGTCTTCCAGCGGTCGGCGGTCTTCCCCCATATGACTGTCGGGGAAAATATTGCATTCGGTCTCCGTGCCCGCCGTAAACCGACGGTTTTTATTAAAGAACGTGTCGGGCACTGGCTCAAAGCGATGCATATCGAAGACCTTGTGGACGTGAAAGCAGGAAACCTATCAGGAGGACAGAAACAGAGGGTTGCCCTTGCCCGTGCCCTTGCCATAGAGCCGGCACTGCTTATGCTGGATGAGCCGTTCACCGGACTGGATGCGGAGAATATCCGGCTCGTAAAAGAATTGACACGGACGTTCGTGACCTCAATGAAGATCCCCTGTCTCATTGTTACCCACCGGGTTATCGACTGTAGGGATGTAGGGGATAATGCATGCATTATCTGCCGTGGAAAAAAGGAGTGGGAAGGAAAGCCGGAGAACCTGCCCGGATGTTCCTGTCGTAATGACTATGTATGACATCCAGGCGCCGGAAGTGTGAGCACGACCGTTTCTTGTGTTCCGTCCCCCGGTTGTTTTTTTTACAGTGTGATAAAAAAGATTACTGGAAATCAATCTCGTTCATCTGTTCAAGCGAATTGATGAGATCGCACATCACAATTTTTGAATCCGACCTGGTGTAGAGCGTGTCCTCGATATAGAGCGAACGCTTTACCGGGTTCTGCAGATCGTGATAACTGCTGTAATGGGTTACCGTGCCCTTCAGGATAAAGCCGGTTTTCAGATTCACACCATACACGAATACTCCCCCCAGATCATCGGGTTGTGGCTGCCCCAGTTTGAACAGGCAGTATCTCCCTGGTATACGTGGACCGGCAATACGAGCTGGTCTTTTTCCTTGTCAAACAGGAATGCTTTCGGGTCGTCAAGGACCGGCGATGTGCTGTAGGATCCCCCAGCGATTCGCTGTCTTTGAGCGAGGGGTTGTTCATGTCCAATATATTGAAGAGGGTGATCTTGACCGGGCCGGACTGTGACTCTTTACCAATACCGATGATGTGGCTGGCAGTCATTACATCTGCCACGGTTTCTTGCCCCCCCACGGGCCCGGCATCCTGAACGGGACCTGTGCCGTAAGGGAGCAATTGCTTGCATTCCCCTGGAACGGCGATTCCCAAATCTTTTCAGAATCTATTTAACGATCGGCAATACATTGCAGTCATATCGGCATACCGGGCGGCCTGTGGTGAATAGTGGCAGGCAGGGCCCGGCAACCGCTGCAGCTGCCTATGTATAGCGTACTCTATGTTGACGATGACAAACATCTTCTGGATGTGGCCCGGTTTTTCCTTGAGGAAACCGGGGAAGTGAGCGTAGACACCGCATCCCTTGCCACCGATGCTTTGGCACTACCCGGCTTTTCCTCGTATGATGCCATTATTGCAGATTACGAGATGCCCCGTATGGACGGCATCGCATTCCTGAAAAAAGTACGGGCTGATTATGGGAATATCCCCTTCATTCTTTTTACGGGTAAAGGGCGAGAGGCGATCGTGATCGAGGCCATCAATAATGGTGCAGATTTTTATCTCCAGAAAGGCGGGGAGCCTGAATCTCAGTTTGCCGAGCTTTTCCACATGATCAGGAAAGCCGTGGATAAACGGCGGATGGAAGAAGAGATCGCATTCAAGAATGCAATTCTCTCAACCCAGCAGGACACTTCCATGGATGCGATCCTTATCGTAGATGCGAATAAAAAAATCCTCAATTATACCAGCAATTTCATCGGGCTCTTTGGAATTCCTGATGAACTTGTTGCATCCAGTCTGGACGAGCCGGTACTCCGGTTCGTCTCTGACCAGATTGCTGATCCTGATGTGTTCCTCGCCCGTGTCAAGGATCTCTATACCCATAAGAACGAAAAATGCATTGAGGATATCCTCCTGAAAAACGGGCAGATCATTGAATGGGTCTCATTCCCGATGCTGGGCGATAAAGACCGGTACTACGGGAGGGTGTGGTACTTCCGGGATATCACTGAACGAAAACGGGTGGAGGATGCACTCCGTGAGAGCGAAGAGACTTTCCGCACATTTGTTGAGAAGTCCTCTGACGGTATCCTCTTGGTTGATGAGTCCGGCATGGTCATGGAATGGAACCCCGCACTGGAAACGATCACGGGCATCACGCGTGAAGGCGCGATCGGAAAGCCCTATATTGGGATTATCGACCGGATGATGGTTGCCGAACACCGGACCGCAGACATCCTGGATCGGATGAAACGTGAGTTGGAAACCGCATCGCTAACCGGCTCATCTGTGTTCTTCGGCCGCCAGATCGAGGCATGTATCTCCCGGCCAGACGGGACGCGGCGCAGAGTCCAGCAGACGGTATTTCCGATACGGATCTGCCGGGGATTCCGGCTCGGATCAATAACCCGGGACATCACGGATCTGCGGTAACATATCCTGACAACCCTGAATGACGTTGGACGTTCGAATCGTTCGGAAGAACCTGGGGTGACCGGGAACAATATGAATCCGCCGTCAGGAACAAGAGGACATGATATACTAGTGCTGGTTATTCATGCAAAGCGGTAGGACTTCTTTGCGATGCGGATAACAAATCGTGCGCCACGGTCCGGTATCCCATTCTCGGAAATTGTAAAGCCCGTGATGGATAGGATCTCGCGTATCAGGAAGAGGCCGTAACCAGTGTTTTTACCAAAACCCCTCGAGAAGATTCGGTCCTTCTCCTCTTCCGGAATCCCGATGCCATCATCCTCGCAAATAATGGACAGCCCCTCGTCATCCTCCGTGTAAGTGACCGTGATCCGGGTGACATGCTCGCCGTGGCGGAGGGAATTGTCGATCAGGTTAAAAAAAACCTTCTCGATAAGGGGATCGGCATAGATCTCAAGACCACCGGTATTGACCATGATCTCAACAGAACCCCGATCAATGGTTTGCAAGAGTCCCTCAAGCGTCGGTGCCACCGGGATCCACTGGGGTGGTTCTGCACCTACATTCTGGTAATCCCTTGTGAATACGATCTGGCGGAGGATTGTTCCCGCAATCGTATTGATGATGTTCAGCATGCTGGCATTCTCCTGGCTGCCAATGTTCTTTTTCAGGATGGCGATATAGCCCTGAAGGGAGTTGATTTGGTTGATTATGTCGTGCCGTGTGATGCTGGTCAGCAGGGCGACCTGTTTGTTTGCCTTACGGATGATCTCGTCGGCATGTTTGCTGTCGGTGATATCCGTTATGAAGCCTTCAATGGCAATAATTTCCCCTTTTGGCGAGTGAATACCGAGGCCTTGTACCCAGACCCACTTCTCCGTGCCAGTTGATGTGTGGATGCGATACATAATCTGGAAACTCTGGTTAGCGTCCAATGCCTCCTGCGTCTCATCCCAGACCCGCTGTCGATCTTCCGGGTGGATGATGTCTGCATAGGCAGTTGTGTGGTTGCCGATCAGATCGGATGACTGATAGCCGGTAAGATCTGCACACCCCTCGCTTGCAAACTCCATTGTCCACGCCGGGTCATTCCTGCACCGGTATGCCATGCCAGGGAGGTTTCCCATGAGGGTAGCAAGCATTCGCTGGCTCTCTTTGAGCTGTTCCTCGGCATGTCTGCGCTCCGTGATGTCAATCCCAAACGAGATGGTGGCAGTGGTCTTCCCATCTTCTGTGATGGTGTTATTGTTCCATGAGATATACCGGACACTGCCGGATTTTGTCAGGACCGGGCTCTCAAAATTCCTGGGTGTTCCCCCGGCTGCAAGATGATGGAACTCGTCCCAGACCCCCGGGAACCGCTCTTTTGGCACAATCACCTCAAAGCAGCGTTTGCCCATCATCTTCTCACGAGTATAGCCGGTCACTTCCTCGGCTGCCGTGTTGAAGATCGTGAGATTGCCGTTCGTATCAAGGCCGATGATCATCGCGTTGGCGGTGCTGATCAGGTTCTCGGCAAAATCCCGTGCCTTCACCACTTCGGCAGTTCGTTCGCGTACCCGCTGCTCGAGTGCCTGCTGGTAGGTCTTCATCTCGGTGATATCTTCGAGGATAATTCCCACAGCCCGGGCTCCGTTCTCGAATGTGAGGGGAATGCATTTCATCTTGAAGTAGCGGGGGTCGTCAAGAAGATCGAACTGCACCTCGTGTGCACTTCCATCTCCATCAAGCGCCCGCTCGATGCAGGTCATTTCCCCGGCCGGGAAATGGGGCGAGATCGGGGACTGTCCAAGCTGGGCCCCTTTCAGCAGATCCTTGGGCATGCCAAAAAATGCAAGGAATGGTGCGTTGACCTCCTGGATGAAGAGGTCATTGTCAAGGATCAGGATAAGATCAGATGAGAGACTGAGGAGATTGGTGAGGGGGACCCGCTGGGTGAGCGAGAAGAGTTTGGCCGATCCGAGCATCCGCATCTCAGCCTGTCCGGTAAGGACAAACGCATTGAGGTATTTAGCCGCGGTTGTACGGTTCAGCGAAAGTTTTTTTGAGACTTCTTCAATGGTAAGACCTTTGGGATGCGTCCTGAGTAATTCCCGGATTGTTGCCTCTTCACTGTTCCTTGCCATGGTACCTCTCACCTCCTTACCATATATTTCGCGATAACCTATATAAATCAGCAGTAATCATCAATACCAGTTAACAGCGATAATCATCAAAACACAAAAAGTATAAATATTAATGTGAAATAAGGGGATCTGCTGCAACCAGAACCGGAAGAACCGGTTTCATGGTCGCATGATCCATCGGACCTGTTTCCCAGAAAAAAACCGGAGTCTCTAACGATATCTCTGGGACAATTGGGAAGCGATCCGGCAGTGTGCATGGATTTTAAAAAGAGGTGTAGTGAAAATGAGTTTCATTGACGACATGAAAGTTGGTAAGAAACTGATGGGCGGATTCCTAATCGTTCTGCTCATTCTAGTAGTAGTTGCGGCACTTGGTTACATGAACCTGCAGGATGCTGCAACCCGCCAGAATGCATTATACGAGAAGATGCAGGGTACAGAGAACCTTGCACTGACCAATGCCGCACTGGAAAAGATGCGGGGAGATATCTATCGGTACATTGCTGTACCTGCTGACCGTCAGGTAACAAGTGCTTCATTGGCAGCCCAGGTAGGTGTCATCAACGATAACATGGCAGAATTCCGGACCCGCCCGCTAACCAACGAGGACAAATTCACCCTTGATACTTTCGATAAGGCATGGGCCACGATGCAGGTAGAGTACACAAAGATTGAGCAACTTACCGACGCCGGGGATATGGCTGCCGTTGATGCCGGTCTTGCTGCCGGCAGCCCGGCCGTTACGGCCCGCACTGAATGTCTTGGTGCAGTCAAGACCCTTGTGACCAGTTCGTTCACACAGGCTAAGGACCTGAACAATGCAACGAATGCGGCAGCTGCATCCGCATCACTGGTGATGCTCATTGCAACCATTGTCGCAGTGATTGTCGGACTGGGAATTGCATTATATCTCTCGAAGAGTATCACAGCCCCGATTGACCAGGTTGCATCCAACTTAAAAGAGCTCAGCAAAGGACATCTCGGCAACCGGATGAAGATGAACCGGAAGGACGAGATCGGCGAGATGGCAGAAACCATGGACAAGTTCTCTGACAATCTCCAGGGTGATGTTGTAGGGGCCATGAAGATGATTGCCGATGGTGATCTCTCCATGGAAGTGAAAGTCGCAGATGCTCAGGATGAGATCGGACCAGCACTCAGGACCACCATCGAATCGCTCCGCTTACTGGTTACCGAAGCGAACATGCTCTCAAAATCAGCAGTGGCGGGTCAGCTCTCTGTCCGCGGTAACACGGACAAGTTCAAAGGTGGATATAAGGACGTAATTCGTGGAATTAATGAAACCCTTGATGGAGTTGTCCTTCCGGTCAACGAGGCCATGCACGTCTCCAATGAATATGCAAGTGGGAACTTCACGGCCCGGTTTGACGAGAAACTGATCGTGCAGGGTGACATGATAAAATTCAAAGACGCGCTCAACAACATCGGCATCCAGGTCGCAAAAGCGCTCTCGTCGATCAACCAACAGGTTGGAGACCTTGCTGCCAGTGCTGAAGAGGCAAATGCAAGCGTCGAGGAAGTCTCTGCAGGTTCTGCTCAGGTTGCAAAGAATGCCAGCGGTGTCAGTGTGAATGCCGAGAAAGCAACCCAGGGTGTCGAGCAGGTGCAGAAAGCCATGGAAGACCTCTCGCGTACTATCCAGGATGTTGCCACTAAGTCTGAAGCAGTAGCAAAGATCGTTCAGGACACGACCACTTTCAGCAAGGAAGGCATGGAACTTGCCCAGAAGACCGAACAGGGGATGCAGGGCATCACCAAGTCTTCCAATGACGTAAACCAGATCATTGGGGAGATTAAGGACCAGATGGACAAGATCAGCGAGATCGTCAACTTGATCACGGACCTTGCCAACCAGACGAACCTTCTGGCACTCAACGCGGCGATTGAAGCAGCACGTGCAGGGGATGCAGGGCGCGGGTTTGCCGTCGTTGCAACGGAAGTCAAGTCTCTTGCAGTTGAGTCACGGACATCTGCAGAACGGATCGCGGAGATGATTGCCAACCTCCAGAAGCAGACCCTTGATGCAGTTGATGCAGTCACAGCATCCAACAATGGTGTTAAAGAGGGCAGTGCCGCATTGCAGGAAACTCTCTCGAGTTTCAACAAGATTGTGATAGCGATCGACAAGATCAGCCAGAATGTGAGCGAAGTCGCAGCAGCTGCCGAGGAACAGGCAGCATCGGTAGAGGAAGTCACCGCCAGCGTCAATGAAGTGGGCGGGCTCATGCAGAATACAACGAGCGAGGCAACTGATGCCGCAGCCGCAAGCGAAGAGTCAAGCGCTGCAATCGACCAGATCAGCAAAGTGGTGGCAAATCTCAACATCATCGTAGAAAAGGTGACAAAGGAAGTTTCACGGTTCAGGGTCTAGGGAGGTTGTTGCCATGACAAAAGCAGCAACGGAAACTGATGTTCAGGCCCCCCCATCTGGTGTGCCGGATCAAACTCCCAAAAAGAAGGACCAGCACCAGGCAGGTAAACTGCAGGTAGTCGAGTTCCTTCTGGGGAAAGAGCACTATGCAGTAGACCTGTTCGATGTACGGGAGGTGGTGGAATACACGTCCATCACCCAACTCCCCAACACCCCTACATACATGAAAGGGATCATCGACCTCCGTGGCGAGATCACCACCATTATTGACCTCAAAGAAAGGCTGAACATTATGGAGAAATCCGATCAGCCGATCGAGAGCAGCCGGATTATCGTTCTCGATGAGAAAATAACAAAAGCTAAAACCGGCATTCTCGTGGATGACGTCCTTGCTGTTTCAACATTCGAGCGGGGCGATATCGATTCAACCTCGGCATCCGGGGGCCGTGAGGATGCAGCAATTCTCGGCATCATCAAGAAAAAGATCAAGGAGAAGGAGCAGGAGCGTCACGAACTGATCATCTGGATCGATATCCGGCACCTGCTCCGCGATATTGGGGAAGGATGACTCCCCTTTTACAGGAATTGTACCGAATCAGAGGCGAACGCTGGAAAAAAAAGGCACGGAATCATGTCATCATTCGATGGAAAGGAGATTGTCTCTCATTGCGAGTGCAGGCGGTATGTTGAAGGCACGCCGCGGCCTCCTGCGTCTGCCACGAATGCGGGCGGGAACATGCACCAACGGATCACCTGGTCATGCCCGTTATGAGTAATGTATCATAAAACAGAAAAACGGACCGATAAAAACTCTACGATGAGGTTACGATGGACCTACAGGATACAAGCATTGCAGTGCAGGCACTCTGGTTACAGTATAAGGGGCTGACAATTGAATCAGCCCGGAGTGTAATCCGGGTAGAGAATGCGGCATGGGGGGTCTCTCCTCCTGAACGCAAGGACCTTTCGGAAATTGAAGGACTCCTGGTCGCGACCTAGGGTGATGCGTGAAAACCATGTGCCCTAACCGGCATTCCCGAATAAAAAGAGAAAGACCGGAAATAACCGGCATCGTGCATGGGGAATTATAAAAGAAGTAACAATGAATGATCCATTTCCCTGCTTCAGCATCTCACCATCAATGAAAAAAAACAGGTGAAAAAGTGATGAATGATATATCTGACAAATTCAACCGCATGAAGATCGGGACAAAGATCCTGATCATCTGTTTAGTCCTTGTAATTGTCCCCACCCTGCTCCTTGGGAGCGTGGCATACCTTACAGCCAGCAATGCCATCAACGACCAGCTCGACATGACCCTGCAAACCCAGGTGAACGGTGTCCGCAGCATGACATCGAACTCCTACGATCTGTCGAAATCTGCACTCGATGGGGATCTCAATCTGTTGCGGAACCGTTTCGCAGCACTCGGGGCTCCATCCATTGTCGATGGCAAGATCGCCTATGGCAACCAGGTTGTCAATGACAATTACAATGTGGTTGATTCCCTTGAGACCGACATGGGTGTTAAAGCCACCGTCTTCCAGAACGTAAACGGCAAGGCCATCCGCGTATCCACCAATGTTATTGGAACCGACGGGAAACGCGCCGTAGGTACCCCGGTTTCCGATGCAGTGTATGATGCAGTAATCAACAAAGACCAGACGTATTATGGCACTGCCGATGTAGTTGGGAAAAAATATGCAGCAGTCTATGAGCCTATCAGGAATTCCGCCGGTGAAACCATCGGGATCCTCTTTGTCGGTGTCCCGGAAGATGAAGTGTATGGCCCGTTAAAAGAGGAGATACTGGGAACGAAGATTGGTGAGAACGGGTATCTCTATGTCATAAACAGCAAGGGTGATATCCTGATCCACCCGACTTCGCAGGGATCCAATGTTGCTGAGAATGATTTTGTCACAGATATGATTGCTAACAAGGGCTCCGTTACGAGCAGCACGAAGCGCGTGACCTACCTTTGGGAAGGCAAGAATGCAGTTGCGTACTACACCTACTTCGAACCCCTTGACTGGATCATTATATCTCGTGTCGACCCCTCGGATTTCAGCGGACCGGTCGACAGCCTGAGGAACGCGATCATCATCATCCTTATCATCAGTATTGGAGCTGGTGCATTCATTGCAACACGGTTTGGCAACTCAATTGCCCGCCGTATGGGCGACCTTGTGGAGCTCGGCCGTAAAGTCATGGTAGGCGACTTCTCCGGGGCAGCCCAGGAGATCGACAAGAACGAGCGGATGGTATCCGGGGGTGATGAGATCGGCGAGGTCTCAGAAGCTTTCACGGGCGTTGTGAACAACATCCAGGCGTTCAGTGACGAGATCACGTCGATCAGTTCAGCGGCGGTTGAAGGTAAACTGACCGCCCGCGGGGATACCGGCCGGTTCGAAGGCGGTTATGCCACGATGATCCAGGGACTCAATGACACGATCAACGCGATAGTCGGCCACCTCGATGCAATCCCGGTCCCGGCATTCATCATCAACAAGGAATACACCATCATCTACGCTAACAAGGCATCGGCAACAATGGCTGGTGTAACCCCGGCTGATATGCTGGGCCAGAAATGTTACGACCACTTCAAGACCCCGGACTGCCGCTCAGCGAAATGCGCATCCGGCCAGTGCATGATGTCCGGCAGGATGGCATCGTCCGAGACGCAGGCAAACCCCAAGGGCAAACAGTACGATATCGCATACTCAGGTATCCCGATTATGGATACCAATGGCAACGCCATCGGCGCCATGGAATTCTTCACGGACTTAACCGATATCCGCGAGGCCGGCCGTAAAGCCCAGAAGAAGATCGAGGACGCGCTTGCGTTCATCGGCGGTGAGATGGGCAAGATCCAGAACGGCACGGAGCAGGCAAACGCCAATGTCGAAGAGGTCGCTGCAGGGGCCGGCCAGGTTGCAAAGAACGCTACCGCGGTCAGCGTGAATGTCGAGAAGTCACTTGAAGCCATCAACCAGGTCCAGGGTGCAATGGAAGACCTCTCCCGCACGATCCAGGACGTTGCAACCCGTTCCGAAGCCACCGCCAAACTCGTCCATGACACCGACGATTACAGCAAGGATGGCATGGCACTTGCGAGGAAGACCGAGCAGGGCATGCAGGGCATCACCCGGTCATCGAACGATGTCAACGTCATCATCCTTGAGATTAAGGGCCAGATGGATAAGATCAGCGATATCGTCAACCTGATCACCGACCTTGCCAACCAGACCAACCTGCTCGCCCTTAATGCAGCGATTGAAGCCGCCCGTGCAGGCGATGCAGGACGAGGATTTGCGGTCGTTGCGTCCGAAGTCAAGTCACTTGCCGTCGAGTCACGGACATCCGCGGAACGGATTGCGGATATGATCCAGAACCTCCAGACCCAGACCAACAGCGCCGTTGATGCAGTAGCAGCATCCACAGCCGGCGTCAAGGAAGGAAGCGAAGCCCTCCAGAACACCGTGGCAAGTTTCACCAGGATTGCTCAGTCCATCGACCAGATCACACGGAATGTCGGCGACGTTGCATCTGCTACTGAGGAACAGGCAGCATCCGTCGAGGAGATCACCGCAAGTGTCAACGAAGTCAATGGCCTCATCCAGAACACCGCAAAGGAATCAACCGATTCGGCTGCCGCCAGCGAAGAGTCATCCGCGGCGATTGAGCAGATCGGAAAAGTCATCGGTAATGTTGCCGTTGTTGTTGAGGATGTCAAGAAAGAGATCAACAATTTCAAGTAAATGGGGTGGCTTGACACATGACTTCTGACAGCACAGACGCAGTAAAAAACCAGGGGGTCCCTGCGGGCAACCTGGCACAGCTCAATACCGGGCATGATTCGAAAATTTCAGGAAAGACATTCCAGGTACTCGAGTTCCTTCTCGGAAAGGAACATTATGCGGTTGATCTTTTCGATGTCCGTGAGGTCGTGGAATACACCACCATCACCCAGCTCCCCAACACGGCATCCTACATGAAGGGCATCATTGACCTCCGCGGCGAGATAACCACCATCATCGATCTTAAACAACGGCTCAATATCTTTGAGAAATCCAACCAGCCGATCGAGAGCAGCCGGATCATTGTCCTTGATGAGAAGATAACCAAAGCCAAGACCGGCATTCTCGTGGATGATGTTCTTGTCGTCTCCACCTTTGAAGAGAGTGACGTTGACGCCGCCTCCACCGCAGGTGCAGGGGATGATGAAGCCATTCTCGGGATCATCAAGAAAAAGATCAAGGAAAAGGAGCAGGATCTCAACGAACTGATCATCTGGATCGATATCCGGCACCTGCTCAGGGATATTGGGGAAAGTTGATCCCCCTGTTTTGGAGAATTCAGGATGGTCGACATTACTTATTACCAAAAAATTTTCAAGCAGACTCCCCCTGCTCTCCTGCTTGTTGATAAACAACACAACAATATTGGGACAAACACAGAGTTCAGCCGGATGACCGTGGTTTCACGGGATACGATCCTGTTCAAGAAAATCACCGATTTCAAGGACCGGCTGGTCATTCCGGTAGATGATGCCGCGTGGAGAATACTGCTGCCCCTGGCGATGAGCCTGTCGGGGATTGACGGACTCCTGATCGCGACTCCCGCGTCAGGCCTGGAAAATAACCGGTAGAAATCATTTTCCTGCCGCCTGGAATCCGTGTACCCCCGCATGGAGTCTTAACGAGATGATAGCCTTGACACAACCAGCATCCGGAAATATACTTCCTCACCGTTTTTCCCCCGATCATGAGCGGGGAAATGGGATCTCCGGTATCCTGTCAGTGCTTTGTGTCTATGAAGATCCGCTCTTCCTTGACCGGATCTGCAGGAACCTTGAACGGGACGGGGATATGTTTGTCGAGATCTCCGTCTCGGTCGAAGACGCTATCCACCTGATGGTCTATGTCTTTTTTGATGTGATCGTAACGGATTGCACATCATGGCAGGGTGAGCAGAACGGATTCCTAAAAGCAATACGAAATCAGGGAACGGAGATCCCGCTTATCTATTTCACCCACGCACCTGAGATTGCCTGCATGGATGAAGCACGCAAGTACGGGGAGGTACGGTACATTGCATGGAGCGGGCAGGATCCCTTCCCGCCGTTTGATGAATTGGTGCAGTGCATCCGTGAGATAGCAGCGCAGGATACAGAAGAAAATAAAGAAATCCGCCCGGATAACTGAATCTGACCGGTGATCTGGCGTTTTAGAATACCAGTAACCTCTGGTGCTCTGCATGCACGTTACCCGGCGGATAAAAGAAGATCTTGCCAAGGCCCGGGTAGCCGATATCGAGCACGGCATTGAGGGACTTCTCCTTCTGGATCCCGCGCTTATGGAGAGATGGGGTGAACGCGAAGAAATGGAGATTCTCGCTCCCCGCAACCATGTTGATCAGCTCCTGAATATTTGTTTCTGCTGAATTCTCCGCAAGGCGGTGGTTCCCGTTCAATGCATAGATGCCGTCCTCAATGAAGATTACTCTTGTAAGTATCCCTGCATGGGCAGAGGCTACCGCGAGTGAGATGGCCCCGGATGCAAAGGCGGTACTGTAAGGGCTTTTCGTGACAAGGATCGTAACCGGGGGCATGGTACTGGTCTTCTCCGCCCGGTCAAAGGAGGGTGTGGCACCCTGTTTTCTCATTGCAAGGTGGCCGGCATCCGCTGCAAGGACCGGATGGGGCTGGCTTAAACGCTCGATCATCCAGGAAATGTCCCGGATCTTAAACGGCCGTTCGGTGCAGGTCGAGATCACCTGCCCCTGTCCGTCGTCCCAAGTATTGTAGCCACGGGATGATGCGGAATGGCTGCACCCGAGGGCATGGAAAGAAAGCCCGGCAGCGGTTGCCTTCTGGTCGAGCATAACGATGCCTTTCCCGACATTCTCCATATCTGTCGGGTACTGGCCCTGATGCCCGCAGTGGATTCCGTCAAGATATGTGTAGAGATCGGCAGAGAGACGTTCATCGATAGCGGCAGAGAGGAAGCGGATACCATGCCATGCAGAGCGGTGCATGTAGGGCGATCCTGTCTGGAACCAGCCGGCGGTCCCCGGCAGCGGCGTTTTGCTCTGCCGGATTGCAAGGGCCAGGTCCTTCCAGAAAGAGGGTTTGTTGTCGGCGGCCATGCTGTTTATATCGACGACCTGGTCCGCAAACTTCATTTTTAACGGGCCAAGGGAGATCCCCCGCATGTCCAGTTCCTGACGGTCGCAGACGATCCGAACCGGAGTAAATGAGAGGATGATATTCCAGATTTGCAGGGTCTCCGGGTCCGCAAGGCTGTAAAGGGCATCGCTGGTCAGGAAGAACGTGAAGATGGGGCTCTCGGCTCCCTTCTGGTGCATGAGCGTCTCCGGGTAGAGTTGCACAAAGAAGAACTTGAGACATTCCTCAATCCAGCCAAGACGTTCTGGGAGGATAGGACTTGTGAAGAGGAAAAAATGTGCATTCATAGGTCAGGTCCAGCCAGATTCCTGCTTGTTGTTCTCTTCAAGGTGATCTCCCAGAGACCGGGCGAGAGCCGGCACGTATCTATCGTCATGCCCTCGCTTTTGGCGATCCGGGGGATGGACGTAGTTGCCGCGGGGATGGTATCGCAGGTAATGATCAATTCATCGGACGGCAATAAAGCCTTTGCTTTTTTCTGTACCGAGACAAGGCAGTATGCGCCTACGGGGCCGGTGATATCGAGCCGTTTTGTTGTCAGATCCCTGCACCTCCATGATCGAACGTGATTATTCCATCTGTTTTTCCGGATCTTTGCCGGAAGATGTGAAAAATCCTTGGCCGGCCCTTGCATATTCCAAAACAGGTATACCCAAAGAGCAAGTACACAGAATATGGATTACTATGAGTGACGCGAAGATCAAAAAAGCACTGGAAGAAGCCGGTATCACTGACAAGATAACCTGCCCGCAGGCATTCGAGATAGCAGAGAAAGCAAAAGTCTCCCGTATGGCTGTTGGTGAGTACCTGACAAAGAACAAGATCAAGATCCGCAGCTGTCAGCTGGGCTGCTTCAAATGAGAAGGTTCCTCAACGTTATTCCGGTTACGGACGCCGTTGCAACGGTCATCCGGATCTCACCTGCAAAAGTAACGGAAACGGTACCACTGGAGTCAGCAACCGGCCGGATCCTTGCCGTTCCGGTCTCTGCCGATTCGGATGTCCCCGGGTTTGACCGTTCCGTTGTTGATGGGTACGCGGTACGGGCCGCCGATACCGCAGGAGCCGGCGATGCGGCCCCGGCCCTTCTCATGAACAAGGGACGGATCTCGATGGGCCGGCAGGAGCCCGGCTCCGCGATCAGCCCAAGCGAGTGTGCTTATATCCCGACCGGGGGTGTGCTGCCTGCGGGAGCCGATGCCGTCGTGATGGTGGAATACACTGATGAAGCTGCGGATACAATCCTGATCAAGAAATCCGTCTCGCATGGCGAGAATGTTCTCCTCCATGACGAGGACTTCAAATCCGGTGAGATCGTTTTTCCCGCAGGACGGCGCATCACCCCGCAGGACGCCGGCGTGCTTGCAGCCTGCGGGTGTGCGAAAGTACCGGTCGCCAGGAAGCCCGTCGTAGGGATCATATCGACCGGCAACGAGCTTGTGACGGTCAATACGGTCCCCGGTCCCGGGCAGGTGCGGGATGCAAATGCCCCAATGCTTGCCGCGTACCTGGCGGAATACGGATGTGTCCCCCGGATGTACGGGATCGTCCGCGACGAGCAGGAGGCATTCGAGGCCGTTCTTACAAAGGCCGTCCCTGAATGCGACGTTGTCATACTCTCCGGCGGGAGTTCCAAAGATGACCGGGACATGACCGCAGGCACCATTGCGACTATGGGCGAAGTTCTCGTTCACGGGATCGCGATCGCGCCGGGGAAACCGACGATCATTGGCCGGATATCCGGAAAACCGGTCTTCGGTCTTCCCGGTCACCCTGCATCGGCATTCGTCGTCCTCATCGCCATTGTATGCCCGCTCCTTGACCGGATGCTTGGCATCGATAAAACCCTGCAGCGGACCGTGCGGGCAACCCTTGCCATCAACATCCCCTCCCAGCGGGGAAGAGAGGAATATGTCCGCGTTCGGCTGGAAAACGGTGTGGCAACACCCCTCTTTGGGAAATCCGGACTCCTCAACACCCTTGTCCGGAGCAGCGGGCTCGTTCGTATTCCCGCAGGAGCAGAAGGGCTTGAGCAGGGGAGCGGTGTTGAAGTAATACTGTGGTGAGCAGAGATGAGAGGGGTTGACAGCCCCTGTCTCTTAAAAAAAACGTCGTTTATCCCCGGAATGGATCATACATCCAAACCCGGGCGACTCCTCTCGTCTGTGACCGGTTTTGCTTCAGGCACCTTTTTCATGATATCTTCCCGGAACTTGTCGAAGTGGATATCATCAAGTTGTTCGGAGAGGAGCCGGCCGCTCCATGCACGTCGGTAAACCCAGTCCACGATCTTATCGATTACGAACAGGACCTGTTCTTCGGTCTCAACGGTCAGAAGGCTCCTGCCAATCTTTGGGTGCCTCCCGCGCCGGCCTCCGACCGTTATGAGGAAATGGCGGTCTTCGGCCTTCACCAGGTCAAAATGGCACGATTGGACGCAGACCCCGCACTGGACGCACTTGTCATCATCCAGCACTGACAAGCCGTTTTTGATCTTGATTGCGCTTTCCTTACAGTAATATACACAGTTCCCGCAACCAGTACAGAGCCGCTCTTTTGTCCGGACCGGCCTGATCCTGCCGATGATCCCGATCTCGTTGAGCATCGGGCTCGTGCACGCATTCGGGCAACCAGATAGAGCAATCCGCATCTTAACCGGCATCTCTTTTCCAAAGAGTTTTGCATCGATCTTTTTTGCAAGGCTGATGGTGTCGATATTGGCAAACTTGCACCGTGAAATCCCCGGACAGGCAATGATGTTGACGATCTCGTCTTTCTCAGAACCGACCGGTGTCCCGTTTTTTTCAAGCCTTTTGGCAAGTTTTTTCAAGGCGTCCCCTTTGACATGCGGGATCTCCAGCGTCTGCCGGGTGGTGCTGTGGACTTCACCGTTACCATAGGTCTTTGCAAGGGTCGCGATCCCCCGGATCTGGTCGACTGTAAATACCCCCGCCGGCGCCCGAAGTCGTACCGTGCAGTAATCTGCGTCCCGCTCGGTGATGACGCCACCTTTCATGTGAATACCCATTTCGGTTCGCATCGTATCAGTACAGTAGAATGATCGGATAATTAATGCTGGTGTTCCTGCACATGAAAGATATCCCATGGCATGGGAAAAATCAATACAACCGGGCAGGCCGGTTCCGTCCGTGTTCACTTACGGGGATTTATCTGTGTCAATCCCCGGTGGATTTCCGGTCGCGGGGTCGATGAGCATGTCCACCGATCCCCTCGGAACTGTGGTGGACCGTGAGGTGATCAGCGTGCCGTTGGAGTAGATTTCCACAAGGAGTTCATCATTCGTATACTCCTGCTTCTCAACCGACACCTGAACCAGCCCGTTGTTATTGTGCATGCTGATATATCTCTCACCGGGACCTGATACCGGCTGCAGGTATCCAGGGTTCCCTGCCTGTCCGGTATAATACGCGGTCGATACGATCCGCACCCCCACTCCTTCCAGCGGAACCGTTGCCTTGATGATTGCAGTCGTTGTTGTGGGGATCGTAGCCGTGACTGTTGTGGGAACGACCGTCACAGGCTCGTAATCCTGTGGCTGGATGCCCGGTTGAAGCAGGATCGCCGCAATAACAACCAGCATGAGGCAGAGGACTACGCCACCCGCAATAAGCAGGGAACGGGCACGTGTCGGAACGGTTGACGCGGGTGGGATGGGACCCCCTGCCTGTGTGGTAATTTTTGGTTCTTTAGCCCCGCCCACGGGAGTCTGTTTCACCTCATCATTGGCAATATTCTGGATATCCCCCTCAAGAGGTTCCAGAATATCCGTCCGACTATCCAGTTGCTGAATATCTGGAATAGGTGGTTCGGGAATAGCGGGTTGCACATTGACATCGGGATGTTCCAGAATATCCGACTGACTATCCAGTTGCTGAAGATCTGGAATAGGTGATTCGGGAATAGCGGGTTGTACATTGACATCGGGATGTTCCAGAATATCCGTCCGACTATCCAGTTGCTGAATATCTGGAATAGGTGATTCGGGAATAGCGGGTTGTACATTGACATCGGGATGTTCCAGAATATCCGTCCGACTATCCAGTTGCTGAATATCTGGAATCGGTGATTCGGGAATAGCGGGTTGCACATTGACATCGGGATGTTCCAGAATATCCGTCCGACTATCCAGTTGCTGAATATCTGGAATAGGTGGTTCGGGAATAGCGGGTTGCACATTGACATCGGGATGTTCCAGAATATCCGTCCGACTATCCAGTTGCTGAAGATCTGGAATAGGTGATTCGGGAATAACGGGTTGCACATTCACATCAAGAGGTTCCAGAATATCCGTCTGATTATCCTGCAGCTGAAGATCTGGAATAGGTGGTTCGGGAATAGCGGGTTGCACATTCACATCAAGAGGTTCCTGAATATCCGACTGACTATCCAGCTGCTGAAGATCTGGAATAGGTGGTTCGGGAATAGCGGGTTGCACATTCACATCAAGAGGTTCCAGAATATCCGACTGACTATCCAGTTGCTGAAGATCTGGAATAGGTGATTCGGGAATAGCGGGTGGCTCATCAACCTTGGTCGACTCGATCTGGATTTCCGGGATTTGCGATGATATCCGTACCCCGCGTTCAATCTCTTCAAATGCCGACAGATGCTCCTGAATGTCCGGAGCGGATGGCGTTGCCTGCTCCTCAGTGCATTCTGTGACCGGGGAAACATCTGTTTTTTCCGGCAACAGGGATGTGCGCCGGATGGGAGGTGCATTCGACTTCCCATCCAACCCCGCAGGAATTCCGGAATCAGGCACCGTAGGCTGTTCCCGCTGGCTGGCCAGGGATCGCACTGCAGCCCGTATGGTCGCGGCAAGCGAGCCTGCAGGTTCCGTGACTTTTTGGGAAGGAGGCGGGGTTACCAAGGGTGCCGGAACAGACACTTCATCAGGGGCGGTCTCATTACCCTCCTCCCTGGAATCGTGCATGACGGGTTCAGGAACCGGTTGCTCTTCCGGCTCCGCGGTCAATGCAGGAATATCAGAAAACCCGATTCCGTCCTCATCACCATTCCCTGAATCTTCCCCCGGTGGTGCAAATACCGATTCATCGCCGGTTTTTTCATGAGATTCATCCGTTATTTCATTTACCGGGAGAATTTCCGGCACTGCAGCAGGCTCCGGTTCATCCATTACAATGATTATGTCCCGTGGTGGAGGGGATACCGGGAAGTTCTCCTTGCGCGGACGTATGGCCTCAGGGGCAAGCCAGTGCCTGACGGATGGCTGTATCCCCTTCCCATTGCTTACTGAAGCCGTCATATCCTGGACGTGTTCCACCCGCCCGGAGATGGAGAGTTCGATGAGTTTTTGGACCCAGAGGTCGCGGTCATGTTTCCGGTTCTCGAGCGGCTCCTGTATAAAGATAATGATACGCGTTCCAGGATTTGTCTCATCCGGCAGCTGGAGCGTAAGGATGATGACAGGCTCACTTGTTGCAGCCTTGCCGCTACGGACCGACCGGATGGTTGCAAGGGGTATGATCCGTGGTTCGAAACGGGCGTTTGTACTGTCGATGAGGATCAGGTTACGTGTGGTGAGCATAGCCTCATAGATCTGATTGTCAAGACTAATCCGGTCCGTAGTCAGGACAAGAGATTCCCCGCTCTCCAGGTAGGGTCCGTGCATGGTATCATCTCCCCGTTCTTCTTTAGCTTCTGAGCTGTAGACCCAGATATGCTTTTTAGGTAAACCCTGCATTAAAAAAAAAGAACAGGAAATGGAGGCAGCAGAGTGGTTAAAGATTTTGTAAGTTCACGTCAAGATCGAGCGTTCCCCCGGGCCTGGTGATAGTCGCGGTCTTCACCATCACACCCTCGTAATAGATCTCAACGGCCAATGGGTTGCCCGAGTTGTCCTGCTTGGTGATGGAGGCGGACATGATCTCATCCTTGGCTGGTACCTGGAAGAACTGGTCGCCACTACCCTTGATATCCCTGACGCGTCCCGATGGACCGGCAGTACCGGAGTAAGTACCGTCGTATATCACCCGCACCCAGACACCCGTATGAGGAATGATGCTCTGGACCTGCGTAGGTGGTACTATTTCAGTTACTTCCGGGGTCGCGGGTGGTGTCTGTGTATCGGTCGGTGTTGGAACCTGCGTTGGAACCTGCGTTGGATCGGGTGTAACCTGGGGAATAGGCTGGGGGATGAATGATGGGGCATAGATGAACACCCCGGCAGCGATAAGAGCGATGATAATCAGAGCCGCAATTACAATCCCGATCATGCGGTTTTTTGATGCATTCGCAGCCCGGCTCCTCCGTTCTGAAAGAGATGATGTTTTAAAGTGCGTTCCGGCCGGGACAAACTCAGTCGGCTCTCCATCTGATGGCTCCTCCGGAATCGTGCCAGGGATCCACGGGGGGGTCAGTTCCATGGCAACAATGCCGCCCTCCCTCTGCGCTATGATACTCAGTTCGCGGATCCGGGCAGCCCATTCGTCCCGTTCGGCAGTCCGTTCCGTTCTCATACTTTGGGGAAAGGCCATGCCGAGTGGCTGCCGCGTCCCGTCCGGTGTGACTACGGACAGTGTGAGGACCGGATCATTGTCCATGTTGTCACCAATGGTTACCGTTTCGACAGCTGTAAAGAGGATGTCCTGCGGAAGGATCCGGGGGTGGTTTTTATCCACGAGCATCAGGCGCTGGTTGGTGAGGATTGCCTCAGCGGAGACCATGTTGATGACCAGATCGTGCGCTGAAAGAATAATCGATTCATTCGTGTTTAAATACGGGCTGCCCATGAGAAACCACATTCTGTTATTTTTCTATTGCGTTCTTAACAGCAATATCCCTTATGGGTGTGTACTGACCGGAAAAGACCGGAATCCCGGTATTTTTCCCGTGCCAGCCGCGTAGATTCTGGTCCGTACAGACAGGGGGCAGAGCGGACAGCCAATCCGGCAAATTGATCATCCGTTTATACCATACTATTTCCCCTGGAACGGTCTGAAGGGGATCTTCTGATTTCTGTGAAACCGGATTAAACAGGGTACCTGGATTGACTGAAAAACGAGTCTTTTTACGAATGGGTAAAAAAAGTGACGGGATCTCACATCTTTAGTTTCTGGAGGTAGTAGACTCCAACGCAGATTACCGCGATTGAGACTGCCATGAAGAGCATGTCCATGGAGGTTGTTAACTTCATCGAGAGAACCCGCTGGAAGAAACTGACGATGAGGACCATGATGATGACCTTGATGATCTTGTTTTTAAGGTCATCGAGGTTAGAGATCTCAAGAAGGGTGTGGTAGGATTCCGAACTCCTTGCGATATCTATCTTGGAGATGGCGAGCTCGTAGATACCGAAACTGAAGATCAGGAGCACCATGCCGATAAGGTACAGGTCAACGCCGCCGATGATGCCGCTGAGCAGGGTGGTATATTCGATCTCCATGGGAAAGAGGGAGATCGAGTGGGAGATGCTCACGAGAATCTCGACAGATCCGGAGATGAAGAGCAGCATGGCGCTGATCGTGCCGAAGATGACCGCGAGGAGGACGATGAGCCGGGAGCTCCAGAGTGCGGATTCGAATACCCGTTCGTACACGGGTTGCTCATCGGCACTTTTTATCTTTTCATGGGTATGGGGTTCCATTCTGGTATCAGGTACGTGCTTTGGAAATAAAAAGCGGTGCCCGGTGTTTTTTTCGGGCTGCGTATGCCAATAACTACGGGGATGAGTTGGTCCGCCGTCAGAATCGTATTCCAACGAAACCTTAACAATCTTTCCTGTCGAAGATATTCGCACTATGTGGAAGGCAGTTGAGATCGATGCATGGCTCGGGGCCCGGAAGACCAGCCTTGAGGATGCACGTACTACCGTCACGGAGATCATCGGGAGGGTGCAGAACGAGGGGGACGCTGCACTCCGCGACCTTGCGAAAAAATATGTTGAACTGATCGATATTGCAGTCTCCGAAGAAGAACGCGAGGCAGCCTACGATTCAGTTGATGTAGAGGTCATCGAAGCCCTTGTCGAAGCCCATGCACGGATCGAGCGCTTCCACGAGCTCCAGAAGCCAAAGGACCTCTGGCTGCAGGAGATGGAGCCCGGTATCATTCTGGGCATGAAGACCACCGCCCTCAACAGGGTCGGTATCTATGTTCCCGGCGGGCGGGCGGCCTACCCCTCGTCTGCGCTCATGTGCGCTGTCCCTGCCTGGGTAGCCGGCGTAAAGGAAGTCTGTGCCTGCTCCCCGCCGCCGATCAAGCCTTTAACGCTCGTTGCCCTCGACATCGCGGGTGTCACCGAGATCTACAGCGCCGGCGGGGCACAGGCCATTGCCGCCATGGCACTCGGAACCGAGTCCATCCGCCCGGTCCAGAAGATTGTCGGGCCCGGCAACATCTACGTCACGCTTGCCAAGATGATGCTCCGGGAACACGCCGAGATCGACTTCCCGGCCGGCCCGAGCGAGATCGGGATCATCGCCGACAGCACGGCCAATCCCCGTATCGTTGCCGCCGATGTTCTGGCACAGGCCGAGCACGACCCGAACGCTGCCTGCATCCTTATCACGACCGACAAGGAACTCCCGGCAAAGGTTGGAAAAGAGATCGACTCCCTGCTTGCCGCTGCCCCGAGAAAGGAGATCATCATCGAGGCGCTCAAGAACTCCGGTTACACAATTGTTAACGATATTGATGAGGCCTGCGCCGCATCCGATGTCGTAGCCCCCGAGCACCTCTCCATCCAGGTTGCCGACCCGCTCTCGGTTGTGACCAAAGTCAGAAACGCCGGTGCCATCTTTGTCGGGAAATACTCCGCGGTTGCCTGCGGGGACTATGCGGTGGGCACCAACCACTGCCTCCCGACCGCCGGTTACTCGAAGATGTACTCGGGCCTCGATGTCCAGCATTTCTGCAAGACGGCGTCGGTCGAGATGCTCGACCGCAATGGTCTTGAAGCGATTGGCGACATTGTCGAGACCATCGCTACTGCCGAGGGGCTCCACGCCCATGCACAGTCGGTCAGGGTCAGAAGGGAACTCTGATCCCGGTTCTCTTTCTCCTTACGAATTTTAATCGCGACCCTGTTTTTCTTTCGGAGTCCGGAATTGTTTCAAAGTACACCGCCCGACCCCCTCCACTAAAAATACCCCCGAATTGCCAGATTTCCTGACGTAAAAATCGTAAAAATCCTGCCCATGATCCGGAATGGCCCGGAGGGGGTCGCATGGGTACAAATGTAAATCCGGGCACAATCCTGCACCGGCATACGATTCCGCACCGTGCCGGATTTCTGTCATTTTCACGGTGTGGAATCTGGAATTTTCTGAAAACAAAATACCAGAGACGGGACCTGTGGTCGGGACAAGCAGTGTACCCGTGTTACCCCCTCCGACCCCCCCTGCCCGTTGGTCACCATCAGGTACCCAATCCCCGTTAGAAAATCCCTGCATGGGGGACCTTAAACCGGATCATTGTGCTATGGGAACGGACCGGTACGCACAATTGTTCATCTATTGTTGATAACCGGGACCAGGTCCTGATCCGGTGCGCATCAGCCCGACCAAGTTAAAAAGAGGTGTTCAATCGATCTTTGCCCGTTCGGGGAAATACATCCGGTCGGTCTTCTCATAGCCCGGGAAGATTGCGTCCCGTTCATAGTTGCTCTCGATATGTTCCCTGTATATTTTCCCCGGGTAGAGGGGATCTTCGTAATCCGGAATAAGGATATATTCCCGGGTGTAATACTGGCCGCTCTCTCCTTCCGGAAGGATCTTCACCAGGTAGGTACAGTTACCGATATTGGTCCAGGTTCCGGCCATCTGTTGGGTGGGGTTTATTTTGAGATTACTCGATACCTCAGTGACAATACCGTATTTGTAAATCACGGAACCTTCGGGATAGAACTTATACTCATATCCGTAAATGGCGTTATTGACCATGTCCGGCCACCGGAAAACATAGCGGTGAAGGATCGGGTCTGCATCCCTGGGCGGAATCGTTGCGCAGACATTTACCGTCCCTGTTGTGTTCTCCGTTGCAGAAGTGTCCGTGGCTGCCTGTGTTGGGGCAGTTGTATTCTCCACGACTGCAGGTTCCATTGTTCGGGGAACCTTAGTTATTGTCAGAGAAGCTGCTGGTGTTCTATCCTCTGTCACCGGTGTGCCTGCAGGTGCGGACTCCATGCACCCGGCACAGAGGATGGCTGCAATGCATACGAACGCAAAAATTATGCTTGCATTTCCCTTCATCGTATCCCCATTTCTCCAGTGGATCGATAAATCTTTCATAATTTTTGTGTTTAAAATTCCGGCCAGTCCGTGAAACCAGAAACCCCTGGAGATTACCGTCGGGACCGGGATTGTTGTTGTCCCGCAAGGACGAACGTTACGGTTGCCCGGGGGGAAACACCCTGCCCACAACTGACAGAACCGTAAATCTGACCTGGATCGACAGGGTCATTTTCCTGATAATAAAAAACGAAAAAAGCAATAAAAATATTACTTTCTTTTCATTCCCATTACACTGAAAAATATCCCGGCCAATACAAATGCAACGAGTGGCACAAGTGGCGAAAGCGGAGCCCGGGAGATGGATTTGCAGAATGAGTGAAATTAACCTGCGCAACCGCCGTTTCCTGTGGATTTGAGCGGAGACGGTCGAGCGGGGATGCCACGACATAAACCGAGTAGGTTCCGGGCTTTAAGTTGCCGATGATGATGGAGGTGTCCCACTCATACATCCACGTACCGTCACTCATCTTCACCGGTGCCGTAGTGAAAAGGCCCCGGCCCGCCGCAATGTTGAGGTTCTCAAGGGCAACCCCGCGGGGGTCGAGTTCCGGGCCTGTAACATAGAGGTACACGGCAATCGTGTGAATGCCGGTGACGGTGCCACTCAGGGTAACGGTATCGCCAACCTGTGCTTCGGACGGGCTTGCCATGATCGTGAGGCTTGGCGGGAGTGGGGGAGCCCCGGAAGTAATGTTGACCGCAGGTGGGATGGGAATACCCGCAGCCGGCATGCAGATCGCGAAGCATGCCAGCAGAACAATGAAGAGGGCCCCCCATCGCATATGTTCAGGTTGACCCTTGGGGCCTTTAATTCCTGCGATTAATAGGGGTATCAGAACTTCACCACCATGACTGCCTCTTCTTCTTTTTTGAGCTCACCTTTCAGGTGATCGAAATCGAACTCGTAGCCCTCCCATGGATTGTAATCGTCATAGAGTTCGCATTTGTCCAGCATGTCGACAAACTCTTTTAAGAAGATTCGCGGGATCACGTCCACCCTCCCGCCAAACCGTGTCGTGATCTTCTTGATCATTGCACGGATGAACCGGTGGGAGATCCGCTCACGGTCCGGCTCGGCATAGGCCTGTGCGTACACATCCATCACTTTGAGTGCCACCTGTTCGAGCTTGGCGGTGTCGAATTTCGAGAGCACGATCTGGGGCTGGCGTGGATTTTTGAAGCCGTCGGTCTGGATGATACTGATCCTGTCATAGAGCGGGGGCACTGAGCGGATCCCCCGCGATCCGTCGTACATTGCCGGCGTTCCCGTGAAGAGAAAGTAGCAGCGCGGCATCTCGCCACGGTCAAGGGCATCGATGATCTGAACGAGTGTCTGGTAACCCTTCTCCCTCTGGTTTCTCTGGAGCCCCTGCGTAGTCTCCATCTCGTCTATGGCAATTGCAAGGCCGCTGTAACCTGCCCCGTGGATGACCGCAACAAGGCCCCGCAGGAAAAGGTAGGCGATGGTGTCATCGATGTCACCCTTGATCCCTGCCTTTGCTTTGAAATCCCGCCCGATGTTGGGCTCGGCCGAGAGCCAGCCAAGAGCTGCCTGGGCCAGCGGGAAGTCGCCGTTGTTGTTGGCCTTGTAGTATGTGCGGAGTGTTGCTGCGAGGGCTGAGTTCATCTCTGAGATGGCCGAGAGTGCAGTCTCGATCTCCCTGCCGGTCGCCTCCTCAAGTTCGGCCTCGGAAAGCTCATTCCCGCTTACCGAGATGAGCCGTTCCTCGGTTTTAAAGAGCCAGTTGTCGACGATTGTCTTGATGGCGTGCTCCTCCTCGCGGGTGCGGAGGCCGGCACAGATCTGCTGGTAGATGCTCTTGAGCTTATGGAGCGGTGCCGAAGAGGAAATGACAACCTGGGATGTGACAAAACCTTTTGAGCGTGCAATCTCGAGCGAACGTGCAACAAGGAATGTCTTGCCGCTCCCGTATTCGCCCCGGATAAACTTGGTGTCGCCACCCCCAAGCGCTACATAGTCAAGCTGTTTTGCAATGACCTCTTCTTCGATATCGAGACCGACCGCGATCCGTTCGAGTCCTCCCGCAGGGACCGTGCCCCTCCGGATAGCATTGATGATATTGATGCTCTCGAGCCGCTGCCGGTCGGTCCGATCAGGTTCCGGTATATTCATATATTTCGCCCTCCTCGCCAACGCCTTTCTTCCCGATGATTGAGATGCTCTGTTCAGCAGCCTTCCGGATGAGGATATTCACGATCCCCCCCACCCTCCGTGTCCCGAGCACCTTGCGCAGGTCCATCTCGGTTGCCTTACGGTGGGTCTGCAGGAATTCTAAGATCTTCTGCTCCGGTCCAGTGAGATTCAGCTGTTCTGTGAGAACCTGTGCTGCGGGCACGGTTTCCACTTTCTTTTGCTGTGGCCGGGTATGCAGGATGGGCCGGTCGGCCACAGACCGCTCCTTGCAGGCCCGGACCAGCTGGAGGAAGTCCTCGAGCCGCAGGGTACGACCCGGCGTGGGCAGGATGTCCATTCCCGAGAGGCAGAGATATTTACAGCCCGAATAGTCCATATCTTCCAGAGCATTGGACGCGGTGATAAAATAAGCCATTGCCAGCAGCTCGAGGCCATCTGAATGGAGCGATGACCTCCGTTCTTCGAGCCGCTGAATCAGCTGCTCCAGGAGGCGTTTGAGCTGGTACATCTTCCCGTTCTCATCAACAACTGCCTCAGCAATGCGGGTGAGATCCGCACCTTTCTTCACATTGGAAAGGATGTACAGCATCACCTTCTCGCATTCCCTGTCTTCTCCATGAGCGATGAGGAAGCGGGCATAATCGAGCCCTCCAAGGAAAAAGTCCGCCCTGTATGCCCGGTAATACCATGAACGCGCCTCGCCAGTATCCCCAGAATCGAGGTAGAACCGGGCAGTTTCAACAAGGCTTGCAACGTTGACGTCCCGCGAGACAAGATCAAGGAACCGCCGCTTTGCTTCCATAGGATCCATCTGTTTATTCAGAAATTCACGGTACGTTCCGATGATCTCTCTGAGTTGTTCGAGATCATTCTTGGTCGCGAGTTCGTCCCGGATCAACCGTTCGTAAGCAGAGATGGCTTCCGTTTCCTGTCCGCACCTGGCAAGAACATTGCATTCCAGAAACCGGTATGCGGGATCTGAGGAGATAGCAAGGAGCGAATGGGTCGCCTCCAGTGCTGCAGTCATATTGCCGGACGATTGCAGGATCTCTATATAATCGAAGAGAATCTCCGAATCAGGGTTCTCGCTGACCTCGGTGGAGTATGCTTCAAGCGATGAGGGACGGTCGTATTGTGCGAGGGCGTGGAGGTATTTCCTGAACACCGCCCGGTCCTTTGTCGTGGGATATATCTCGCAGGCAGTATCTGCGGCAGCCCGGAAGTCTTTTGTCTGTATCAGGGCATCGATATATTCGGCTGATTTTCCTGTTCCCTCGCCAAGCACCGCACAGGTGGCCAGCGCCTCCTCCGCGTCACCGGCTTCGATAAGCGCCCGCATAAGGTCCCGGAGATCCGCCGGTTTCCTGCCGATATGGACCAGGCGGCGAAGTACCTTCACTGCCCCCCGGTAATCTTTGTGCCCGAGGAGATAGCCGGCATAGGAGCGGAGGGCATCCTGGTTGGTCGGGTCGAGGTGGACTGCTGTAGCATATTCGGCTATTGCCCCCTCGTCGCCCCGGCCTTCGAGCACTTTTGCCAGGTAACTATGGACATATGATGAATCCGGCATCTTGCGGGCAAGATCGAGGAATGCCGCTTCGGCATCCTCAAGCCGGCCGGTCAGGAAGAGGTTGGTTGCGGCAAGCACCTCGACAGCCGGGTCCTTCCCTGTATCGAGAAGAACCTGGCAGAATTTAAGGGACTCCAGGTACCTGCCGTCTTCAAAGAGCCGGAACGCTTCCTGCTTTCTTTCTTCCGGTGTTGCCGGGATCATTCGGGCCCCCTGCCGAACCGGATCCTGAAGAGACCGGCGAGCATCCGGAGCATATCCCGCTTCTGCACGCGGGAGTCCCCCTTATTCTGCCATTCAATGGGGACTTCCTCGATCATGAACCCGGCGATCCTGAGCTGCCAGAGAAGTTCCACGTCAAACTCGAACCCCCGCGAGATCATCCGGGGCAACACTGTATCGACAGCATTCTTCGTGAAGACCTTTGCCCCGCACTGGGTATCGTGGAAGGAGAGCCCGAAGAGGAGCCGGATCAGGATGTTGAAACCCCGGCTCTCGATCTGCCGGAGGAACCCCTGCTTCACGGTAAGTGTTGACCCGTCCACCCAGCGGGAGCCGATCGCTCCGTCAGCATGCGGCAGGGACGAGAAGAGTCGCAGCATCTCCCTCATACTCGTTGAACCGTCGGCATCCACATAGCCAAGGAGTGGTGCTTTTGCCTCTTTGAGCCCTGCGATCACCCCGCCTCCCTTGCCAAGGCGATGGTCGAAGCGGAGGCAGCGGATCGTGAGGTCGGTACGCCGGGAGGCAATACCTTCAACGATCTCCGCGGTACGGTCCGTCCCGTCACAGACTACAATCAGTTCCCCGTCAAATCTGGCAATAGAATCGAAGAAGAGCGAGATCCGGTTCTCCTCGTTGTAGGCCGGGATGATAAGGCTGAGGGGTGGTATGGAAGCCGTTGTCATGGTATGCGGGGTAGTAGCAGGAGAACCATTCGGACAAGATAACCGGCACGTTTCTGGCGGCCTTTTTTGTCCGTGCCTGGTGCGGCAGCGGGTCTCCGGCTGGAATGTCTGGAGTACGTTTGCCCGGGTCGGCCAATAACGTTACTGGTGCTTGAGCAGATGCTGGCTGAGCACGGTGCCGGGACGGTACTTATCAGCCATGGCAAGTGCGGTCTTGCGGAGTTCGTTATGCTCAATGAGGCAACTCTCCGGAGGCGGGCTTTTACGGAGGATCTGGGATGTGTTCTCGGTTATCTGGATAAGCTCGGTCGCAATTACGGCATTGAGCCATATGAGATCGGCGAGCATCTCTTTTGTCTCAGTGTCCTGCATATAACACATGTGATCGTTTTGGAGATATTAATGGATAGGGAATCCAGAAAAAAAGATCTTGTCCAGCACTATCCGGACTATGACCTGAATGGGCTGGATTGCAACAAGAGGTTATCGTGTGGCCGGGTTCCTGTCCATCATGCGGTGATAATTTCCCGGATTCGCCGGATCATGGTGGAAATCTCCGCAGCATCCGGCATCTGTCGGGCAAACACGATTTCATCACAGCGTTGGAGAATCGTTTCAAGGTCCGCGGTATTGCGGCCGGAAGAGCGGAGGGCAGAAACAATTTCAGCAGTAGTGACTTCCTCATGGTCTCCATATTCGTGCGAAAGGAATACCCTTAATGACCGGCTCGCCAGCCCATATGCATCGGTATAGCGGTGCTGCTCAGATGCCCGTTCAGCATCGAGAATGAGCTGTCTCGCCTCATCTCGGTGGTCGAAATCCAGGCAGGATTGGCCGGCACTGGTTTTCATGGGGGGAATCTTATGCCTCTTGTATTTCGTGTACACATACCATCCGAAGACCGTGAGGATCGCCATTACCAGAATGGTTATGGGAACCCACAGAAAACCGCCCGGCCCGGCCTCCTCTTCCATGGCCAACTGTATGACATGGTTATCCTCGATGGTAGCATTCACGAATGCTCTTTGTCCTTCCGGTGTAACATACGTGATATTCACTATTGCACCGGTGAGCGTGCGATTGATTGCAGTTCCGGAATGACTGTATCCATGGTCTCGTAACGTCCGACTGAAATACAGGAATGTTGTATTAGCCCCAAGTGAAGGATCTGTGGCGATATCTGCATTTGAGCTCTCTGATATCGAGGGGATGATTCCCGCGTGCATCGCACCCTGCACGACAACCTGATCATCAGCACCTTTCCGGTACAACATCGAGAACGTACCGGTATCCTTTCCTGCAGGTTGGGTATCCAGCGCCTGTCGGGTGAATCCTTCGGAAACGAGACTTGCGTTAACGGCCGCAACCAGTGGGTCAGCGAAAAGCCTCCCGTAGAACTCGCGTTGTTCCTGCTCCCATCTCTCCTTATCACGCAGCTGCTGCTCACGGGCAGTTTCCGTGTCTCCCTGCGGCTGGTTACCAGCGACCGATTGTTGCCCGGTACTGTCAGAACCCATCTGCTGCCAGGTACTAACGGTCTGTTCAACGATACTGACCGAGCTTTCGGAAGGGATTTCCCCGCTTTCCTGCAGGCTGGTGCTTTCCCGCGGGACAGGAATATTTTTCATAAGGCTTGGGTCTGCGACGATGTGGATATAGATCTCCGGCAGGCTGGCATTGACCGGTGACGGAGCTGCGTGCCAGAATGATATATGCACCTTGTAGTCCCGGGCAACCTGCGAGGGTGCCATCGTGAGGTTCAGGAATGAATGACCGACCGGGACCGTGTGGCTGAAAACTCGGTTTTGGGTGCTGATCATAACAACCCCGGTCTTCTGGAGCTGCACATCGGTTGAGAATCTGACGATCCCGTGTGTCTCATCCGGGTACGTGCTGGTGACGGTAATTGGGATTTCCACAGCCTGCCCGGTCAGGAAATAGTAGTCCTGCTGGCCTGCGGTGAATGTGATATCGGCAGCCAGGGATCCCGTGACAAGGATGCAGAGCAGCAGAATGGTACCTGGGACCGGCCACTTCATGGGATGATCCGCCCCCTCCCGTATCGCAGGAATATTTCGATGAGGATGAGGATGAGTGCGCCGGCAATGGACCAGTCCCCTATACGAGTCTCTTCCGGTTCGCGGACAATCTCGCTGGTCAGCCCGGTATATATCTCTGACAATGTCCTCCCGTCTACAGATTTAAAGTACCTGCCCCCGGTCTTTTCAGCAACTGACCGGAGTGTGGCTTCGTCAAGTTCCGCGTACTGGGGGTTACCCAGCCAGTCGTACCCGATCACGGTCGGTTGCTCCGATCCCAGCCCCACCGTGAAAACCTGGATATTAGCGTTCTTTGCCGCCGCGACCGCTTCGTCGACGGTGACCATGCCGGTATTATTCACACCATCAGAAAGCAGGATCACGATGCTCTTTTTATTCGGGATCGACTTGGCCATGTCGATTGCGAGCGTGAGGCCATCTCCGATGGCGGTCTGTCCGGGTTTAGGGGTTATGGCCGCAAGTTTCTGCCGGACCCGGTCCTTGTCGGGGCTCAGGTAAGCTGCGGTTGTTGCGCCTGACTCGAAGATCACCACGCCGGCGTTATCGGTTGGTTCGAGGTTTTTAATCAGCAAGTCTGCCGCATTTTTGGCGGCTTCGAGCCGGGTGGGCTGGTAGTCGCTGGCCTGCATGCTCCCTGAATCGTCAATGACCAGAACAACATTTACTCCGACTTTTTCCTGTTCGAGTGAGATGTGTGGGTCGGCAAGGCCTATAAACAATAATCCGATGGCAGCAAGTGTGATTGCAAACATCATGTGGATACGACGGGTCTTCGGTTTATCTCCGAGTGCGGATTTTACAAGTGCAATCCGGGAAAATGTGAGCGCGTCCAGTTTTTTTTTCCGGATCACGAAATAATAGGCTGCCGTAAGGATCGGTATGAGAACCAGTCCCCAGAGCCACACGGGATTATAAAATCCTGCCATGGTTCCTCCTCCGTTTCATGCCACGGAAAAATCGTTGCAACGGGATGTCATAGGGATCGGTTGTCCGGATTGATACGCACCCAATCCCCGCCCGAAAAAGATCCGCCGTGAGGGTCGTATCTGCATCCTTCGCGAGTGCAGAGTACCGCTCACGGA